>JBEKED010000144.1:0-19234 GCA_050014035.1 Terriglobales bacterium
AAAGTCTGCCTTGAAGTTGGCGGAACTGAGCAACCCGCACGTCCACCGCTTTGTTGAATGGATGCAGTCTGTGCATTGTTTTTCTATTGACGCGTACCCAAGGGCGATGGATGAGAGTGCCGATAAGGAGGAACGAGATCCCGACGATGAACTAGAAAACCTCGCCGGTTGGTACCGTCATTTAGTGCAGGCGTACCCAAGTGAGAATGTGAAATTTCTAAATTCCATGAGGGAGGTGCTGACTGGATTTCAATCACTGAGATTTTCTTCCGACGAAGACGGCAGGCGCAACCTTCGAGCAGATTTTGCGGCTCCCAGGAAGAAGGGGGTGAATTATGCAATATACGAACTTTCCGAGGGTCAGCGGTATCTGCTAGCTTTATACATGATCCTTCACTTCCTTATCACCAAGGGGCATACCGTATTTATCGATGAACCGGACAATTTCATCTCTTTACGTGAAATCCAGCCCTGGCTCATAGCGGCGGAGGAAGCGGTAGAAGACCATCGTGGGCAGCTCATCCTCATCTCCCATCACCCGGAAATCCTGAATCAATGGGCGCAAGAGCATGGACTGCGTTTCTTTCGCGAGAACAACGGCCACGTTCGCACAGAGAAATTCAAGACCGACCCAGATGGAAATTTGCAGCCCTCCGAATTGATCGCGCGAGGACAGGAGGATGAGTAAATCATCTCGGGTCTATGTCATCGTGGTTCTGGAAGACGACCGCCACAAAATGCTTGTCAGCAGATATCTCAAAAAGCGCGGGATGGGAGACCGCGAGATGAGGATTGAGCGTTCTCCCTCGGGCGAGGGGAACGCCGAAGGTTGGGTGCGGAAAACGTTCGTCAAGGAAGTGAACCGGTACCGCAGCCGTCACGCCAAAACTGCGCTGATCGTAGTAATCGACGCAGACACCCATACGGTTCTAGATAGATGGGAGCAGCTCGATCGGGCCTTGGAGGATGCTGGAAAACATCGCGTTGATGTTGGGCATGAGCAAGTTGCGCGGCTGGTTCCCAAACGCAATGTCGAGACTTGGATTCTCTGTCTGAATGGGCAGGCCGTGGACGAGGAAACCGATTATAAACGGACGAGAAATGACTGGAATGAGCTGATTCCACAAGCATCGGAAACGCTATCTGAATGGATCCGACCAAAAGCGGGTCTGCCAAATCATTGCATCGGTTCCTTGCGGAGTGGGGTCGAAGAACTCGGCCGTCTCAGATACTGAAACCTTCGACTTGCGGTACCCAACACAGATCACGTGCAGATTCGTTTGACCGATTTCCACAGCGCACTATAGACTAGTAAGGTTTGCCGTACTTGCGGAACCGTTCTGGGGCCGCGCCGCGTTTCCGGTCAGAAGCCGTGGCGGGAAAACAGCAAGCAATATTTAAATTTCTGCCGAGCTGAGCTCGGTGGACGGCCGAGGGCGGCCGTCCCTGCGTGAGTTATTTAGTTATTTAAGGAGAAACTATGTACGCGGTGATCCGCGCTGGTGGAAAGCAGTATCGCGTCGCCCCGGGCGATGTGATTCGGATGGAAACACAGCAAGATAAGGACGGGAAGATCGAGTTCGGCGACGTGCTGGCGGTGTCGGCCGAGGCGGGCAGCGTTGTTCCTGCGGGAACCGGCGCGCTGGTGACCGGCGAGGTGGTCGAGCAGGGACGCGGCAATAAGATCCTGGTCTTCCACTACAAGAAAAAGAAGCAGTACAAGAAGCTGCGGGGACACCGGCAGGACTATACGGCGGTCCGCATTACGGAGATTGCTTTTGATGGGCAGTCATTTAAGGCTCCCGAGCTGCCGAAAAAAGAGAAGAAGAAGGTGAAGGCGGCGCCGGAAGCGAAAAGCTCGCAGCGTCCGGGGAAAAAGGCGGCGACGCACGCGGCACATGCGCACGCGAAGAAATCGACCGCGAAGAAAAAGGCGGCGAAGAAGAAGAGATAGCGGTTAGGCGGCGAGAAAAGCAGGTCCTTCGCTTCGCTCAGGATAACAATTATTTTTTACTGACAACCGGCAACTGGCCACTGGGAATTGATTTATGGCGCATAAAAAAGGACAGGGTACTTCACGAAACGGGCGCGACTCGAACGCACAGCGGCTTGGAGTTAAGGCTTTCGGCGGACAATTGGTGCCCGGTGGGACGATCATCGTGCGGCAACGCGGCACGCGGGTAAAGCCGGGGCTGAACGTGGGACGCGGCAAAGACGACACGCTTTTTGCCAAGATCACGGGACGGATCAAGTTTGTCGATAAGGGATCGATGGGGAAGTTTGTGATGGTCGAACCCGAAGCGGCCGTGGCGGAATAGCGCGTTAACGTAACTCTCGGAAAAAAACTGGCTTCCGATGTAATCTGTGCGATACTGGTACGAATTTTACGGTACCGGGCATCATAGTCGTACGATACAGAGCGCAGCTTATCGGGAGAATCCGGTGCGCAAAACCACGTCGGACGGCGTCGATTGGCCAGATCTTTTCGGGGAACCTGAGGTGTGGCGGGAGCTTCAGGAGCGGGCGCGGAACGAACGAGACCCGCGGAAACTGGAAACGATCATCGCCGAGATGAACCTGTTGCTTGCCGAGTACGAAAAAAGAGCGGGCAATGGCAATAGTCCGCACTCCACCTCGCGACGTGGCCAGGTCAAGACCACTCCCAGCACCAGATGAAATTTCTCTAGGTTGGATTGGCGAGCCGGTGCAATTCGGATTGCCATTCGGCAATGCGCGATTTTCTATTCTGATAAGCTTCCAATTCGTCGGGCGTGAAATCCGTCAACTTGCGACCCATGATCGAATCGAGCTGCAGTTGTAAAAGATCGCATAGCTCAAGGGCTATGTGAGCGACATCGGTGGGGTCCATACATTTACCCCCAGCCGGATTGTAGCGCGAAGTTCGATTCCGAGCAGTGATTGTGGACTACGTTCCGGGTACGGCTGATCACTGTTGGCTGTGATTGCGGGACGTGGGTTTCTCGCTCAAAATTGATGGTTTCCCTGTTCATCGTTTTATGCGTTCATTTTATGTTCATTGATGAAGTCAAAATTCGGGTGAAGGCCGGAGATGGTGGCAACGGATGCATGGCGTTCCGGCGGGAGAAGTTCGTTCCGCGAGGCGGGCCTTCGGGCGGCGATGGCGGCCGCGGCGGCGATATCTGGATGGAATCGAGTCAGCAGCATAACACGCTGATACATTTCCGTTTTAATCCCGAACACTCCGCCGAGCGTGGACGGCACGGCGAGGGATCGAAGAAAACCGGGCGCGACGGCGAAGGGATTGTGCTGAAGGTGCCGGTTGGGACGATCGTATACGACGAAGATACGGGCGAGATGGTGCACGATTTCGCGCGCCCCGATGAACGCGTTGTGATTGCGCGCGGCGGACGTGGCGGACGCGGCAACGCTCAGTTTGCCACTTCGACGCACCAGGCGCCGCGCGAGCATGAACCGGGGCGCCCCGGCGAAGAACGCAAGTTTCGGCTGGAGTTGAAGCTGCTCGCCGATGTGGGGCTGGTGGGATATCCGAACGTCGGCAAGTCGACGCTCATTTCGCGTATTTCGGCGGCGCGGCCGAAGGTGGCGGATTATCCGTTTACCACACTGGAACCGAATCTGGGCGTGGTGCTGGTGGGGGGTAAGGGAAAAGATAAGGGACGCGAAGAAAGTTTTGTGGTTGCCGATATTCCGGGATTGATTGAAGGGGCGCATACGGGATCGGGCCTGGGCATACAATTTCTGCGGCACATTGAGCGCACGCGGATGCTGGTACACATGGTGGATGTTTCCGACGGCAGTGGGCGCGACGACGTGGTGAAAGACGTCGAGGTGATTCTCGGCGAACTGGCTAGCTTCGGGGCGGGGTTGGAGAAGAAGCCGACTCTGATGGTGGCTTCGAAGATCGACGTCGCGAATTCGGAGAAGCTCAAGAAGCTGAAGCAGTGGGCGACGCGCAAGAAGCTCAAGCTGTATCCAATTTCCGCAGTGACGGGCGAGGGGATTGAGAAGCTGAAGTTCGCTATGGCCGCGGAAGTGGAAAAAGTGAGGCGGGAATTGGCCGGGGCTGAGGAAACGAGAGTGGCTCGATCTCGGGCTTGAGCGCGGGTTGTGCTCGCCCTTGGATACATTAGCTCCACGCAGGCTGCCAAACTGGACGGGCGAGGGCGCCCGTCCCTACGTGAGCTCGGCTGGGGGTCAGCACATCGTGCTAGAATTTCCACAGCTTTTGACCCTTACTCCCTGGATCCTGTTTTGATCGATCTTGCACCCTCGATTCTCTCGGCCGATTTCGGTCACCTGGCTCAGGCCGTGGAACGGGCTACGGCGGGCGGCGCCAGCGTCGTTCATGTCGACGTCATGGATGGGCATTTTGTGCCCAATATCACGATTGGGCCGCCGGTAGTGAAATCTTTGCGGCGGGCAACCCAGCTTCCGTTGGATTGCCATCTGATGATAGAGAACCCTGACCAGTACATTCCAGATTTTGCCGACGCGGGAGCGGATTGGATCTCGGTGCATCAGGAGGCGTGCTGGCATTTGAACCGCACGCTGAGCCACATCAAAGATCATGGCTGCCGGGCGGGAGTGGTGATTAATCCGGCGACTCCGGTGGAAACGCTGAGCGAAGTGCTGGATATAGTCGATTATGTGCTGGTGATGAGTGTGAATCCGGGATTTGGGGGGCAGAAATTTATCCCGGGAGCGCTGCATAAAATCAGAAGGCTGGCGGAGATTCGCGCGGCGCGGGGGTACTCTTACCGCATCGAAGTAGATGGCGGGGTGGCGATGGAAACGGTGGCCGACGTGGTGCGGGCGGGGGCGGAGATTCTGGTGGCGGGCAATGCGGTTTTTGGGAAAGGCGATGCCGCGGAGAATGCGGCGGCGCTGCTGGAAGCGGCGCGCAGCGCGGCTTCTGTGCGGGTGTAGGGCGAAGAAAGCGCTCTTAGCTCTTAGCCTTTGGCCTTTAGCTAAAAGCTAAGAGCCAAAAGCTAAAGCAGTCTTGAGGTCTCTTATGCGGCGTGTTTCTAGTTTCGTTGTTCTCGCGTTATTGCTGGCGTTCTCCGTGGGATGCACCAATAAGAAATCGGTGAATCCTCTGGCCAATGTGGGATCGAAACAGCCCGACAAAGTGCTGTTTGACCGGGCCATGGATGCCATGAAGCACAACCGCTTCGACGTGTCGCGGATGACGCTGCAGACGCTGATCAATACCTATCCGGATTCGGAGTTTATTGCGCGCGCGAAGCTGGCCGTTGCCGATTCCTGGTATGCCGAAGGAGGCACGACGGCGTTGCAGCAGGCGGAACTTCAATATAAGGATTTCCGGACGTTTTTTCCCAACATGCCGGAGGCGGCCGAGGCGCAGTTGAAAGTTGCGAACATCCACTACGAGCAGATGGAGAAGCCGGACCGCGACTACACCCACGCCATGCGGGCGGAGGAAGAATACCGCACGCTGATTCAGGACTATCCTGACAGCAAAATGGTGCCGCGGGCGAAGCAGCGCTTGCGCGAAGTGCAGGAGGTCCTCGCAGAACGGGAGTTCGATATCGGGCGCTTTTATTATTTGCGGATGTCGTATCCGGCAGCGATTGCGCGGCTGAAAACGCTGGTGGAACGCTATCCGTTATATAGCGGAGCGGATGAGGCACTGTACATGATTGGTCAATCGTGGGAAGGCGAGATCAACGTCATCCGCAAAAAACCGAATTTGAATGAAGCGTCGAAAGCGAAGTTGATCGAGGAAGCAACCAAGAACGCGGCCGAAGCGTATGCGCGGATCATCACACGCTATCCGGCGATGGACCGGGCGCTGGATGCGAAAGCGCGGTTGGAAGCGCTGCATCAGACGGTGCCGCGCCCGACGCGGGCGGCCCTCGAGAATAACAAGAAGGAAGTGGCGAGCCGGCGTGAGGAAGGCGTGATGTCGACCATGCTGGGAAATTTCGAGAAGCATCCCGACGTGGCCAAGGCCTCGCATTATGGAGAGCCGACTTTGGTCGATCCGGAACCAGTGACGGCAACGAGCGTGGTGAGACAGATGGCGGGATCGCTGGGAACGGGCGGCAACAATAAGGTCACGGTGGAAACTACGAATGCGCAGCCGGCGCCGAACCAGGAGCCGCCGCGTTCAGATACGCCGGCGGCGACCGCCACGGCCACGACCGAGGTGCAGCCGAGTGCCTCCGATGCGAATGAATTGAAGCCGAATGTGGAACCCGATCCGAACGCGCTGCCTCCGCTGCAGCAGAGCAATCAGATAGAAAGTAATGGCTCGTCGAGCGCCAGCGCCTCCAGCGCGCCTGCCAAGACCGAAGAGATGGCCGATATTTCCTCGAGCAAGAAGAAAAAGAAAAAAGGACTGGCCAAGCTGAACCCGTTCTAAAGGGTGCGGTACGAAAGCGTTACCTCGGCGGCTAAACAGATTGCTGAAAACCTCGATTTTTGTCTCGCTTTTGAGTGGCGCAGCCGTTTACCGCTTTTGATCCTTGTTTTTGGGTGGCGCAGCGGTTTACCGTTTTTGCTCTTGTTTCTGGGTGGCGCAGCGGTTCACCGCTTTTGCTCCTTGTTTTTGGGTGGCGCAGCGGTTTACCGCTGCGATAAACGCCCTATTCTCAGTGCCGGCTTCAGCCGCTGAGGGACGACGCGGCCTGTATCCGAGTTTTTCAGCCGCATTCATTCTGTGCTGGTCACGGTGCGGCTCCAGCTGCACCCTTTCAAAGAAGATCAAGGCAAACCCCGGGCTCCACACTTCCGCGGAATCCCCACCCTTGCGCACAAAACGTGCAAGGATGGGGAACCCATCGGCCCTAATGAGCGCCACCCTTTGGTTACCAAAGGCTGGACTGATTGAAATTGGACTAACCCCAACAGGCTAGGAACGGACGTAACCGTTACCTTTGCGGGAATCGTTGACTTCGTTTCTGGGACAAGGTAGCTTCGCGTTATCTCTCCTTATTCTCTGTCGAAGGATGACGCTTGGCGCGGAAAATACTGCTCGCCGATGACAGTGTGACGGCCCAGAACATGGGGCGCAAGATTCTGGCCGATGCCGGCTATGACGTTGTCACGGTCAATAATGGATCGGCCGCTCTCAAAAAAGTCAGCGAAATCAAACCCGACCTGATCGTGCTGGATGTGTATATGCCCGGCTTTAGCGGCCTCGAAGCGTGCCAGCGGCTCAAGGATGCGGAGGAGACAGCGCACATTCCGGTGCTGCTGACGGTGGGCAAACTGGAACCTTTCAAGCCGGAAGAAGCCCGCCGGGTGCGGGCCGACGGCCACATCGTGAAGCCCTTTGAGGCGAGCGAGTTGCTGACCGCGATTACGCGACTGGAAGATGCGATGGTGCCGCCGCAAACTGCGGGATCGCGTTTCGATGGCAGCGGCAGAAAATCGGACATTAAACCCGGAACCGATAACGGATGGAAAACCCGGCTGGGCTTTCCCTCGAAGAAGAAAAAAGAGGAAAAGGAAGAAGCGGAAGATTTCACGGCCGGCACGTTCCGCGATTTTCGGAAGACAAAGAGCAAGACAATCGCGGCGAAGGCGGCGCCATTTAAGGATCCAGATCTGGTTCCGGATATTCCGCGGGATATCACGCCGGAAGAGTTGGACGCACTGAGCGCGGTGGCCGCGAAACTCGATGGACCGCGGGCGGCAGCTGAAGAGGCTGCGGCGAACGCAACCCCAATCGTGACGGCAACCGTACCGAGCGTCGCTGCTGGGACGGAAGTTGTTGCAGTGGACACAAAGCCAGCAGAGAAAATGGAAGCTGAAATTCCGGCGGCGCCGGTTAAGGCCGTTGCCGCGGACGCCCCGGCATTCACGGTCGAAGATGTGGGCGAAGTTGAGATTCCGGTCGAGCACATGGAGTTGGCGACCGACGCTGCCGTGGTCGAAACACGCCAACCTGGAAGCGATCCCGCAGCCGGCCAGCCGGCGGAAGTCGAACATCGGGAAAAGCAGCACGCAGAAACTCCGCATTCAGAGAGCCAGGTTTCAGAAACCAAGGTCTCGCAGAACCAGCCTGCAGAAGCGCCGGCGGTGAGCGCAGTCGTCGTGGATACCGCGTTGCTGGCGCAGGAAGCTGCTCCCGTGGACAGAAACGACGAGCCGATGTTCGCGGCGCTTCCGAGTGCGGCGGAAACGGCCCTGCAGGAAACGGCTGAAGCGAAGCCAGTCGAGGTCTTCGCCGTCACGAACTCCGAGACACCCGAGACGACTGAAACCATCGCGACCACCGGGGCGGGCGCAGCGGCGGCGAAGGCTTTGGAGTCCCAGTTCGAAGTATCGCAGACCCAAATCGCGAGTGTCGCTGAAGCGCCGGCGGAAATGGCCGCGCAACCCGTCACGGAGGGGGCGAACCTGCAACAGATGATGGCGGCAGAAGAGCCGGTGCCAAGCGACGAGGAGTTGGCGCAGGCGTTGCGCTTGCTAACACCTGCCACCGCGCAACTGGACGTTTCATCCTCGCAAGGCCCCATTCCGTCGCCCGGAACGCTGGCGGCGGCCGGCCAGTTGCTCGCGGAAGAAGTGGCGCGCAGCACCGGGAGCGGCTCGCGTTGGGTGGCGGAGCCGGTGGCGTTGAGTCCGGAGGAAGCGGCAATATCGCTGGAAGCGGAAATGTTCCGCACCTTTGCCGACATGCATGCGGCAACGTTAGGCAGCGAAATGGAACCGGCGAAACTCATGGCCGTGTCCGCGATCGCGGCCGCGGTGGAGAACAGACTGGCAGCTGTAGAAATGGCGACCAGCGCAAAAGCATCATCGGAGCTTGCGACGGAGCTTTCTGCTGCCGCGCAACCTGCCGGAGAGCACAACTCCGGGGATGCCTCCGAGCAGGTTTCAGAACATGTTTCGAACCAGAATTCCAACGATGGTTCCGACCAGCGTGGTTCTGAAACCACCTCCGTAGAAACATCGGCCGGGTCGGCGGCAACGCCAGCGTTGGTTCCAGTCGAGGCGGGTGCGGGGATGGGGAACGAAACCGGGAAGCTCGGCGAATCGGCGCCCGTCATCAACCTCAACATCGCGCCGGCGGAAGCAGAGCACCTCGCGCCCGAGAAACCCGCAGCCGAAGCCACCGATTCCGCTGAAAAGCTCGCGGAGGAAGCGCCAGTGGAAGAGTTTCCGGCGGCGACGTTTGCCGACGCGATTGGTCAAAATGTCGCGGACCAAGACGCGGTTGAGAAAAGTGTCGTGTCGCAAAGCGAGGTTACTAGGAACGAGTTCGACGCCGTGGTCGAACGGGATGAGGCGCCAGCGGGCGGAACAACGGCGGATGCGACCGCCGAACAGAGTTGGGGTTCGAGTTCACAGGGTGAGGGACAGGAAGCCATGGGCAAGGACAAGGACAAGGAAAAAGACGGGAAATCGAAGAAAACGAACTGGCATCAGATTCACAGCGCGCCGGCGAGCGCGGCCGCCAAGGGTGACCTAGTCGAAGCGGCAAAAGAGGCCGAACCGGCGGCCGAGGAAACTCCGAAGGCGATGGCAGCGGCGGCGGCTTCCGCACCCGCGTCTGCGCCCGACGCGAGCACGATTGCCAGCATCGTCGACAGCGTCATGGCCGATCTTCGCCCGAAGATCGTCGAAGAGATTGCGAAAAGGCTGGCGGGCAAGTAACCGGCTCTCAGCCCACACAGCCGTCGGACGTCGACTGTGGTCCTGGAACTGGTCTCATAAAATGGTTTTTGGGTAGGGCAAGGCTTCAGCCGTGCCGTTCAGGACCGACAACAACACGGGCTTTAGCCCCTGAGGGCCGGACCGTTTGCCCGGAGAAGTATTTATGAGACCAGTCCTAGCCTGACTTACGGCTCCTCCCTGCAGTTTTCAACTTTCCCCTGCAGTTTTCAACTTTCTAACCCATTCGGAGTTACGAGTCCGCGTTTCCATCGCTTGTTTCCAGCCCTTTCTTGGACAAGGCAAAGCGGCGTATACTGCTGCCATCCGGGGTTACAAGCAAGAATCCTGGGTGAAGATTGTCCAGGGACTGAGCCAGCGAATTTTCTGGAATTGGAGACCAAAATCATGCGATTTACGACATCGATCAGGATGCTGGTAGTGATGGCAGTAATAGCCGTGTTACTGCCGGGCGTCCTGCTGGCGCAGAGTTTGACGCAGGGCGCCATCAGCGGCACGGTGACAGACAAAACGGGCGCGGTCGTCCCTACCATAACCGTCAAGCTGAATAGCTTGGATCGAGGTTTCACGCGCGAGACCAAAACCAATGCGCAGGGTGTTTTTCAATTTCCGCTAGTCGACTTAGGTTCCTACCAAGTCGAAGTCAATGTCCCGGGGCTTGGGGGATACGTGGGCAGGGTTGGGGTTACCGGAGGGCACACGACCGACGTGGTGGCGAAGCTCGGCGTAGCTGGAGCGGCGGTTGAGGGCGCGGGTACGATCCATATCGGAGGCGGTGGTTCGACAACAACGCAGTTTCTGATTGGTGGGACTCTGGCCGCGTCGCTCGACTCCAAGAAAAAGAAGGCGGGCGAAGAGGTTGTGGTCAAGACCATCGGCGATATGAAAATGTCGGACGGAACGCTCATTCCGCACGGGACGAAGGTCATCGGGCACATCACCGAGGCGAAGGCACGATCGGGAGGCGATCCGCAGTCGTCGCTCGGAATTGTGTTTGACAAGGTCGAACTGAAGAACAAGACGCTGGCCATCACGGCTGTGATCCGAGCGGTGGGGCCGCCGCATGAAACGCAAGGCGGAGGCGGCGGGGTTGGTTATAGCGGGTTGAACCAAACCCTTGAGCACGCTACTTCTGGAACTAACTGGGGAGCGACGCAAAGCCTGAACGGGGATTCCGTGGGAGTGCAGGGGATCAAGGGCTTGGAACTGAGCTCGGATGGCGTGCTTAAGTCGGGCGATAAAACTGTCAAGTTGGATTCCGGATCGGAGATCATACTTAGAGCCCAGTCCGCTGGCGGCAATTAACTGGAGACGGCTTCGTCCGTTGGCTGGTGGACCGCTCTGGGACAAGATCGCTCGGCCCTGAGCCAAAGAATTTTGAAGCACGGAGATACCACAATGCGACTCACGACAACGATCAGGATGCTGGCAGCAATAGTAGCAATCGCCATGTTGCTGCCGGGCTTGCTGCTGGCGCAGAGTTTGACGCAGGGCGCCATCACCGGGACGGTGACAGACAAAACGGGCGCGGTCGTCCCTAACATAACCGTCAAGCTGAATAGCTTGGATCGAGGTTTCACGCGCGAGACGAAGACCAACGCACAAGGTGTTTTTCAATTTCCGCTGACCGACTTAGGCTCCTACCAGGTTGAAGTCAATGTCCCGAAGCTTGGAGGATATGTGGGGAAGGTCGAAGTTACCGCGGGGCACACAACCGAGGTGATGGCGAAGCTCGGCGCGCCGGGAGCGACCGTTGAGCAAATCGGTGGTCCGACGGCGGGTACGGTTCACATAGGAGACAGTGCTCCGGCACCGACTATTCATATAGGAGGCGATGCTCCGAAGACGATAACGCAGTTTCTGATTGGTGGAACTCTCGCCGCGTCCCTTGACTCCAAGAAAAAGAAGCCCGGCGAAGAGGTGGTGGTCAAGACCATCGGCGACGAGCACTTACCAGACGGAACGCTCATTCCGCGCGGGACGAAGGTCATCGGCCATGTTACCGAGTCGAAGGCGCGGTCCGGTGGCGATCCGGAGTCGGCGCTCGGAATTGTGTTTGACAAGGTGGAACTAAAGGACAAGACGCTGACCATCACAGGCGTGATCCGGGCGGTCGGGCCGCCGCACGAAACCCAAGGCGGAGCCGGCGTTGATTATAGCGGGATGAGCCAGACCATCCAGCACAGTTCGGCCAGCACTAACTGGGGAGCGACCCAGGGCTTGAATGGGGACTCCGTGGGAGTGGTCGGGATCAAGGGTCTGGAACTCAGCTCGGATGGCGTGCTTAAATCGGGCGACAAGACCGTCAAGCTCGATTCCGGTTCGCAAATCATACTGAAGGCTCAGTTAGGCGCTGGGAGCTAACTGGTTGATCCACGTCCGTTGTTTCGAGTAGTTTGTAGAACCTGTGTACCCGTTTGATGACCCTGCACAAAATGGTCACGGCATGTACCCACAAACTACTCGGAAAAATGTCTGCTGCGCCGAAATGGAATCGCTTCCCGAAAGAGCACTCTTACCTCGGCTTTTATCCTCGCTGTGAAAACGATTCGCTTTTCGCGGTAAAAACGCTTGCGGTTGCATTTTGCAGCCTGCCTTCCGCGCTGTCCTCCTGGAGCTGACAAAATCCGATCAGCCTGCCGTGATCCTCCATGATTTCTACGGCTCACGATCTTTTCGATCATTAAATCAGGGTCTCCTGCGCACGCATTGCAGTGGCACATGCGTGCCACTCGAAGCCAAGCTGACTGGCTGCTGGATTGCCCTCTCTGGTTTATCACTCTTCAAGCTTCATTTCTCCTCCCCCGGCTGAAAGTGAGAAGGTTCGACCAAAATAAACCAAGTAACCGGGAGTAACGTCACCTTATGAAGAAATTACAGATCTCGATCGCGCTGATGTGTTTTGGCCTGCTGGCTGGTTGCGGCGGCAGCAGCAATAACTCTGCTCCTGGGAACCCACAGGCGGTTTTGCAGTCGATTCAGGTTACTCCGGCCGTGACCTCGATCGCCGCCGGACTCAGTCAGCAATTCACCGCGACTGGAAAGTACAGCGACAACAGCACGAAAGATCTGACTAACTCCGTCGCTTGGAGTTCATCGAATACCAGCACGGCAACCATTTCCACCACCGGCATGGCGAGCAGTAAAGCACAGGGTTCAGCCGCTATCATCGCCGCCTACTCCGGCGTGAGCGGCGACGCGACTCTGACCGTGACCGCACCGGCCCTGACTCAGCTTACAGTCTCGCCTGCAAGTGCATCCCTGGCGCTCGGCACCGGTTTGCAATTGACCGCCATCGGTACTTACACCGACGGCAGCACGCAGAACCTTACTAACTCTGCCACTTGGAATTCGTCCAACACGAGCACCGCCAGCGTCTCCAGCAACGGGATGGTGACCAGCAACGCCCAGGGCCCGGCAACAATTATCGCAACCTATGCTGGTGCCAGCGGCAACGCCAGCCTGACAGTGACTGCTCCAGCGCTGGTCTCGCTCGCGATCTCGCCGGTAAGTACTTCCATTGCGCAAAGCACGACCGTGCAATTCGTGGCGATCGGCACTTACACCGACAGCAGCACGCAGAACCTCACCGCGTCCGTGCAATGGACATCGGGGAATCGCTCGGTGGCAACCATCAACGTCAACGGCGTCCCGGGCCTCGCGATGGGGATGGCAGCTGGCACCTCTACCATCACCGCAACTTCGGGAAGCATTTCTTCCAGCGCGACTCTTACGATCACCAATGCGAATTTGGTATCGATCGCGGTAACCCCCGCGAATGCGTCCATACCTCTGGGCACGTTGCAGCAGTTCACCGCTACCGGCACATTCTCGGATGGCACGACGCAGAACATCACGGGCACGGTGACGTGGAGTTCATCGAAAAACAGCATAGCGTCGATCACGGTCAGCGGCCTGGTGATGGCTGGAAACCTCGGAAGCGTCACCATCACAGCAATTTCCGGCTCGGTCAGTGGAAGCACCTCATTGAGCGTGAATGCCGCCAACCTTTCGTCGCTGGCGATTCCGCAGGGCAATGTCACGATTGCTGAAACCACCAGCGAGCCGTTTTCAGCGGTGGGCACCTTCACGGACGGAAGTACACGCGACCTGACTACTCAGGCTACGTGGACTTCATCCAACACCGCAGTGGCGACAGTTGGCAGCACTTGGGGACTAGCCAAGGGGCTGACTCCCGGGATGACAACCATCACTGCGACAGTAGGTACGGTCAGTGCTTCCGTAACACTTACCGTAACCAATGCCGTGCTCGTCGCGATCTCAGTTACTCCTACAGGCAGCACCATTGCTCCAACTACTAACTTGACGTTTACAGCTACGGGGACGTTCAGCGATTCCAGCACGCAGATCATTACTTCCGCAGTAACCTGGGCATCCGACAACGTAACCGTGGCGACGGTCGGAAGTGGAAGCGTGGTCACCGCGGTTGCTCCGGGGACCGCGAATATCAGCGCTACATTCAATGCAGTAACTGGATCGGCGCCATTGAACGTAAGTTCCGTGACGCTCGTTTCCATCGCCGTCAACCCGGCAACGGACGTGCTTGCTCCGGCATCCAGACGGGCGTACACCGCCGTTGGAACATTCAGTGACGGGAGCACGCAGAACATCACCACGGCCGTCACGTGGACTTCGTCGGCTCCTAACGTGGCAAGTATCTCCAGCTATGGACAAGTTACAGGCCAATCGGCGGGAACGGCAACCATCACGGCACTGCTAGGTTCCGTTAGCGGCAGCGGCAGCCTGGTGGTCGAATCGTCGCCGTTAACATCGGTGCAGATTACTCCGGCGAGCGCAACGGTGGCGCAGCAGACCGCCATACAATTCAACGCCATCGGCACATTTGCGGACGGGAGCACGGAGAACCTTACCAATTCAGTGTCGTGGACTTCGTCTCCGTCGTCGGTTGCGACGGTGAGCGACACAGCGGGAACGAGCGGATTGGCGAACGGAATCGCTCCCGGCCCAGCCACCATCACAGCGCTGTTTGCAGGCAAGGTTGGGACAGCATCGTTGACCGTGACCAACGCCGAACTGACTTCCATCACGATCACACCGAGCGATTCCAGCATAGCTTCGGGCGGTTCCCAGCAGTTCACTGCTATCGGCAATTTCAGCGACGGCAGCACGGAGGACCTCACAACTCAGGTGGTTTGGACGTCGTCTAGCGTGAACGTTGCCGCGATCGACTCTAGGGGACTAGCGAACGCCGCAGATTCCGGAACTACCACGATTACAGCCAGCATGAACGGAGTCACTGGGACGACTGCGTTGACGGTTTACTAGAGTGAGCCGACCCGCCGCTCAGGCGTCGACGGTTTGGGTGGGGCCACTTCTCGAAAAGCGCGAGAAGTGGCGCACCCCCAGTTGTTTCTCTGCCGGCGATTCACAGTCCGTGAGGTGTCCACGGAGCAGATGTGGGCCACCCGCCGGTTGAAGATTGTTTGTTAAGGAGGGTCATCTAGAGTAGTCGGCGCTGGATCGCAACAAAAACCCGCTCAAGCTGAGCCTGAGCGGGGAATCGTGCTGGGTGTCTGGCTTGTTTATTCCGCGTACCAGATCTTACCGCTGGTATCCGACGCCCAAACAAGTTCGTAGCCACCGTCGGTCGCAATGCTCAGGAAATTAGCCTTGGACCCTACTTGTTGCCAACAACCCTTAGCGGTGTAATACCAGACCGCGTTGCTGATTTGAGGGCTCCCGCCGGCGAAGCTGTCCAAGCCAATATAGGTCCCGTTTTTCACCGCCACTTGGGCGAAAGTGATCGCGTCGCTGTTACGGCATTGGACATAGGAAAGCTGTGCCGCACGATAGCCTAGAAATAGCCTTTTTCCGCCGGGCTGTTGAAAGTATGCAGGCGATATGCTCCAGACGACACCGCTGCTGTCCAGAGCAGCGACATCGCTGCCCACCGGGTCTGCGCTTACCTGGTAAGCGCCCCAGCCCGTATTCGTCCACGTCCCGTTGGGGAATTCCCCGGTCGGGTTGTAGAGTTCAATGGTTGGTCCGGACGGTCCGCCGTTCGCGCTGCCGTTGGTGGTCGAGTTGCTTGCGGTTGCGAAAAGGTATCCTGCCGGATTGGCTGCAGTCGGATTCTGCACGGCAAGACTCGTATAGTTGTTCCAATAGTGGGTCCAGTTGTTGCCATACGGGTAGGTACTCCAGACTTCTCCGTTGTCGGTGATGCCCCACACCGCTGGCGTATAGCTGTCGTTGACTATTCCGCTCAGATAGCCACCGTATGCAGGGAGCCACTCCGATACATCGCTGAACCAGCCGTATACCTCGAAGTCGCCATTGGAATCCTTGTGGTTGAGAAGCGCGTAGAGTGCCCCAAAGTCGAGGGGGTTGGATGGAGCCAACATTACCGGTACAGTTCCGGTCTGGTAGATCTCCTGCTCCCAGATATTCGTAGGCACCGCGTAAGGCGGGCCGGGCGAGGTCTGGAAAGAGTACCAGGAATATTGTGCTTGGGCTTGGCTTACGCCAAGGGCGATGGCGCCGAGCGCCACCGCGAGACGAAACACGGCGATGATGTGGTTGATGGTTTTCATGGTTGAGCCTCCTCTATAGATTTGTTTTTGGAAATCTTGTACTGAACTCGCTGGTCCTGAACTTTCCTTTGCCGAATCCGTCCTGGCCATCCAAGCGCCACCTTCGGGACTTTTTCGGTGAGCCGATTTCCGCGCTCATAGCAGAAGGCGGAAAGCGCAAGGGAATCGCCTCACGGTTCACAAAAATACTTTTTGCGCGGCGGCGGGACTTCCATCCCTAAGAAATCACAGCTGATTGACGGGGGCGAAAGATCGAATATGGGAGTGAACCGAAAAGGTAAGACCAGGCGCGTAGACGGGCCCGAAAACAACCCGCCAGTTTGACCCTGCTTTTCTTGCGCCTGTAAGATCAAAGATTCCCTGCTGCTCTTGGAAGACTGCCGAGCGGTGCTCGGCTGGGACGGTCGAATGCGTCCGTCCTTACGTATCGCTGGAGCTTGCACACATATCATGCCCCACGAACTGCCTAAAGCTTACGAACCGGGCGCGATTGAAGCGCGCTGGGCGGAATATTGGGTCCGGGAAAAACTGTTTCACGTCGAAACGCCTGCACCCAGCTCATCCGGCGAAGAGGCTCGTCCAGTCTTTACTTTGCTGTTGCCGCCTCCGAATGTTACGGGGCGCTTGCACATGGGGCACATGCTCAACCAGACGCAGATGGATATGCTCGTGCGCTGGCATCGCATGCGCGGGTTTATCACGCTCTGGCTGCCGGGGACGGATCATGCCGGCATCGCCACGCAGATGATGGTGGAGCGGCAACTGGCGAAAGAAGGCAAGAAGCGTCGCGACATGGGACGCGAGAAATTCGTGGAGCGCGTCTGGGAATGGAAGCGCGAGTATGGCGGCGCGATTCTTGACCAGATGAAGCGGCTGGGCGCCTCGGTCGATTGGAGTCGCGAGTACTTCACCATGGACGAAAACCTTTCTCGCGCGGTGCGCGAGGTGTTTGTCCGGCTGTATGAAGAGGGATTGATTTATCGCGGGAAGTACATCGTGAACTGGTGTCCGCGATGCGAGACGGCGATCTCGGATCTTGAGGTTAAGCACGAAGAGGTGGCGGGGAAGCTTTGGGAGATCCGGTATCCGGTGGTTGACGGCACTGCGATTGGCGAGGGCGGGACGGGCGACGACGCCCGTCGCTCCACTGGCAGAGAATTTATTACCGTCGCCACGACTCGTCCGGAAACAATGCTGGGGGATACGGCGGTTGCAGTGAACGCTTCCGATGAGCGCTATACGCATCTGCATGGCAAATCGGTGCTGCTGCCTTTGATGAAGCGGGAGATTCCCATCATTCTCGACGAGATTGCCAAGCCGGAATTTGGCACGGGCGCGGTGAAGATCACTCCCGCGCACGATCCGAATGATTTCGAGGCGGGAAAGCGGCACAATCTGCCGCAGATCGACGTGATGGATCTGCACGCGCGGATGAACGAAAATGCCGGCCCTTATAAAGGGCTGGACCGCTACGCGGCGCGCGAGGCGGTGCTGGGGGATCTTCGAGAGCAGGGCTTCCTTGTCGCCGAGAAAGATTACACGGTGCCGCTGGGGAAGTGCGACCGCTGCGGCACGGTGGTCGAGCCGCGTCTGTCGGAGCAGTGGTTCGTGAAGATCGCGCCGCTGGCGAAGAAGGCGATTGCGGCCGTCGAGTCGGGCGAGATCACGATCACTCCGGAGAACTACAAGCAGATTTACTTGAACTGGATGTACAACATCCACGACTGGACGATCTCGCGGCAGCTGTGGTGGGGGCACCGGATTCCGGTTTGGCACTGCGGCGATTGCTCGGATGTTATTGTGGCGCGCGAGACGCCGGCGAAGTGTCCGCAGTGCGGTAGCGCGAAGTTGGAGCAGGATACCGACGTGCTCGACACCTGGTTTTCTTCTGGCCTGCTGCCGTTCACTACGCTGGGATGGCCGGAGAAGACGCGCGATGCTCAGGTTTTTTATCCGACGACGCTGCTGATTACGGCTTACGAGATCCTGTTCTTCTGGGTGGCGCGCATGATCATGTTCGGCTGCCATTTTATGGAAGGGCACGAGCAGGACGCTGCGATCAAGCGGGCCAGTGGCTGGGGCGATAAGAAGAACGACAGCGTCCCGTTCCGCAATGTTTATATTCATGCGCTGGTGCGGGATGCCGAGCGGCAGAAGATGTCGAAAACCAAGGGGAATGTGCTCGACCCGATTGAAGTGATCGCGAAGTATGGAACCGATGCGACACGCTTTACGCTGGCTTCGATGGCTGCGCCGGGGACTGATATTGCATTCAGCGAAGATCGCACGAAGGGCTATCGGAATTTTGCCAACAAGATATGGAATGCGGCGCGCTTCATGTTCATGAATGTGGACCGGATTGACGCGGGCCTGCGGCCCGGCGTTGCCAATGCGGGTGTGGTGGCGGGTCTTCGACCCGCGGACGGGGCAGAGTCCCGTCACCACACGGGCTTGGGGGTGGCCGGGTTTGAGACTCAGACGCTTGAAGACCGGTGGATTCTCTCCCGCTTCAACCGCGCGGCTCGCGACGTGAACGAGTCGTTGCGGACGTATCGTTTCGATGAAGCCGCGAATCGCATCTACGATTTCTTCTGGGCCGAGTTTTGCGACTGGTACCTTGAATTGATCAAGCCGCGGCTGAACTTCGACGAAGGCGCGGACACGGAGGGGGCGCGGATTGCATGCGCAAATCTGGTTAATCTTTTTGATGCCTCATTGCGGCTGCTGCATCCGGTGATGCCGTTCATCACCGAGGAAATCTGGCACGCGATTTATGATGGCAAGCCGCCGTTGAAGTCGATCGCGCTGGCAGGATATCCGCAGGCCGACGAAGCGCAGATCGATCTGGCCGCAGAAACCCGAATGGCAATCTTGCAGGACCTGATTGTCAGCGTGCGCAATCTGCGGGCGGAATTGAAGGTCGAGCCCAAGGGCAAAGTTCCGATTCAGGTTTTTGTTCACGACCCCGAGACTCGTGCGCTGATCGAAGAGAATCAAGACGCGATCAAGCG
>JBEKED010000145.1:0-9714 GCA_050014035.1 Terriglobales bacterium
TAATTCTGTCCAAGATAAGTCAGCGGGTCGAGGCCCGATCCATACCGGCTCTTATATTTTTCGACCAGCGGCGAGTTCCACGGCGTGGGCACGGGACCCGCGGGCTTGGCGGGAGCAGCCGGCTTTGCAGTCGCAGCTGGCGGCTTTGCAGCCGGAGCAGCCGGATTCGGCGGCGCGGTCGGAGCCGCCGCTGCTGCTGCGGGCTTTTCACCTTCCGGGCCGGCGGACGGCCCGGCGGTGGCCGACTGGGGCTGAGGCGGCGGCGGTGGTGGTGGAATTTTGACTTCGTCGGCCATTCTAGGGTCTATCGTTTACGTTACGAAAGCTGTGTTGAGATTTGGGAAAGTGCTACTTCTAACATCCGCATGCCGCACCGTCTGTGACCTTCATCACACCGCGCCCCCTTGCGCGTTAGCGCCGCGCCACCTGGTAGCTTTCGATCAAATCGCGAATGCGTAAGGCATCCGCCTTGCGATGACCGTGACTCGAGATCGGATCCGTCCCTCCCGTGGACTCGATCAGAATTTCCGACCAGATAATCCCCGTCGAAATCTTCACCGACGCGACCTGGGAAATCGAAATGCTTTCTTCGTTGCTGCCCGTAAGACGCCGCTTCACCCGGCTCACCCGCAGCGGGCCGACCACGATGCGCGTCGGAAACCACAGATTACCCCGCGTCCAGCGGCTCGCTGTAAAGGTTTCTTCCGCCACCGGATTTGGAACCGAAGCGCCTACACCCATTCCAGCGCACCTTTCTTCCAGATCCACAGGTAGCCGACGATCAGAATGCCCAGAAAAACCAGCATCTCGATCAAACCGAAGCGCCCCAATGCCTTGAACTTCACCGCCCACGGAAACAGAAAGACCGTTTCCACGTCGAACACCACGAACAGAATCGCGATAATGTAAAAGCGAACCGTGTAGCGCCCGCGCGCGTTGGTATACGGATCAATACCGCACTCGTAAGGCATCAACTTGACCCGGTTGGGGCTTTGCGTGCGGATGACCCAGGCGACGACCAGCGTCGCCGGAATCGCGATGCCGACCACGGCAAGAAAAATAAAGGCGGGAACGTAATTTTGCGGCATCTGTCCTCGAAGCGATTCTAAATGGGGCGACTTTGAATACTAACGCCGAAGCCGCTTCGCTTCAAGGACCGACGAATATGAAGGATGAACATGAAGTTGAGACGTGCCCGGGTGAGACGGGAGGGGTCTGACGTGTCAGTTCTGTTGCTGCGGCGCCGCGGTCGTCCCCACCATGACCGCCCACGTCCCCGCCGCATAGACGACCAGTACGCCCACGTCGAACCATCCGTGCAGAAGATGGAGCACGATAGCCGACGCCAGCACGACGAGCAGAAACCATCCCCCGACCACGGTGGCGCGTGGAACCAGAAACAGAACTGCTGCGGCAATCTCCGACCATGCCAAAACACGGTGAATGATATCGGGCATCCCGGTTTGGGCGAACTCGTGAGCGGCTGCCGGCGAAAACGCGAAACGCACGGACTCCTCCAGGATCACCAGGCCCAGGACCCACTGCAGGGTGCGCAGGGCTACGGCCAGCCGGTCGTTCTTCATTGGTGCCTCATTCGTGTGAGCGTCATTTCTTCTTCTCCGAAACAGTCTTATTCCCCGAGCGCCGCTTGATTTCCTTGAGCCGGTGGCTCGCGTTCGAGTCCAGATCGAGAGCGTAAAACTTCTTCAGGTCTTGAATGCGCTTGAGCGAATCGGGGCTGAACGGCGTCTTCCCGTCGAACGCATGCAGCACGATCCCTTCCAGCAGGTCGCCCAGCGACATGTCGTGATATTCGGCGAAGGCCTTGAGCACCTTCAGCAGCCGTTTTTCCATGCGCACGCCGGTTTGCACGCGTTCAATGAAGAGTTGGGGTTCATTGATCATGGTACATATATACCACGGTACATAAATAACAGCAAGCCTGAAGTGGCTAGTGGAGAGCCCGGGGGGGACGCCCGTCGCTTCACGGGAACAACCGCAGCGCAAAAAATGAGAGAATTGTCCCAAAATGGGAGGTCGCAACCGATGTGCCGCAACATCAAAACCCTATTCAACTTCGAACCGCCCGTCACGACCGAAGAGATTCAGGCCGCCTCGCTGCAGTTCGTGAGAAAGATCACCGGCTTCAATAAGCCGTCGAAGCCAAACGAGTCCGCTTTCCTGGCGGCAGTTGATGAAATCGCCGCCAGCGCCGCCCGCCTCCTGCGCTCGCTCGACACCAGCGCCCCGCCCAAAAATCGCGAGGAAGAAGCGGCCAAGGCCAAAGCTCGCGCCGCCGAAAGATTCGGCTCTTGAAGGCGGCCGGCAACGTGCCAACCAGAACCCTCCCGCGCGCTTCAGAGCATTTCTATTTCTATTCTTTATGAGCAGTGGAGTTTTTCAGTGTACGCAAGCGTACATTCTGCTAGACTCAATTCCAGGGTAGAGCGGAACTCGGACGGTTCGCGCAACTCACTCTAGGTGAAGCTGCGCGGAGATTCCCGACCCAACAGCACGACAATCAATGGGGCGGGTGCTGGAATTGATCTGGCCGATCGTAGTTCTACAAAATCGTAGTTCTACAAAAATTCCCAGCGGCTCGCCGAGGGGTGGGCCATGGCATTGCACCCTGGGGAACGGAAACGCCACTTTCTAGAAGAAGCGCCAGTCGTGTGGGACCCGATCCGACGGGACCTGCAGGAAAATGAAGACTGGAGTCGCGATCTAGTCGAGCACAGCCACGACTTGCTGTGCGTCCACGACCTAGCAGGCAGATTCCTGGCGCTCAATCCCGGTCTCGCCCGGCTGCTCGGCTACAGCGTCGAAGAAGTGATGGGCAAGCCCGTGCGGGATTTTATCGATCCGCAATACCGCGATCAGTTCGATACCTATCTGCGCGAAATCGAGCGCACCGGCGAGGCTCACGGCCTGATGGCGCTGGTAGCGCGATCGGGAGAACGCCGCATCTGGGAATATCACAATACCCTCCGCACCGAAGACATGAAGACGCCGCACGTGCGCGGGATCGCGCACGACGTCACCGAACGAGTGCTGGCCGAGCAGACGCGGCGCCAGAGCAATGAACAGTTGCTCAAGGCCGCGGCCGAACGCGAGGAGATGCTGCGAGGGCTGACTCTGTTCCGCACCCTGCTCGACCAGTCGACCGACGCCATTCAGGTGATCGAACCCGGCACTCTGCGCTTGCTCGATGTCAACGAAACCACCTGCGCTCAGCTTGGCTACAGCCGGGACGAACTGCTGGCGATGACCATTTACGACATCGCGCCGGAGTTCGACGAGAGCGCGCGGGCGGAGGTGCTGCGGCAACTGGACGAAACCAGGTCGGCCATCATCGAAAGAGTGCATCGGCGGAAGGATGGAACGACGTTTCCCGTGGAAGTGAATCTGCGAAGAGTGCATCTGGACCGCGAATACGGAGTGGCAATCACGCGCGACATCACGGCGCGGAAGCAGTCGGAGGCTCGCCTCCGCGAGTTCGAAAAAGTAGTGGAAAGTCTGGAGGAGATGATTGTAGTCGTCGATCGGGACTACCGTTACGTAATCGCGAACCGGTCTTTTCTGAATTATCGCGGCATGACCAGAGAACAGGTCGTAGGCCGTTTGGCAAGCGAAGTTGTGGGCCCCGTCGTCTTTGAAACGATCGTCAAACCAAAGCTGCAGGAGTGTTTTTTGTCGAGCCAGGTCGTCACTTACGAAATGAAGTATACCTATCCGCGGAGGGGCGAGCGCGATCTACTGATCACCTATTTTCCCGTCGAAGGTCCAACCGGCACTGACCGGGTGGCCAGCGTTATGCGCGACATCTCCGAGCGCAAGCGCGCCGACGAAGCGTTGCGGCAAAGCGAGGAACGCTTCCGCGTGGCCATCAAGAATTCTCCGATCACCGTGTTCCAGCAGGACCGGGATCTGCGCTACACCTGGCTCTACCATCCGACGACTCAGCGCTCGGCGTCCGAGTTTATCGGGAAAACGACCGAGGAACTCTTCGGCCCGGAAGATGGAAACCGCATCGCGGAGTTCCGGCGTCAGGTGCTGGAAACCGGCGTGGGAGTGCGTCATGAAGCAATGATCCCGGACAGCCAGGGGAAGCACTACTTCGACACGACGGTCGAACCGCTGCTGGATTCAACCGGCGCGGTGATTGGACTCACCGGCGCCAGCATGGACGTCACCGAGCTGCGGGAAACAACCGAAGCCCTCCGTGAAGCCAAGAAAAAGCTTACCGAAGAGAAGCTTTATCTGGAGCAGGAAATCGATAGCGAGCTTGGCTTCGGGGACATCATCGGCCGCAGCAAAGCCTTGCAAAGCGTCATGGAGCACGTCAGCAAAGTCGCGTCCAGCAATGCCACCGTGCTGCTGCTGGGCGAAACCGGAACCGGGAAGGAACTGGTGGCGCGCGCCATCCACCGCATGAGCGAGCGCGCCAAGACCAGTTTCATCAAAATGAATTGCGCCGCGATTCCTTCGGGACTGCTGGAGAGCGAGCTCTTCGGAAATGAGAAAGGCGCGTTCACGGGAGCCGTGAGCAAGAAAATCGGACGACTCGAACTCGCGGACAAAGGCACGCTGTTTCTCGACGAGATCGGCGAGATCTCGCTGGCGCTGCAGCCCAAGCTGCTGCGCGTCTTGCAGGATCAGGAGTTCGAACGCCTGGGTGGTAC
Organism: Terriglobales bacterium; assembly: GCA_050014035.1. Taxonomy (GTDB): domain Bacteria; phylum Acidobacteriota; class Terriglobia; order Terriglobales; family Acidobacteriaceae; genus Acidiflorens. The sequence goes on from JBEKED010000145.1 coordinate 4,683, forward strand.
CCAGACCATCAAAGCCGACTTCCGTCTGATTGCCGCCACCAATCGCGATTTAGCCGAAAGCGTGCGCGAAAAAGAGTTTCGCAGCGATTTGTATTACCGCCTGAATGTATTTCCCATCCGCGTGCCTCCCCTGCGCGAACGCCGCGAGGATATTCCCTTACTGGTGGAACATTTCGCGCAGAAATTCGCGCGCCGGATGAACCGATCGATCACCACGATTCCCCAAAAAACCATGGATGCGCTGATGGCATGGGAGTGGCCGGGAAATGTGCGCGAGCTGGAAAATTTTATCGAGCGCTCGGTGATTCTGTCGCAAGGTTCGGTGCTGGTGATGCCATTAATCGAACTGCAGCCGAAGCCGAACACCGTGGACGCGAAAGCCGCGGACGAAACCCTGAGTTCGGCCGAACGCGAGCACATTCTCCGTGCCTTGCGCCAGAGCCGCGGCCAGATTGGCGGCCAGAACGGCGCCGCCATGAGGCTGGGATTGAAGCGCACCACCCTGCAATCCAAACTCAAGAATTTGGGAATCAATCCGCGGCACGGAGCGCTCGGGCACTAGCTTGAGCCACGCCCAGATGCCGAAGGCAACGCCCTTCGGTTACAATCCTCGGGCACATGAACCGCGAATATAACAGGCACTATAGCCACGAACTTGGCCACGACATGGAGTCGCTCGTCTATGGCCACGCCGGCCACCCCATTCTCGTTTTCCCCACATCCATGGGACGTTTTTTCGAGTATGAAGATGCCGGAATGATCCGCGCGCTGGCGGGCAAACTGGAGGCGGGAGCAATTCAGGTCTTCTGCGTCGACGGCGTCGACGGCGAGAGCTGGTACAACAAAGGCGCACATCCCGGAGCGCGCATCTGGCGCCATGTGCAATACGAGCGCTATGTGCTCAACGAGTTTGTGCCGTATTTGAAGTTTAAGAACTGGGCTCCGCAGATCGCGGTGACGGGATGCAGTTTTGGCGGTTATCACGCGCTGAATTTTGCCATGCGGCATCCCGACCTGGTTTCGGGGTGCGTAACCATGAGCGGCTCGTTCGATATCAAAAGCTTTCTCGACGGCTACTACGACGACAATGTCTACTTCAACAATCCGCCGGATTATCTGTCGAACATGAGCGATGACTGGTTTCTGAGCCGCTACCGGCAGATGAAAATCGTGCTGGGATCCTCGGACTGGGATATGTGCCTGGACGCCAACGTGAAAATGGCGGCAATTCTAAGTGGCAAGGGGGTTCCGCATTGGCTCGATATCTACGGCGACAACAGCAAGCACGATTGGCCCCTGTGGCAAAGAATGGCGGGAAAGTATTTTTAGGCGGTGGTCGTTAGTCGTTGGTCGTCAGTCGTTCGCGAAGGCGCGGAAGAATGCCTTGCGATGGCGATAGTTGCGTGAAGGGTGTAGGGGTCCTTCGACTCCGTCTGTGATGCGCTTTGCGCATCACAGAATCCGCTCAGGATGACATTGATTAGAGTGCATAACATATAGGAGACCGTTGTGGCTAAGAAAATCGCTATTCTTTTTGGCATGGAGAACACCTTCCCCCCCGCGCTGGTGGACAAGATTAACGGCATGAAGACCGCGGGCGTCACCGCCGAGTTCGTAAAAATTGGCGGCATCCGCATGGATGAGCCGAAAAAGTACGACGTCATCATCGACCGCATTTCGCAGGACATCCCTTTCTACCGCGCTTACTTAAAGAACGCGATGCTGCAAGGCACCATCGTCATCAACAATCCCTTCTGGTGGACGGCCGACGACAAGTTTTTCAACTACGCGCTCGCTCACAAAATGGGCGTGGCGATTCCGCCAACGGTCATTCTGCCGCATCACAAGCATCCCCCGGATACCTCGGACAAGTCGATGCGCAATCTGATCTATCCCTTGAATTGGGAAGAAATATTTGCCTATGTCGGCTTTCCCGCGTTTCTAAAGCCCTACGCGGGCGGCGGCTGGAAGCACGTCTATAAAGTGCATTCTCCCGAGGAGTTCTTCCACAACTACAATCAGACCGGTGACCTGTGCATGACTCTCCAGCACGGCGTCGAGTTTGAGGATTACTACCGCTGTTATGTAGTGGGCCAGGAAAAAGTTCACATCATGAAGTACGATCCCAAAGCTCCGCATCACGAGCGGTATGTGAAAGGCAATCCGCAGCCCGCGGCGGCGCTGAAGCAACGCATTGAGAAAGATGCCCTGGCGTTATGCCGAGCGCTAGGCTACGACCTGAACACGGTAGAGTTTGCGGTCGAGGGCGGCGTCCCCTATGCCATTGACTTCATGAATCCGGCTCCGGATGCGGAGGTTACGTCGGTAGGCCAGCAGAACTTCGAGTGGATCGTGGACGCCGTGGCGGAATTGGCAGTAGAGAAGGCGCTCAGCGGGGGAAATCCAGTGCGTGAGCTGCGCTGGGCTGCGTTCCTGAATGGGCCGAAGTGAATCGTGTCATGGCGGGGTTCGGTCCGCTATCGCTGATTGCGACCGTTATGGACGGCGTCCCGATGTGCGCAGTGCGATTCAGCAGCCTTCGCCCACGCCCGCACCGCAGTTTTTGCTGGCATCCAGCCGCTTGCATTTGTGTGCAATGAATTGTTTTTGGATGTGGGCGTGTGCATCCTGCGGGCGGCCTATAGTCTCGGGGTCTGCCGCGAACTCGGCATGGCAATATTCACACACGCCAAGCACCGGAATATTGTTCTCTCGTTTGACGATCCTGAACTTGCGTTTCGCCATGCCCAAGTTTCGGACGCGATTGCTTTCCTGTCGAAATTCTAACTGCAGCATTGCAGCTCCTCGAAATAGTCGGCGTACTTATTTCGATACTATCGCGATTACACCAACGAACTAGCTGCGAGGATTAATCGTGTTTACGTCAACAAATCAATTTCGCACTTCTGCTTTAAGATCCCGTGGCGCGAACGAGTGAACCAAGGTATCAGGAATGGCCAAGCGGGTCTTGGCGAGAACGCGGTCAACGATCTCTTCCGCGCAATCGTGGTACAACGTGTGCAACGTATTGCGCCAGCCCGCCAGGTCGCCACGCAGGAACTCGGTCTCGTACCCTGCGGGGTCTTTCTCGTACTCGGCATGGAAAGTCTTCAGAAGAAATTCCCCCTGTGCTACCAGCCTGTCGATAGTTTCTGCATTTTGCATTAGAGGCATGGTTGTCATCCTTCAGCGCGAACTGCATTCGGTGAACATCACTGTGAGCAATTAAAGGGGCGGCCCCTTCAACGAGGCCACCCCGTATGAAGAATCCTTACACTGCGACAAGGGCATTATGGTAGGTCGAGGTGACGGATTCAAACGTCTGAACCCTCGGCGTGCCATCGATCATTTTCGCAAATGTTCGCAACACTTCTGGATAAAGATTCGTGTTGTAAGCATCGGCATGGGCTTTGCTGTCCCACAGGCTGATCGCAACCGCATCCTGGCTACCGGGATTTGACAAGGTGATTTCTTCCTGGAATCCCGCTTGCTTGCGCAGCAAGGGCAGAATTTCATTTTCGAGAGTCCGGGTATAGTCCGAATGCGTGTTCGATTTCAGACGAAACGATACATTGCGTGCAAACATATTCAACCTCCACGGGTTGTTATCGCTAAGAGGAGAGAACTTCAGATGAGCTGACTTAGTTTCAGGGAACCTGAAAGAGGTGGGAACCACCTCACTTTTAACCCTAGGCTTCTGGAAGGCTCCTGTCAAATCGCCGACGCTTACACATGGTTGGCAAAAAATCCCGATCGCACTCATAATGCGTAGGATCGACTTCGAGTCCATCATGCTTAAGTTAGCGCGTATGGACTGTGCCCCGCCTGCGCGCATCAAAGTCCCGTCCTCACGCGCCCGCCGATTGGTATACTAAAAAGACTTGTCCCGAGCGGTCATCCGCCGGGCAGCCTTGGATGCCGCGATGAAGCCTTCATTCACGCTTGGAATCGAAGAGGAGTATCAGACCGTCGACCCTGAGACCAGGGATCTTCGTTCGCACATCCACGCCGAAATCATCGAAAAAGGCAAAATGATCCTGCAGGAGCGGGTCAAGAGCGAGATGCATCAGTCGGTGGTGGAAGTAGGCACCTCGGTTTGCGCCAACATCAAGGAAGCCCGCGAAGAATTAAAAAAGCTGCGCCACCACATGATCCGCCTGGCGCGCGAGAATGGCCTGCGTCTGGCTTCGGCCGCGACCCATCCTTTTGGCGACTGGCGCGTGCAGGAAGTGACGCCCGACGTGCGGTACAAGAACATTGTCGAGGATATGCAACTGGTGGCACGGGCCAACCTTATTTTCGGCCTGCATGTGCACGTGGGCATCGAGGATCGCGAGACCCTGATCCAAATGATGAATCACGCGCGCTATTTTATTCCGCACCTGCTGGCCTTGTCGTCGAATTCGCCCTTCTGGCTGGGCATGAATACAGGGTTGAAATCTTACCGCTGCAAGGTATTCGACAAGTTTCCGCGAACCAACCTGCCCGATTATTTTCCGAGCTGGGGTGAGTACGAGAATTACGTCAAGCTGCTGGTGAAAACCAATTCCATCGATAACGCAAAGAAAATCTGGTGGGACATGCGGCCGCACCCATTCTTCCCCACGCTCGAGTTCCGCGTCTGCGATCTACCGATGCGCGTGGACGAGACCATTGCCCTGGCCGCGTTGATCCAGGCAACCGTAGCCAAGCTCTATAAGTTGCACTCGCAGAACCAGGGATTCCGCCTCTATCGCAAGTCGTTGCTCATGGAGAACAAGTGGCGAGCGGCCCGCTACGGGATCAACGGAAAGCTCATCGACTTCGGCAAGCAGACCGAAGTTCCAGAGCGCGATTTGATCGAAGAGTACCTGGACTTTGTGGATGACGTGCTCGACGAACTCGATTGCCGCGCCGAAGTCGAGTACGTCCGCGAGATCATGAAAATGGGCACGGGCGCAGACCGCCAATTGGACGTGTACCGCGAGACCGGCGACATGAAAGCCGTAGTGGACTACATCATTGAGGAGACTGAGATAGGCCTGGACGAAGT
>JBEKED010000146.1:0-12367 GCA_050014035.1 Terriglobales bacterium
AAATCGATATTCAATTAGAACACATCCGAAATTCATCGGGCCGTAGAGTGAACGGGCCTTGGTTTTTCCATCACCCGATGGCCCGATTACCCGATCACCCGATGACTCCGCAGTTGCGCTCTTCCCGCCTTCTCGTGCACGATAGTCAACACGACCTTTTTCGTTCGATCTTGAGATTGAGGGGTAGGTTCGCAAAATGAGCTTTCTGAAGGCGGCAGACGCCGCCACGGCAGATCAAGCTGGTCTTCGCCGGATGAATCGCGGGATGAAGATGAATGCGGCCCTGGCCGTCATTGTCATGATTACGGCGGGACTTGGCACCTCCTGCGGTAACGGCAGTACAACTTCCGCGCCCGGCCATCAAGCCTACGTAACCTTGACCGGGCAGGGATCGGTGCTCCTGCTGGGGATCGACGGCGCAACCGGCGTCATCACTGCCGGAGGGAAAACACCGCCGGTCGAGAACGCCTCGTTCAACGGACTGGCGTTAACCCCGTCGAGGCAGTTTCTCTACGCAGTCAACTCCCGCGAAGACTCGATTTCAATTTTCGGCGTTGCCGCGGACGGCTCTTTGAACCTCACCGGCGCTCCGGTTGAGGCTGGTAACGGCGCGGATGAAGCCGTCGTCGACCCTACCGGTGAGTATTTACTCGTGACCAACACCACCGGAAATGGCCCTTCCGGTGGCGACATTTCCGTTTATTCCATTGCCGCCGGCACGGGCGTTCTGACCGAAGTCGCCGGATCACCCTTCGACGCGAACCAGGGTCCCACGCAAATTCTGTTCACCCATTCCGGTGAGTTCGTCTATGCTGTCAATCCCGTTCTCGGAGTGGTCAGTGGCTTCGTGTTCTGCCCGCCACAACGCGCTTCTCAACCGCAGTGTTCCGGCGCAACTGGTGTGCTCACTCCGGTGCCATTTTCGCCTTTTTCTTCGGGAGAGGGAGCGTCCGCCCTGGCGGTCGACGGCAGTGACCAATTTTTGTATGTAGTAAATCCGCAGGCCAACAATCCTCCTCCGTATCAGTCGACTATAGGCAACGTCTCCGCGTTCAGCATCGATGCCAATACCGGCGAACTGTCCACAATTCTGGGTTCGCCCTTTACCTCCACCGCGGGCATCAGCCCCGCCACCATCGCCGTCGATCCCAGCAGCCGATTTGTCTATGCGATAAGTCCGGGTTCCAGTGACTCCGTCTGGTGTTTCGCCATTACTCCGACCAACGGCGCCCTCCAGGAAGTCACCGGCTCGCCCTTCAGTCTGGCGGCTGGCGGGCAGTTTGCCCTCTTCGATACCACCGGCAACTTTCTCTATATTGGAAGTGAGTCCGGAGCCGCGATTGAGGGTTACACCTACGACCCCTCGACGGGCAAGCCCGCAGTCATATCGGGATCGCCTTTTTCCACCGGAACCGCGCCCGGAGAACTCGTGATTTCCGAGTAAAAAACCCCGCGGCAACTGTTGAATTTCAGCTGTGTAATCTGTAACTTACCGACTGGCACTTTGGTGGACGAAATTGGCACCCGCGTGCCATTTGCAGATTCGCCCCTTCATCTTAAATTCGCAATTGAGCAGTTCTGGGGGAGGGCTGCCCGGGCGTCCTGGATTCGAAAGAATCCGGACGCCCGCTTTATTTTGCCATTGAATCATTGAGGCATTGAAACATTGAACACCCACCCCGAAGGCTCTTGATCTTGAATGTCTCAATCACTCAATCACTCAATGTCTTAATTGGTTGAGATGGTGAAGTTCACCGTGATGCGGGCCTGCGTTTCCACCGGCTGCCCGTTCTGCAGGTAGGGCTTGAAGTGCCACTGCTTCACCGCCTCGCGCGCAGCCGCCGCCAAAATGCTGGGGCCGCTCAGAATCTGCAATTCCTGAATGCTGCCGTCGCGCGAGATCAGCGCCTGCAAACTGACCGCGCCCTGCACCTTCATCTGCCGCGCCAGCAGAGGATAATCCGGCGGCACGGAAACGGTCACGCTCTGCGCCGTTTGCGGAGACAGTTGTACCCGATCGCCGGCACTGACCACCCCACTCTGCGCCGATACAGTAGCGCCAGAGGCGGAAGAGGTAGCGCCCGAGTTCACGTCCAGATGGATAGCATTGCTTTTCGCGGGCACGCTGATGTGTCGGTTTCCAGCTACCACTTCCACCTGCAGCGGTGGCAGCGCAGCGCGCTCAGTAGTGGCCGAGAAGGGAGCTTGAGTCGCGGCGGGTGCCGCCGACTTCACCACCGGCTTGCGTTCCCGCGTCGCCGGCGTTGCCGTAGCGTTCGCAGCGGCCGGGACCACACTCTTCCTCTTGCTTCGAATCGCAGCTTCCTGGGCTTCGCTACTCGGTGGAAACCAGAAATCCCAGTCTTTCAGAACCACTGCTGCCAGTGCCATCAGCAGTATCCCCAGTGCAATCAGCATCCGCTTCCGTTGCACGTCCGCGTCCGGCGGCGCAGTTTCCAGCGGAAGCGGCGTGGAGCGCTCCAGATGACTCTCGGGCTGAGTTTCGTCGTGAAACATGGGCACGGAAGCCCCCTCGGAATCGTAACTCCGTCGAGGCGGAGTGCTCAGCTAGTATGCCCTTAAACCCCCGCCATTGCCAGCAAATACCGTGCTGGTCGCACGCTTCGATACGGAAGCATAACCATGCCAACGTCATGAAGAGACATGGGAAGTCGCATCGACAGTGAACGACGTTGGTGAACTAAGTTGGCGAACCACGTTCCCGCTTCAGGCAATTCCAGAAACATTATAATCCAGTTTGTCGAATTACGATTCGAAGCGATCGCTTCGACCAGTGGAATAGAAATAATTTTGTTCCCGCGCAGCGCCGCCATCTGCCCAAATTCGCCGCGGTGCACCATGTCGACGGCGCCCAATCCGTAGCGCGTGGCCAGCACGCGGTCGTAGGCCGTGGGCGATCCTCCACGCTGGATGTGTCCCAGCACTACTGACCGCGATTCGAAGCCCGTGCGCTCTTCAATCTCGCTAGCCACCGTGGAGCCAATTCCGCCCAACCGCACATGCCCGAATTCATCGCGGCCTCCTTGCAAGCCGTCCCCACAGTGTTTCTCATTGCCATCGATAAACTTCGCACCTTCCGCTACTACCACAATGCTGAAATATCTTCCCCGATCGCTGCGCTGGCGAATCAGTTCCGCCACCTGGTCGATATCGAAAGGCACTTCCGGAACCAGGATAACGTCGGCCCCGCCCGCAATCCCGCTGTAGGCCGCGATCCAGCCCGCGGCCCGCCCCATTACTTCCACCACGATCACGCGATTGTGCGCCTCCGCCGTCGTATGCACGCGGTCGATGGCTTCCGTCGCAATATTCACCGCCGTGTCGAAACCGAAAGTAAAGTCAGTGCCCGCCAGATCGTTATCGATCGTTTTCGGAACACCCACAACTTTTACTCCGTTTTCAAAAAGTTTCTGCGCCACCGAAAGCGTGTCATCGCCGCCAATCGCGATCAACGCCTCGCAGCCATGCTTCTTGAGGTTATCAATGCAGCGCTGCAGTCCGCCGTCGTGCTTGGCCGGATTGGTCCGCGAAGTGCGCAGAATTGTCCCCCCGCGCGGCAGGATGCCTCCCACTGAAGAAAGGTCGAGTTCCATGGTCTTGTCTTCCAGTAATCCGCGCCAGCCCTCCATGAATCCCACGAACCCGTCTTCATAGTGAAACGCGCCCTTGCGCACAATTGCCCGAATCACCGCATTCAGTCCCGGACAGTCGCCCCCGCCCGTCAGCACGCCAATTTTCATTGCTAACTCCCATGATCTTCGCACATATGATCTCCGAGCATGAGTAAGAGATTGCCTTGAGCGGATGCAATCCGCCCGACCATTTATTTCCAAGCCCGGATGTAACTAGGTTATCACGCTGAGAACTGACAACTGACAACTGACAACTGAGAGCTGAGCGCTCTCCTGCTACACTTCCCTCATGCGCGTCCTCGGCATCGACTGCGGCACCGAATATACCGGCTACGGTGTTGTCGACTTGCTCTTGGATGACCGCAATAACGACCGCCTCGTCTGCATCGTCTGCGGCGCCATCAAAGTTTCCCCGCGCGATCCCATGCCTACGCGCCTCTCGCGCATTTCCAGCGGTCTTCAGGAACTCATCGCCCAGCACCGTCCCGACCGCGTCGCCATCGAGGATGTTTTCTACGCTGCCAACGTAAAATCCGCCTTGAAACTCGGCCAGGTGCGCGGAGTCGCCATGCTGGCCGCCGCCGCCGCCGGGCTCGAAGTCGCCGAGTACTCGCCCCTCTCCATCAAATCCGCGGTCGTGGGCTATGGCCGCGCTGAAAAACATCAAGTCCAGCAAATGGTGACGCGCCTGCTCAACCTCGATCAGATTCCCGAGCCCGCCGACGCCGCCGATGCCCTCGCCATCGCCATCTGCCATCTCCACACTGCCGCCACCCGGGAACGCCAAAGCGCAGATTACCCGCGCCAGACCGGCACTATGCCCTGTCATCCTCGCACTATGCCTTGTCATCCTGAGCGGAGCAGCCCGCCTCGCTTGCGAGGCGAGGTGCGGAGTCGAAGGACCCCTACACCATGAACATCTCCTAAACAGCCGCAAGGCATCCTCCCCGTCCTTGCAGTGCCGCCCTAACCCCCGTCAAGTTACCGCCGTCCTAGTCCCGAATCCGCCGCGCCCCATGTCACTCGTTAGTGCATGCAGGGGCTGACTTCCGACGATTCTCCAGCTAATCTGAATCGAACATTTCAAAAACATTCCGCGCCTTCCGCACGAAGAATGCAGCGCGAAAAAAAAGAGGAGTTCATGCGCCTTCCCCATCTTGTATTCGCCGTGATCATCACCGTGTTTCTACCCGCCGTCCTGATGCACGCCGCCGAGAACGCGTCCTGCACCTTCAATACGTTTTCCGCGCCCTCAGGGTATACGTTGAGCGACGTGAACGGAGTAAGCGACGACGGCACGGTCGTGGGCCAGTTGGTCGACAACAAAACGCTGGAATCCGTCGCCTTCACTTATTCCGCCAGCGGAGTCTTCACCAAATACACCGCCCCGAAATCTTCCAACACGTGGATGTATGGACGCAACGGCAGCGGCCTCAACGCCGGCTCCTACCAGGACAGCGCTTACCCGGGGCACATTCATGGATTCCTGTGGCAAGGCAACCAGTTCACCGTCGTCAACTATCCCAAGGCCTCGAATTCCTGGGTGTTCGACGTCAACCAACTGGGAGACGTGGTCGGCAGCTTCAGCGACGGCGAATCTGTAACCAAGGGATTCAGCCTCGTGAACGGCCGCTACACCACCATCGCTTATCCCAAGGCCCAGACAACCTACGCCCAGGCCATCAATAACAACGGAGCGGTCGTCGGAGCCTATTCCAGCAGTTCGTTCAGCAACGGTTTCCTCTGGCAAAACGGCACTTTTACCACTATCAATTACCCGAACTCGCCATACGGCACGGCTCTGGCCGGAGTGAACAACTCCGGTGTCATAGTCGGCAACCATTTCTCGGCAGAGGACGCCTTTGGTTTCCTCTACGAAAATGGAGCCTTCGAGAACATCGTCTATACCGGCGCGGGCGCGAAATACACGGCGACCGGCGGCATCAACAACAATGGCCTGATCTCCGGCCAGATCTATTTCAAGGGCGGCAAAATCCTGGGCTTCACCGCGGTCTGCAAGTAAGCTCGAACCACGTAGGGACGGACGCCCTCGTCCGTCCAGCCGAGCGAAGCTCGGCAACTGGAACTGAGAGCTGAGAACTGAGAGCTGAGAGCTGAGAGCTGAGAGCTGCCTCCCTCCCCTTGACACTCCGTGCCGTCATCCCGAATCATTACTGCGCCCTATGCCGCGCCCCTTCCAATCCGTCTGCCTTCTACTCCTCGCTTGGCCCCTCTTGTCCACGACGCCGGCTGTCTCCCAAGCCGAAGCCCCAGCCGTAGTCACCTTCACGCTCGATTTCCCCAGCTCCCAGCCGGAGCACTACTCACTTCGCATTCCCTCCGGCGGCGAAGCCCGCTACCAGTCAAGCGGGCGCGCGTCCGCCGATTCCGACCAGACCGATTTTCATGGCAAGAATGAAGATAAAGATAAAAATAAAGATAACGACAGTTTCGATCTAACCTTCACCCTCGCCCCGGAAACCCGCCAGAAAATCTTCGACCTCGCAACCAAGGCCGGATATTTTCAAAAAACCGTCGACTCCCATCGCAAAGGCCTGGCTTTTACTGGAACGAAAACGCTCGCCTACAAAGACGCGCAGCGCGCAGGCGAGTCCACGTACAACTACTCCAACACCCCAGCCGTGCAGGAACTGACCACCCTGCTGCAGAGTCTCTCCACCACGCTCGAGTTCGGACATCGCCTCCAGTACGATCACCATTACCAGAAGCTGGCGCTCAATGAAGAACTCAAGCGCATGGAAGAAATGGCCCACAGCAATCAACTGATCGAGGTCGCAGCCATTCAGCCGATTCTCACTCAAATCATTGCCGACCCCTCCGTGATAAACATAGCCCGAGCCCGAGCCCAACGCCTGCTGCAAACCTCCGGCGTGCACTGATCAGTCCCGACCGTAGAAGGATCCGGAAGACTCGTGTTCTCCGGTTTTCCTTCGTGTACCTTGGTGTCCTTTGTGGTAAACGCTTTCCGCCGATTTTAGAATGATTGATTTCCCCCTTGACTTAGCCGCCCCACACTCGCAATCTTTAGGTATCATGGCAGGTAGCCCCGGGGAGGATCCTATGTCGATCACAAAACTCGGAAAGATTCTGGCAACGTGTGCCGTGCTCGCTGCGGCCTTTCTGGTGGTCTCGGCGTCGGCCGAATCGAAAGCGCGCATCGTGCGCTTAAGCGAAGTGCAGGGCACGGTGCAACTCGATCGCGCCCTCGGCGACGGCTTTGATAAAGCCTTTCTCAACCTGCCCGTGGTCGAAGGCTCCCGGCTGAAAACCGGCAAAGATGGCCGCGCGGAAGTGGAATTTGAAGATGGCAGCGCGCTGCGTCTCGCCCCCGACAGCGAAATCGACTTCGGCCGTCTCGCGCTCGGCGACGATGGCCAGAAGCTCAGCACCGTGCAACTGGTTTCTGGTACTGTCTACGCCGATCTGCACCCGAAAACCTACGGCAAAGACAAAAACGGCGACCAGTTCCAGCTGAATTTTGCCGTCGAATCCGTCTCCGTCTCTGAGGCCGCGCACTTTCGTGTGATCTTCGGCAACGCTAACAAGGCGACTGTGGCCGTATTCAGAGGCAAAGTTAGTGCCGCCTCGCCCACCGCACAATTTGAGGTCGCCGAGAAGCACAGCGCAACCATTGACCTGGCGAAGGAAGTTTCGAAGGCAGATCCAGATCCAAAGAACGGCGATTCCGCCAAAGACGATTCCGCCAAAAAAGATGCCGTCGTAATCGCCAAAAATTTCAAAGACGATCCTTCCGACGACTGGGATCGCCAGCAGTCCGACTATCACAACCGCTATGCGTCCGCCGGCGGGTCCAGCATCGCCTCGCCCTACGGCTACGGCATGAGCGACTTGAATTATTACGGCAACTTCATGTCCGTCCCCGGCTTCGGCAACGTCTGGCAACCCTACTTCATCGGCGCCGGCTGGAACCCGTTTCAGGCGGGCGGTTTCGCCTACTATCCCGGAGCCGGCTACATGTGGGTCTCGGGCTATCCCTGGGGATGGATGCCCTTCAACTACGGCGCCTGGGCCATGGCTCCCGGCTACGGATGGGTCTGGCAGCCCGGCAACTGGAATTCGTATAACGCCTTTCCGATGGTTGTAAATGCACCGGCAGGATTCGTAGTGCCGACCGCTCCCGCGAGCGGCCACCAGACGGTAATGGTCGGATCGGGCCTCACCGCTTTTCCGGCCACGGGAGCCCCGACTCGCCTGACCATCAAACCCAACTCCGCCGGCTTTGGAGTGCCGCGCGGATCGGTCGATCGCCTCGACCGCTTCGCCAAGACCATGGCCCGCACTTCCCGCCCGGTCGAGGTCTCAACCATTCAGCCAGTTTCGGGCTTGCAACTGGGAAGCGGCTTCGGCGCGAGTCCCGGTCTCGATGCAAGCCGAGGGGCACATTCACCGGGGATGGCGGGAACTCAGCACGGATCGGCCGCGCCTGCTGCGTCGCATCGCTGAAGCAGAAATTTGCTTCCTGAACAAAAGGCGGCCGAAATTGGCTGCCTTTTTTCTTCTCCGCACGCGTTGGTTGCCGCAAGACGATTACTCCACGATAATGCCCGCATACCCAACCACCGACGCGTAATCGCCGGAGACCTCGCCCGAAGTTGCGTACTTCACGAGCGTGGCCGAGGTCGCTCCCCGAAGTTTGGCCGCCGTGAGCATGACCACCGTGGGCCCGAATCCGCACATGGTGATGTCTTCATGCATCACCACCTCCCACAGTCCCCGAGCATCCATCGCCAACACGCGTTCGATCGCCTTGCGGTCTTTGACCCGAGTGACTGCGTCGGATTCATAGTGGTTCATGTCGCTCGAAGCCACGATCAGCACTTTCTCTTCGCGATCTTTTTCCACTTCGGCAATCACCCCCGCCAGCGCTTCACCCAATCCGCGGAGCACATCAAAATTGCTGGTGCCAACCGTGATCGGAACGATATGCAATTCTGGCTGTCGCGCCTGCAAGAAGGGAAGTTGTACTTCGATAGCGTGTTCGCCCCGGTGTGCGGCGCTGTCCTCTTCGAGCCCCGGGAAGCGGCCGAGCAACCGCGCGCCGATTTCCGCATCCGGCGCTACCTCGCCCAGCGGAGTTTTCCAGGTCGTGTGAGCCATGACCGCCAGCGGACGCCCCTTGCCCGTGTGATTAGGGCACAGAATCACACAGTGTGCGGGAATCTCCAGCCGCGAATACACCGCCCCAGCCACCGAGCCAGAGTAAATATATCCAGCATGGGGAGCAACGCATCCGATGGCGGAGATGAGACCGGACGCGACAGAACCAGCAGTGTATTCCCGAACCTCGCGCCACAGTTCGTCAGCACTGCCAGGATAAAATCTGCCGGCTACAGCAGGAATTCGCACCGAGGAAGTCATAAATAGCCTCCTTGCGGAGACAGGGGACAGTGAATAGCTGATGTAGACTTTGTCATCCCGAGCGAAGTGAGGGATCTGTAGTTCGCCGCAACATGCAGCTTCCTCGCTGTGCGAGGAATGACAATGGCTCGTTGTGTTGAGCCTGTTTCACTTTTTCCAACAACTATTCACTTTCCACTGTGCCCAGCGCGCGAAACAACGCCGCGGTTCGCTCAATCGGCAGCGCCTCGGCTCGAATCGCAGGTTTCACGCCGCTTTTCGCCAAAGCCGCCCGCAGCACATCTTCATCGTACCGCGTCTTCAGATTATTCCACAGAGTTTTGCGCTTCTGTCCAAAGCAAAGCTTCAAAAATGCGATAAACTCCGCCTCCGGAACCCGAAGCGCCTCCAGCCGAGGCTTGATGGTAATCCGCACCACACTGGAATGAACCTTGGGCGCCGGAGAAAACGCTCCCGGCGGCAGCGTAAAAAGTTGCTCGATCCGCCCGTACAGTTGTGCCGTAGCCGAAAGCAAGCCATAGTCGCGGCTTCCCGCCGATGCCGCCAGCCGGTCGGCAACTTCCTTCTGCACCATGATCACAATCGTAGAAAAGTAGCGATGATATTCCAGCAGCCGCAGCAGAATATCGGAGGTAATGTAATACGGCAGGTTCCCCACAACGCGAACGGGTTCAGGCGCAAAATTCAAGCCGGTGCGCAAGCTGCCCGGCTTCGCCCCGAACACGGTGTCCAGTTCAATCGTCAGGATGTCGCCTTCGATGATTTCAACATTCGGTTGCATGTTGAACTTCATCCGCAGCTGCGCCGAAAGCACGCGGTCTAATTCCACCGCAATCAGGCGTCGCGCCCTGCGGGCCAGCAACTCCGTGAGCGCGCCCCGTCCCGGACCAATCTCTAGCACCGTCGCCTGCGAAACATCGCCCAGCGCCTCGACAACGCGCAGAGCCGCCCCGTCGCCCGTCAGGAAGTGCTGTCCTATTCGGGGCTTGCGCGAACTCGTTGCTACGTTAGCGCCCTTCGCCACGTTGACCCTCTTTCCGCCCGGCATTAGACTAAACTGAATTTGAAATTTGCAATTGAAAATAACGACCGACGATTTTCAATCACAAATTACAAATTACAAATGTCCCGCATCTCCACCGCCATCATCATAACGTGAGCAGGGCTTGTCGAGCCCTCGCTCAGGAGGCTCCTTCGCAATGCATATCGCTTTCGCAGCATCCGAGTGCGTTCCCTTTTCTAAAACTGGCGGACTAGCCGACGTAGTCGGCGCCTTGCCCCGGGCTCTGGCCGCTCTCGGACACCAGGTGAGCGTCTACGTTCCGCGCTATCGCCAAACCAAGCTCACCGATCCGCAAACCGTCGTGCGCAGCATCACCATCCCCTTCGACGATAAGTATCGTTTCTGCTCGGTGGTCGCGGCCGGTACCAATACGCCCGCCGGAATTAAGTTCTACTTTGTGGATTACCCGCCATACTTCGACCGGGAGGCGCTCTACGGCACCCCCGCCGGCGATTATCCCGACAACGCCGAGCGCTTCGCCATGTTTTCGCGCGCCGTGCTCGAGGCCTCGAAAGTGCTGGCCGTCCCGCAGGTCTTCCACTGCCACGACTGGCAGTCGGCGCTAGTTCCGGTAATGCTGCGCACCCTCTACGCCGAAGATCCCGCCTTTCGCGAAGTCGCCACCGTTTTCACCATCCACAATATGGGATACCAGGGCCTGTTCTCACCCGATACTCTGCCCCTGCTCATGCTGCCGTGGGACTTGCTCACCATGTCGAAAATGGAATTTTTCGGCCAGGTGAATTTTCTGAAAGGCGCGCTCGCGTACTCGGATTACGTCACTACCGTCAGCAAAAAATACAGTCAGGAAATCCAAACCACCGAATACGGCTTCGGCCTCGAAGGCGTGCTCCGCAATCGCGCCGCCACCGTAACCGGAATCCTGAACGGCGTCGACTACGACGAGTGGAGCCCGCAGACCGACAAATTTATCGCCGCCAAATATTCGTCGCAGGATCTAAGCGGCAAGGCAAAATGCAAACAGGATTTGCTGGAAGCCTTCGGAATCAAAAACGTCGACACGAAACTTCCAGTGATCGGCATCGTCTCCCGCTTCGCCGCGCAGAAAGGCTTCGATCTCATCGCCCAGATCATGGACCGCCTGGCCCAGGAAGAGATGATCGTGGTCGTACTCGGATCGGGCGACAAATTGTACGAAGAAATGTTCCAGCGCATCAACAAACTCTTTCCCAACAAGATTGTGGCCAAGGTAGCCTTCGACAACGCCATCGCCCACAAAATTGAAGCGGGCGCCGACATGTTCCTGATGCCCTCCAGATACGAGCCCTGCGGATTGAACCAGATCTACAGCCTGAAGTACGGCACTATTCCGATCGTCCGCGCCACCGGAGGCCTCGACGACACCATCGACCCCTGGGATGCCCGCACCGGCAAAGGCACCGGCTTCAAATTCACCGACTACACCGGCGAAGCCCTGCTCGCGACCATCAAGCAAGCGCTGCTAGCCTACCGCGACCCATCCTCCTGGCAAACGCTCATGCGCAACGGAATGGCCCGAGACTTCTCCTGGGGAGCCTCAGCCCGCGAGTACGGCAAGATCTACGAGCGAGCACGACAGGCACGAGCGAGTGCAGGTGCAGCCGCCGCGGCAGACGTGAAAAGGGAGCCGGTGCTGGGGTAGCAGGCGCGTTCCGCTAAATTCGCGATATAAAACTAGATTGTCATCCTGAGCGAAGCGAAGGACCTATGTATTTTGCCGGCTGGCGCAACACAAGATGAGCAGGACGACTACTTCCAGCAAAACGCCTAGGACCATGACGCCGGAGGCCATTGAAGCGGCGGCTCGTTCCGACAGCGACGCGCAGCCGCTGACCGCAGGCGATCTTAAGCGGATGAAGCGGACACCGCAGGCGAAAATCATTCGCCGTGCCTTATCCTTGACGCAAGAGGAATTCGCTGTCCGCTACCACATTCCGCTGGGCACGCTCCGGGACTGGGAGCAAGGCCGCGCGCAACCGGATCAACCCACGAGGGCCTATCTAAAAGTCATTGCGCGCGAACCCGAGCGCGTCGAGCGCCTTTTGAATCCAAGGGCGCACTAACTTTCAATTCGCAAAATCTAGCAGCAGACTTCCTTTGTCTTCGGCTGGCACGGCTGGCAGCCAGTGTCCTTTTCCATCCTCAGTTCAGTGAAGGTGCTGTCATTCGGGACGGTCTTCCCAACCACCGCCACAGCAGTTCGATCTTGCACGAACCTTAGAATTGAGCGAAGGTCCGCATCCGAAAGGCG
>JBEKED010000147.1:0-12956 GCA_050014035.1 Terriglobales bacterium
CATGGTGAGGCTGACGACGATCAATACCATCCAGCGGTAAAGGCGAGACGGTTCAGGACGCGCAAGTTCAGGCATGAAGACACTCATCCTCAGGCGCCGACCGGGCGCCCGCAGTCATTTGTGAACAAGAGCAACCGCACGAAGATACCAGATTAGGTTCTAGAATGTTCGATTTTCAGAGGACCCGGATCATTTGCGCAAACAAAAACAAAGGCTCTCGATCACAGTGCGACCGTGATCGAGAGCCGCGAGCATTGGAGCTCTGAATGAGGGGCCGTGTTCTAAAGCTTCTCTGTCTTGCCGTCGTATTTCACGGTGCCGTTTTTGTCGTTCTGGCGCGAGACATCTTCATTGCTGAAGGTGCGATCCGCTTTCTTGAAGGCACTCGGAACGGCGGCCGGACCGGTGATGAAAGTCCAGTTGGCGCGCGCCTCTTCGGATTTGGATTCGCGGGATTCGCGCTGCCCGCGCTCTTCGTGACGTTCTTCGCGCGCACGGAATTGGCGCGAACGCTCTTCTAGCGGCGGAGGTCCGAGCGGACGAGGCTCGCGCATCGTCTCGCGGATGGCGTGACCTTCGCGGTTGATGCGCTCAGGCGACAGGTTGATGTCTCGCGTCATGAGCGGGGAGTCGCCGCCCTGCAACCATACGGCTACGGTGTAGACCGAACTGGTCGATCCCAGAACTTGGGAAAGGGTCGAGTTGGTGGCGCCGGCGATTAATCCCGTGGTGGCGTTGGTCGCTCCCACCGGATTCGGCGAATACTGTTGCAGGGAAATCTCGGGCGTGGTCAGACGCGGGATATAGGGGCCGCATCCGTAGTAAGAGCAAGCGCCGGGGTAAGGAGCGGGCGCTTGGCCAAAAGCTGCTGCCGACATCAGGACTAACGCACTTAGAACCAGATAGGGTCGCATACTGCCTCCACAGGGGACTTACACATCTCGGGTCTACGTGCAGTTTGCTGGCCAGTCTGGGAGGGGGCGAGTTAAACCATAATATTCGGAGATACAGGGTACTCTCGGGTAAATCACGGGGATCCAAGCCGAGCAGCGGCGTCGGCCGGGTGAAAAGCGATGCGCACAACCTGCAGGCGATTGTTGCACTGGAAAGTTGCGAGGTGACGGGCTTGTCGCCCTCCTAATACCCACTCCGCATACCTAGTCCGCTATCGCGTGGTGGCCGTCGGGACGGCGGCGCTACTTACTAACTGCCCACAAATCGGGCGTACAGACTGCGGGCGATGGCCGTGTCGGTGGTTCCCTTGATGATCGCCCGTCCATCGGGAAAGAGCGTCATCTCGTAGGGGTCGCGCCAGAACTTTAGAACGAACTGGTTGTAGCGAACCTTGCCTAGAGGATGAAGGCGGGCACTCAGTTCGGCAAAGTCAACCGGCCGCTGGCGTTCGTGAATCTGCACGGAGTTTCTGCCGCACAGCGTAATGTGGGGACGGCCTTCACCCGCCAGATGCACAAAGTCCCGTGAACAGGCGCGGCATCCCTGGCGCGGATGAATTGCCGCTAACTCCGCTCGCTCGTTCGTCCAGACATCCCAGGAAAGCAGTGTGCGACGCATTTTCGCGCGGGCGCCCACCAGGAACTTCAAGGCTTCGGTTGAGGCAATCGAGGCCACCAGGTTTACGGCGGAATTTAAAATGCCCGATGTCTCGCAGGTCTCGACCGCGCCTCGCGGGGATTCGGGGAAGATGCATGCGAGACAGGCCGTTTCTCCGGGCAGGATGTTCATGGTTACGGCATAGCTGGCGACGGCGGCGGCATAAATCCAGGCTACCGAATTTTTCAGGGCGTAGTCATTGACGAGATAGCGGGTTTCGAAATTGTCGGTGCCATCAAGGATGAGATCGCAGCCGCCGAGCAGGGAATCGACGTTCGCCGGAATCAGGTCGGCCACCTGGGGCTCGACCACGATCTGGGAGTTGAAGCGGGAGATTTGCCGCGCGGCGGCGATCGCTTTGGGCAAAGATTCACGCGCGTCGTTTTCGTCAAACAGAGTTTGCCGTTGCAGGTTGCTGGGCTCGACATAGTCGCGGTCGAGAATGCGCAGTGTGCCTACGCCCGAACGCGCCAGGAGCGACGCCAGAGCAGACCCGGTGGCGCCGCATCCTACGATGACGACGCACGATTGCGCCAGCTTTCCCTGTCCGGCCTCCCCGATCTCTTTGAACAGCACTTGCCGCGAGTACCGGTCGCTGGTCTGCACTGCGTTGCTCTGCACAGCGTCGCTTTCCAATGGCTTACCTTCGCGATTACCTTTTTTGGGGCTTGCAGCAAGTATTATAAGGTCGCTGGCGTCAAACTTTATTCCTGCGAGCAACGCGTGCCATTTCGCGCTTCATCGAACCCGGTAGGTGGCATGGTTGACGGGCCGGAATTTCGAGAAAACTTAGGGGTGCGGGGAGAAGTGCTGTGCGAACGGGGGTGCACGCTAGTTCGGTTTCACGTTGAGGACGGTTGCCGAAGTGGGCACGGCTGGGCAGGTGCGGGCACCTGCCCCCACGCAACCCGATCGGCCACCAGCGGCGTCCGATTCATTCTGATTTTTTTGTTGATCCTCTCTCGGGGTTTGGGTTGGGCAGCGGCTTCGTCGGCGCCGGGGCAAGCGGGGCTGGCTTCGCCGGCGCAATCCGGAGCTAACTTTGGAACCATCACTCCCTATCTCGGATTAACCATCGATGAGATCGAGTTGCCGGGGGTTCCGGCGGAGGAAGCGGTTGCGTTGCTGGCGGCCACGCCACTCAAGATCGGAGAACCACTCAATCGCGACAACCTGCACGACGCCATGCAGGCGCTTTTTGCGACAGGGCGCTTCGCCGATATACAGGCTGAAGCCGATCGCACCGAAACGGCCGGGGTTCGGCTGCGCTTTTTGACGATTGCCAATTTTTTTGTCGGGATGCTGACCATCGAGGGGGTTTCGACCAATCCTTCGGGCAACCAACTGGCGAGCGCTACGCGTCTGCAACTGGGTGAACTTTACGCGCGGGAGAAACTCGACCGCGCTCGGGTCGGGATGCAACGAGTGATGGAGGAAAATGGCTACCACCAGTCGCAGGTGACCATCTCTGAACATCGCGACGAGGAGCAGCACCAGGTGAACCTGACGTTCCACGTGGTGCGAGGACCGCGAGCCTTGATTGGAGAGGTCACGCTGGAGGGCGATGCGGGCTATTCGATAGCGGAGATCAAGGACATCGGCAAGTTACATACTGGCGATCGAGCGTCCTCGAGCCGGACTACGCGCGCTTTGCAACGCATTCGCCGGCGCTATCAGAAGCAGAATCGGCTGCTCGCGCAGGTGGAGGTAGCGAGCCGCACCTACCAGCCCACGCGCTTGCGGCGGACGGTTTCAAGCTCAGCCAGCGCATTCTGAAAAAACTCGTGCCGATCTACGAAGAAGGCGCCGTGGACGACGATCTACTCAACGAGGGGCGGCGCAATCTGCAGAATCATCTGCAGACTCTCGGTTACTTTGAAGCCTCGGTGAGCGTCAGCCAGCACAACACGGCGGACAACAAAAGTTTGCAGGTGGTGTACGAGATCAAGCCGGGAGATCGCCACAAACTTCGTGCGATTCGCATCGCGGGCAACCATTTTTTCCCCGACGAACTGATTCGATCGCGCATGCAAGATCAAGCCGCCGGACGCCTGTTCAGCCACGGACGCTACAGCGAGGCGCTGCTGGCAGAAGATGTGGAACGCATTCAGAGTCTTTATCGGGCCAGTGGATTCCGGCAAGCCGAGGTCACGAGCAAACTGGTGGAAGGTTATCAGGGCGATCCGTCGCAACTGGCGATTGAGATCGCGGTGAAGGAGGGTCCGCAGACCCGCGTCGCCTCGGTGCGGATTGAGGGAAGTTATACGTTACCGCAGGAAGAGCTTCCCGAAATTCAAACCGAGGAGGGACAGGCCTTTGACGAATCGAGTTTGGCGGATGACCGCGACGCCATACTTGGAAAATACTTTGATAATGGGTTTCCCAACGCCACCGTCGAGGTCGCTTATGTTCCGGTTCCGTCGCCGGGCACCTTACCTCGCGTAAACGTAACGTTCACCATTCACGAGGGGGAGCAATTTTTTGTCAACCAGCTTTTTCTCGATGGCCTGCACCACACTCGCTCCGGAGTGGCGCGGCGTGCCATCCGAGTGCAGCCAGGCCGGCCTCTCAGTCAAAAGGATATGCTGGAGAGTCAGCGGCGACTGTACGATCTCGGCCTGTTCAAGCAGGTCGATGCCGCCATCCAGAACCCGGATGGGACCGAGTCGCGCAAGAACGTGCTGGTGACGACCAGCGAGGCGGATCGGTACACTTTTGATTATGGAGTCGGGTTTGAATTTCAGACCGGACAACCCACTTACGGCGTGAACCAACCACTCGGGCGAACCGGAGTGAGCCCGTTGGTTTCTCTCGGTATCAACCGGATCAATGTGGGCGGACGCCACCAGACCGTCACCATAAAGGGCGTCTTGGGAAAGCTGCAGCAGAAAGCGCTTATCAGTTACGACATTCCCAACCTGTTGAACCTGGAGAAACTTCGTTTCACCGCCACGGCGCTTTACGACAACACCATTGACGTCACCACCTTCACCTCGAAGCGGCTGGAAGGCACATTGCAGATCTCGCAGGTGTTTTTCAAAATGCAGGACCGGGAGCTTACAACTCTCGCCTATCGCTTTAGCTATCGCCGGGTAGAGGCTAGTAATATTGAAGTTAGCAGTAACCTAATTCCGCTGCTGTCACAACCCACGCAGGTGGGAATACCCAATTTCATCTACGTGCGCAACCGTCGCGATAACGATTTGGAAAGTACGCGCGGCAGCTATACCACGGCGGAAGGCGGTCTGGCATCGGGTCACTTTGGCTCGGCGGCGGATTTCAGCCGTTTTGTGGCCAAGAACTCGACGTATCACACGTTTTTTCGCAATCACACCACGGGGCAAGGCTTTGTGCTTGCCCGTTCGACCACAGTGGGGATTGAAAACCCATTCGGCAGCACGGCGGTGCTGGATCCGGCACAGAAGCCGTTAAGCGGGGAAACTCTGATTCCTCTGCCCGAGCGTTTTTACAGCGGCGGGGGCAACTCCAATCGCGGGTTCGGGTTAAATCAGGCAGGGCCGCGCGACCCCTTCACCGGATTTCCCGTGGGTGGGAGCGCTCTTTTCCTGAACAGTGTGGAGATGCGTTTTCCAAACGTGCGCATGCCTTACCTGAACGATCAAATCGGGTTTACGCTTTTTGAGGACATGGGGAACGTGTTTGCGCGGCCCCAGGAAATGCTTCCCAGTCTGGTGCGTTTTCATCAGCCCGACGAGGACCTCTGTTTTAAGGCCGCACCACCGCCTTTTTATTCGCACTGTGGTTACAATTATGTTTCCCATGCGGTGGGTGTGGGAGCGCGCTACCAGACGCCAATCGGCCCATTGCGCTTTGATTTCGGGTACAATTTGAATCCACCCTACTTTCCCAGCTATACCAATATCACGACCAATAAGGCGTCGGGAGAGCAGGCTGGTCAATTTGGGTATCAACGCGCGCCGCACTTTAATTTTTCGTTTAGCGTAGGGCAGTCATTCTGATGAAATGCAGGCGCATCCAACTCGGGATGAAGAAGTTCTGGAGGCAGGGAGCGCTCGCTCTAACCCTGACGCTGGCGCCGGGCGCCTCGGCCGTGGCGGGTCCGATTGTCGATCGGGTGGTAACCAACGTGAACGGACACGTGGTTTTGCAAAGCGATTGGGAGCAGGAAGTAGCCTTCGAGGCGCTGACCAATGGCCGCGATCCCGATTCGTTCACTTCGGCGGAGCGCGAATCCGCCCTCAATCGGCTGATCGATCAGGAGTTGCTGCGGGAACAGGTGCGGCCGTCGCAGCCGGCTCCGGCGGAGCAGGTGGCAGCTCGCGTTATGGAAGTGCGCAAGCTGAATCGGGAATGCGCGACCGAAGAAGGCTGGCGGGCCACCCTGCAACGTTACGGCTTAACCCAAAGCGCGATCGAGAAGCGACTGGGCGACGAGATCCGTCTCATGAAGCTGGTCGAGGACCGGCTGCGACCTTCGATCCAGATTGATGAGCACGCGGTCGAAACCTACTATCAGGATGAGTTGCTGCCCGCGATGAAAAAAGCGGGCAGCCGCGCTGCTCCGTTGACCGACGTCTTCGGGCGAATTAAGGACTTGCTGGCCGAAAAGAAGATGAACGAACTGCTCTCGGGCTGGCTGGCCAGTTTGCGTTCGGGGAGCCAGATCAAGTCTCCCGAAGCGGGGGCTGGAGAACAGAACCGTTGAACCAAGAATGACCGAGCCATTGATCGAGCCAGTTCCTCCTGTGCGGCGGCGGATTCTGTGGAAACTTTTTCTGCTGTTTTGCGTTTTCAGTCTGATTGTATTTGGTCTGCTCGCCTGGTACGTCACTACCGATTCTTTCCAACAGAGGGTCCGCCGCAAGGTGATTGCTTCGGCGGAGAAGCTCACCGGCGGCCGCGTCGAGCTGGGAGAACTGCACACCATTCCCTTCCGCCTGCGCGTGGATGCTCGCAACCTGACTATTCATGGGCATGAAGCTCCGGATCAGGCCCCCTTCCTGCACGCCGACCGCTTGCAAGGCGAACTGAAGATCATTTCGCTTCTCAGCACCACGATCGGATTACATTCTCTCGTGCTGGAGCATCCCGTCGTCCACATCATTGCCTATCCCGACGGCACCACCAACGCTCCCGTGCCACAGGCGCGACTTTCCTCCGGCCAGGGACCCATCGAGCAACTCATCTCGCTTTCGGTTTCGCGGATCGAAGTGCAGGGGGGCGAACTCCTGTGGGAAGACAAGAGAATGCCGTTCGATTTTACCGCCCGCGATCTGGCGCTGCTGCTGAACTACTCTCTGCTGCGGCAGCAATACGAAGCCCATGTTGCTGCGGGAAGTGTGACCACGCAGTTTCAGGAATACCCCTCGTTTGCGTGGCGGGCGGACGCTGCGGTGGTTTTGGCCCGCGGACGCGCCGATATCGGTGCTTTGACGGTGACTTCCGGAAGATCTGAAATTCACTTCACGGGCCACCTGCATGACTTTCACAACCCTCAACTAACCGGCGACTATTACGGCGTCGCCGATCTTGGCGAACTCGCCTCCCTGACACGGCAAGCGAAGGTTCGCAAAGGGACCGCCCAGTTTCAGGGCAAAGGTTCCTGGAACCTGCAGGATTTTTCTACCGAGGGAAAAGTGCAGGCCAAAGACATCGAATGGTCGAACGGCAAAGTGTCGATCCGCAATGGCCGCATGACCGCGGGATTTTCCGTTACTCCGAACCGCTTCCGCGTTTCGTCGATCAAGGCAAATTTGCTGGGTGGCGAACTGCAGGGCGATGCCGATGTGACCAACTGGCAGACTTCCCTCGAACCGTCGCCGGTCCCTAAGCGGCGCCACGTGGTCGGACGAGTGGTGCCCGGAAGCCTGCAGCGCGGCGCGGTGCGTCTGCAACTCGCGGGTTTTCCGCTGCTACCGGCCATGCAAATTCTAAGTTCAAAGAGTCTTCCACTGGATCGGCTAGCGCTTTCCGGAAGTGCCAGCGGAAGTGTCGACATACTCTGGGTGGGCTCGATTCATGATGCGGAGACGCGGCTGAAACTCGGAATCGTGCCCCTGTCCAAACTGTCGGCGGGCGAGATCCCAGTGCGCGGCCAGATCGATGGCGTCTATCGCGGCTCGCGCGACGAGTTGGAGATGAGCGAGCTTCACCTGACGACGCCGGCCTCGGAACTGACGGCTACGGGCAATCTGGCGGCGACTTCAGCGCTGCGATTTTCATTCACCAGCCACAACTTGAAGGAATGGACGCCGCTGCTGGAAGCGGCATACGGTTCGCCAAACTTGCCCTTTGCGGTTCACGGCTGGGCGAATCTTACCGGCACCGCGAGCGGCAAACTTTCTGGAATCGCCCTCGCCGGAAATCTCGAAGTCTACGATTTTGATACCGCTTTGCCGGCAAGCCAACGCACCCCTTCGCGAATGGTGCACTGGGACGCCGTTACTACCACCGTCCAGTACTCCAGCAGTCATTTCGCGGCGCGGAATGGTTCGCTCATTCATGGGCACGCCACTGCCCACTTCGACGTAAGCGCCGAACTCTCTGGCTATGCCTTTCACGAGAACGATTCGTTCACTTTGCACTTTGACCTCCGCAACGGCAACCTGGCCGACTTCGCTCAACTCGCCGGGGCTGCGCAGCCGCTCGCCGGGACGGTGGATATATCCGCAACTCTTTCGGGTACCGAAGCCAATCCCCACGGCGACGGACATATCCAGCTACGCAATGGCATGGCTTACGGCGTGGGCGTTCCTTCGTTGACGAGCGATCTGCGCCTCGCCGACGGTGAACTGCACTTCAACAATATCGCGGCCAGCGTTTACGGGGCGCCAATTTCCGGGAGCGCTGCCGTCAGCACCTCGTACCTGGCGACGCTGAACACGAGTGCGCAGAACGTCAATACGCAAAGCGTCAATAGGCAACACGTCGATACGCAAGGCAGTGATTTGCCGAAAAACGAATTTCTCCTGAATCTATCGGGGCGCAATCTGGATCTCGCCCGTTTTCCGCGGCTGCAAGGTGACCGGTTCACGGCCGATGGCATCGCGGATTTCACGGTGCGAATCAGCGGCACCATCGACGAGCCCGCGCTCGAAGCGCACGTTCACCTCAAAGACCTGGCGTTCGACAAGGAGCGGGCCGGAGATTTCTACGTCGATGCGGTCACCCATGGACGCCAACTCGATCTCAACGCTCACTCCGATTTCGATAAAGCCGATTTGACCATTGCCGGCAGCGTTGGGTTGGACAACGAGCACAACTTTCCCGCCGACCTGAATCTCGCCTTCCATCATCTCGACATCAATTCGCTGCTGCGCATTTACCTGCAGGGCAAGATCACGGGACAGAGTCCGCTGGGGGGAACGCTGCACGTACGCGGGCCCCTGCGAAATCCGCGGGAATTGAAAGCCTCCGCCGAACTGCAGTCCTTCAGCGTTGAGGTTGAGCACGTAGCGGTACAAAATGTTTCTCCGATTCGACTCGAACTGGCGGATCAAGCTGTGCTGGTTGAGAGCCTCCACTTGGCGGGGAGTGGGACCGATTTCACCGCGCATGGTCGCGTGCATTTGGCGGGCACGCAGGAGCTCGACCTCCGCTTGGACGGCACCGTCAATATGACGCTCTTTCAGTCGCTCAATCCTAAAATTCTGGCGCGCGGCACGCTGGGTGTAAACCTCACCACCAGCGGCACGCTTTCCGATCCCGTGTTGCAGGGCCGTCTGGAAGTGAAGAATACGTCGGTCAGCCACAACGATTTTCCGAGCGGCCTGAGCGACCTGAATGGGGTGCTGCAGTTCGATCGCAACCAAATTCAAATTGAAAACCTCAGTGGCACCACCGGCGGAGGCACCGTGAAATTAACCGGGTCCACGACCTACCAGGACGGTATCTTTGTTCTGGATTTCGGCGCGACCGCGCAAGGAGTTCGGCTGCGTTATCCGCCTGGAGTAAGTTCGACTGCGAATGCTGATCT
Organism: Terriglobales bacterium; assembly: GCA_050014035.1. Classification (GTDB taxonomy): domain Bacteria; phylum Acidobacteriota; class Terriglobia; order Terriglobales; family Acidobacteriaceae; genus Acidiflorens. Next base: position 9,569 of record JBEKED010000147.1, read on the forward strand.
CCGCCTGACGGGCAGTTCCAATGCGGCGGTGCTGAGCGGAGATGTGGTGGTGACCAAGCTGGCTGTCACTCCGGGATTTGATTTCGGCGCGTACATCGAGAGAAGCCGACAGACCGTCTTCCTGAGCGACAGCGAAAGTCTGGAGAGCCGGCTGAAGCTCGATGTTCATGTAACGACGACTCCGGAATTGCAGATGCAAACTGCCATTGCACGGCTTTCCGGCGACGCCGATCTCCACGTTCGCGGCACTGCTGAACGTCCGGCAATTTTAGGAAGGGTGGAAGTTCTGGAAGGAGAAATTGATTTCAACGGGAACAAATACAATCTTGAACGCGGCGATGTCACGTTCGCGAATCCGTCGAAGACGCAGCCGGTGATCGATCTGCGCGCAACCACGCGGGTGCGCGACTACGACATTACAGTGCAATTCCGCGGCGACGCCAGCGTGCCCAACGGTTTGAAAGTCACCTGGCAGTCGGAACCGCAGCTTCCCGAAGCCGACGTGATCGCGCTGCTAGCGCTCGGGCGCACGCAGGAAGAATCGGCGGCGGCAGCGACCACTGGGTCTTCGTTTGGCTTTGGCGGCGACGCTTCCAACCTGCTCATCAATCAGGCGCTCAACAGCACCGTCAACAGCCGCTTGCAGAAACTGTTCGGGGCGAGCCGGGTCAAGGTGGATCCGCAAGGACTTACCAGTGAAACGGCCGTGGTTCGCGGGCCGCAGCTCACGGTCGAGCAGCAAGTGGCGAGCAATGTCACCCTCACCTACAGCACCAACGTCTCGGTTTCGAACCAGCAGATCATCCAAGTGGAGTACAACATCACCCGAACCATCTCGATCGTGGCGCTGCGCGACCAGAACGGAGTTGTCAGTTTCGACTTCAAGATCCGGCGCCGGAGAAAGTAACGGGACAGAATCTGGTAATTTGAAGGCTGGACATTATTATTCAATTGCGAACTGCCTGATGACCCAATTACAAAATCGTTGACATCCCTATGTTTAGTTTGGTGTGGCCGGGCGGGGACGCCCGGCGCTCCACTGTCAAAGGCGATCTCTGCGATGCTTTGATGTTTCGTGCGGGTAAATTTGGAAGACGATGCAAAATCCGCCTTGACATAATCCTTCAAACCAGCAACTCTAATTGTTTTTCACTTCACGCCCGGCGAACCTGGAACCGCCGGGGTTGGGAAGCCGAATTTGCGAGTGCGGGTCTTTTATCACGACAAATGTTTTGACGGCGCTTCCTCGGCTGCGCTGTTCTCGCGTTTCTACCGCGAACGCATTCGCAGCGATGTGGAATTCGTTTACTCCGGCCTGTTGCATCGCGCCGGCGCGCTCTTCGACGAAAACCAGTTCGATGGCGATGAGAATGCCATTGTCGATTTCAAGTATTCCAGTTCGCCCAAAATCACCTGGTGGTTCGATCACCACGAGAGCGCTTTTCTGTCTCCCGACGATGCCGCCCACTTCGAGCAGGATCAGAGCAACCGCAAGTTCTATGATCCCGCTTTCAAGTCCTGCACCAGTTTCATTGCCATGATTGCCAAGGAGCGGTTCGGCTTCGATCCGCAGCCGGTAGCGGAATTAGTGGAATGGACCGACATCGTTGACGGGGCGATGTACCAGGACGCAAAATCTGCGGTGGAAATGCAAGCTCCGGCGATGAAGCTGACCATGGCGATCGAAGCTTCGAGTAAGCACGACTTTGTCAAGAGAATGATTCCGCTGCTCGCCTACCATCCGCTGGCAAAAATTCTCGAGGAACCATTTGTTGCCGCGGTGCTGCCGCCGTTGCTCGAACGGCACGAACGCTCGATCGATATTTTGCGTGAGCGCACGGAGGAAAAAGACGGCACGATTTTTTTTGACATCACCGATTTGGACCAGGAAGGGTATAACAAATTTGTTCCGTATTATCTCCATCCCGATTCGGTGTACAGCGTGGGGTTGAGCAAGAGTTCCTTTCGTGTAAAAGTCTCAGTTGGGTCGAACCCCTGGGCCAAACGGGAGCCGACCGTCAATCTGGCAAAAGTCTGCGAGCGCTATGGGGGAGGCGGTCATGCGCGGGTGGGAGCCATCTCGTTCGATATCACCAAAGGTGATGCCGCGCACCAAGCGGCTCGCGAGATAGTGGAGGAGTTGCGCGCCAGCATTCGTCAGCAAGGGTAGAGCCAGGAAGCACTTGTCTTAGCGACAGTGCAAGCGCTTCGAAAGGAAACGCCTATTTAGAGGCGACGCTTTAGAATGAATCCGCAATCGCCCGCTGAATGCGTGGAAATCAAGGTGCACCACATGCATCCCAGAATCCCACATCGTATTCCGCATCCCAGAATCGACGATCCCGGGCACATCAAAGGGGTGCGCACGGTTGCGACCTTCGAGCTTTCGAAGGGCGTGGTAGTCCTGCTGGCCGGTCTGGGCGTTTTTTCCATGCGCCACAAAGATATCTGGGGAGTTGCCGAAAGCTTCCTGGAATTTATTCACGCCAATCCCCATCATCACTTCGTCGGCGTGTTCATCGACCTCGTCTACCGGCTCAGCGACGTGCACCTGTGGAAGATCGCAGTGGTGGCGGCGGTGTACGCGATTCTGCGCTTCGTCGAGGCTTACGGGTTGTGGTACGTTCGCCCCTGGGCGGAGTGGATGGCCATTGCCACCGGCTCGATGTATATCCCGTTCGAAGTCGCCGATCTGTTGCGGCGCCCAGACTGGATTCGCCTGCTGATTATCGTCATCAACGTGGGGATCGTGCTCTACATGGTAATGCTACGGCTGGAAGCGGCCAAGAAGCGCCACGCAGCAAAGGCGCATCCGTAGCGGTCCCGAGAGACTCGGGAGGATGCCGCAAAGCCCCGCCCAAACCAAGCTTGGAAGGGCCACCCTTACCGAAACCGTGTTCTAATCGTTCAGTGTGCAGCTGCAATCGGCTGGCGGAACGTGCGCTTTCAGAAATTCGGCCACGCGCTTGTAGGCGTCGATCTGGTTTTCGACTTTGGCGAAGCCGTGGCCTTCATTCTCGTAAACCTTGTATTCGACCACCCCGCCGCGCTTCTTGACCGCGTCCACTACCTGCTGCGCTTCTTCCTTGGGGCAACGGGGATCGTTGCCGCCCGCCAAAAGATACAGCGGGGCTTTGATGCGGTCGACAAAGTTGATAGGCGAGCGATCTTCGTACAGCGCCTTGTTCTTTTCGAGATCGCCCATCGTGGCCAGATCTGACTGCTGCAGCACGGGGTCTTCGTTCTGAATCTCGGTGAACCAGTTCACAAAGGGCACGATCGGAATGCCCGCCGCCCACACTTCCGGAGCCTTGGTAACGCCCATCATCGTCATGTAGCCGCCATAGCTGCCGCCCATCAGAATGAGCTTCTTGGGATCGACATAGCC
>JBEKED010000148.1:0-9632 GCA_050014035.1 Terriglobales bacterium
GCGCGCCGACGCCGTCACCAACATCCAGAACTCGATGCTGCTGTTCGCGGCGTTTACGCAGGACCGTCCCGACCTGCTCTCCTCGGCGCTCGAAGACCGCATTCATCAGCCTTATCGCGCGCCGCTCTGTCCGTTGCTTCCGGCGCTCAAGGAACTTACGGGAGATTCCGGCATCCTGGGCGCTGCGCTCAGCGGAGCGGGACCGTCGGTGCTGGTGTTTCTTGATCCGAAAGTTTCACCGAAGAAGGCGAAGCAGAGAATCGCCGCTCACCTCACCAAGCGCCGGTTGACCGCCGAACTGATTCTCACCGGGATCGCTCAGCACGGCGGATGCGACGGAGCCGACTGGCGCAAGCATCACGGGTCTTCCAAGAAATAGTGGCGGGCGGTGACGAGGCGTCGCCCCGTAAACCCCCGCTTCGGATCGTGAGCGTAGGCATTGACACAGGAGTACCGCGGCGTTACAGTCGATCATCGATATAGCGAGGATCGATACCTCCATGCCCAAACGAAAGCTTGACCCACTGCCCGCTGCTGCATTCCAGATACTGCTTTCTCTCGCCGGCGAAGACCTTCACGGTTATGCCATCATGCGCCAGGTGGAAGAACAAAGCGGCGGCCGCATTCGGCTCGGCCCGGGCACGCTCTACAGTTCGATTCAGGCGCTCCTGGAAGAGGGATTGATTGAAGAAGTTGATCTTAGCGGGAAATCGGAATTGCTGGATGAGCGGCGGCGATATTACCGGCTGACATCGACCGGACGGAAGTTGGCGCGCGCCGAAGCAGAGAAACTCGCAGATCTGCTGCGTGTGGCTCGTGCAAAGAAAATCCTCAGGGGGGAATATGTCTGAGAAGATATTCGCCTGCCTTCTGCGTCTTTATCCTTCGCGGTTTCGCGAGAAATACTCCGAAGAAGCGATCCAGTTGTATCGCGATCTCTCTCGGCACGAGACCGGAATGTTGAGGAGGACGGGTCTCTGGATCCGTCTTCTGGCCGACCTTGCGTTCGGCCTTCCACTGGCATGCCGGAACAGTTATGCTCCCGCGGCGGTATCTCCGGTTCCGCTGACGGTGCAGGGAGTGCCGACTTTCCGCGTCCTTGAACAGAAACCGTTGCGGCCTGGATTGTTTCTCTGCGGAAGCATTCTTACCGTGACATTGCTGAGCGCTTTTTCTGTCGTGCTGCATTATTCCGTTGCCGATCGTTCGTGGGGTGGATCGAACGTATCAGGTTCTCCAATTGCGGCCGTTATCGAGAGGCTCAATCGGTCCATGTCGTCCGGGCAGGACGGCGACGAATCTCCGCAGAGGGACGGTTCTGTTCCCGACGACGGACAAAATGAGGCAAGTCGCGAAGCCAATCCCGCTACTACCCACCCAGTAGGCGTCGAAACGCAGAAGGCAATTAGTCCCGCAATTAGTCCCAAAGGGATGCCCCAAATCGTCCGACCGACCGTCGAAAAAACCGACCTCGGCCACCCGTACTCTCAGCTGTCAAAGAACGTTCAGGAAGCAATGCCGCAGGGCGAAAATCGCGGCGTGTGGGTTATTGCTCCCAAGGGAGTCGCTGGAGTTCCGCGCTCAACGCCCTACTTCCAGGCTGTGACACCAGATGCAAAAGCGAATTCGCTCGATAAGATTCCGATTCCATCGTGGTATGGGAGTTTGGGTGCGGCAGTCAGTCCGCCTCGGGTCACGACGGAGCAGGAAGACTGCACCTTTGAGACGATCAAAGCGTTACCGCGCAATATCGGGTGTGTTCGCGTTCCGGATGCTGCAACAGCGATAAGTATTGCCGAACCGGCATTGGCCAAGGTGTATGGGAGGCGGCAAATCGACTATGAAAAACCGCTGACGGCCAAGCTAGAAAACGGGGTCTGGAAGGTGTATGGAACTCTGTGCTGCCCTGACCGCAACGGACGGAGGACGTGCGATACTGGCAAGTGCGACGGGGGTGTGGCCGCACTCGAACTGCGTCAAAGCGACGGCCAAATCGTGTCTATCTCTCATACGAAGTAGATAATTAGCAAAAAATCGCGATAGCACTCATCATGCGTAGGTCTACTTCGAGTCCACCCACCAATAGCGGGGCTTCGTCCCGTCCCGGCCGGGCAGAGCCCCGCCACCACACAAGCTTGCGAGCGACTAACGACCAGCGACCATCGACTGATCCCCAAACGGCCACTCGCCGCGCCGCCACGCTCGCACCGTGTAGATCGCGATTCCTACTACCAGAATGACTGCGGCGTAGCGAACCTCTCGCTGAAAGTTTCGCCTTGAGATCAAAATGAAGATGAAGCTGGCCGCGGCGATCAGCGCGGGCAGCGGATAGAGCCACATGCGAAACGGGCGCGGCATGTCGGGACGGCGGATGCGCAGCACGATCACTCCGATGCTTTGCACCAGGAATTGCAGCACAATGCGGATCACAATCAGCGCCGCAATCAGGTCGGCCAAGCGCAGAAAGCAAAACAGCGCCGCTACTCCCGCCAGCGCCAGCAGCGAAACATAAGGAAACTTGAGCACGGGATGCACGCGGGCAAAGGCGCGAAAGTAATTTCCATCGAGCGCGGCCGCGTAGGGGACGCGCGAATACCCGAGCGTTAGAGAAAATACCGAGGCGAACGCGGTCCACATTACCAAGACCGAGATGACCCGCGCCGCGCCTTGTCCGTAGACGCGCTGCATCATGGTCGAAACTACATAGAGTTTGCTGTTGGTTGCGCCCGACTGCGCCAGCTCCCGCCAGGGGATTACGCCCAGAATGCTGATGTTCATCACGATGTACAGACACGCGACCACCAGGATCGACAGCAACAACGCGCGCGGAATATTTTTCTCCGGATTCTTGACCTCATCGCCCAGGAAGCACACGTTGTAGTAACCGCCAATGTCGTACGCCGCGATCAGCATGGCTCCGCCCAGCCCGCGAAAAAAGTCGGGCGAGAATGAAAACGCTCCGGGAGGCAAATCGAATGCCTGATGTGCATTGAAATGAGTGAGGCCGGTGAAGATGATCCATCCGATGGTTGCCATCACGCCTAGCCAGAGCAGGTTAGTGAGGCGTGAAATTGCGGTGATGCGCCGGTAAAGCAAGAACGCGGTGAGAGCGCAGACGCCGATGGCGACGAGTGTGGCCGGCATGGCTACCCAGGTTAACTGCAGAGTTCCGATGAGAGGCAGATTGAGGCTGGCAGTGTGGGTCGACCAGACGCGCTCCAGATGCGGCCAGAAAAAAGCCGCGTATTGCGAGAGGCCGATGGCGCCCGAAGCAATCGAGAGCGGAGCGCTGAACGACAGTTGCCAGATGAAGAGAAAAGATATGAGGCGTCCCAGTTTTTGCGGGCCGTAGATTTCTTTCAAATAGCGGTAAGATCCGCCCGAGCCCGGCATGGCCGCGCCTAGCTCGGCCCAGACCAGTCCATCGCAGACGGCTAGCAGCGCGCCCAGAACCCATCCCAGCATGGCTTGCGGGCCGCCCATAGCGCTGATGATCAGCGGGATGGTGATGAACGGTCCCACGCCGATCATGTCGATCATGTTCAGGGCAGTGGCGGAGCCCAGGCCGATGCCGCGGACGAGCTGCGGGTTGGTGGATTCGGCACTGCTTTCGCGTGAGATCACTTATGAGCCGTGGTTAGAGATGCAGTCATCGAAAAATAAATTTGTCATCCTGAGCGAAGCGAAGGACCTGCTTTTCGCAGCGAGCAGCAAGCGCTGCCGATGGCTGTTCGCCAACGACTAACGACTAACGACCAGCGACCAACGCCTAACGGCTGCCGATCAGATTCACAAACAACCGCACCGCTCCAGGCACGCCTGCGGGCAACTGCCGAAAGAACGCGTATCCCGTATAGATGTACGTACCTTTGCCGTAGTGTGCCACCAGCAAGCCGCCTTTCTGCTCGGCTTCGCCGGGATCGTGCGATTCGAGCAACGGCGTGAACTTCGAATCCCACTGCGACATAAAATACAGTCCGCGCTCCTGCACCCATCCTTCGAAATCTTTCTGCGTAATTTCGTTGGGAGAATGGAAAATCGGGTTGGTGGGATCGAGAATTTGTACCGGAGCCTCTTCCACTGAAACCCGCGTCCGGCTGAGCGTTGCCGGGTACGGCGTGTACTTGCCGTCATTGAAATCAACTGGCGAACCAAAGGATCCCATGGTGTTGTATTGCACAACTAAGCGTCCGCCATTCTGTACATACTCGAGCAACCGCTTATTGTTGTCGATGACATCTTTTTGCGTGTCGTAGGCGCGAATCCCCAGCACGATCGTCTGATATTTGCTCAGGTCTTCTTCGCTCAGGCCCGTCGTCAATTTTTCCGCCGGAATCATGCTGACATTCATCCCGATCTGTTCGAGCACAGTTGGAATGTCGTCGCCCGCGCCCATGATGTAACCGACCTTCAGGTCTTTCGGCACTTTCACATCCACGACGCTGACGCGCTGTAGCGCCGGCTGATAGTAGTAGAAGGTGCCGAGGTCTTCGCGGGTGACGACGGAAAAGCCCTCGCCGTAGCTTTTTTTGCCACTGGTGAGTTCCGCGCGAATCGAGGTTCGGCCTTCCTCAAGTTCCGAGGGGAAGACCTGGAAAGAGGCGTCCTTGGATTTGTCCTTCGGAACCTCAACCGATTCATGAGCCGGTTCCGCGCGCCAACCCTCAGGAACCTTCAGTGCAATTTGCGCCTGGGAACTGGCGCTCTGATCGCGAGCCGTGCTCTTCACGCTTCTGCTGCCGTGCAAGCTCGTGGGGATGACGTCGCTCGAGGGTGTCAATGCAACCGAAAATGCCGGGCCGATGGCCAGTGGATGCTCGCCTTCACTCCCATCGGGCCACCGGAACCGTACCATGACTGGAACTTCGATGGACCCGGGAAGTCCCTGATACTGATATTCCATGCGCACGTGAAACGGCGGCGGCGGGAAGGGAAGCGTCTGATATTGCGGTTCGTCAATCGTGTTCAGCGTATCGCGCTCGGGATCGTGCCGATGCCAATAGGGGCGGGTGTAACGGGCCTGGTCGCAGGGCGTCATACGGAAGACGAACGCAGCTTTCGAAGGCTTGTCGGCCGACATTGTTTGTTTCGCGAATCGCTGGCAACCCGGTGCGTCTAAGATCAACTTTGCCGAGACCACGGTCCCGCCTTTCGCAGAGCCGAATGACTTCACGGCAACCCGTTCTCCCGGAACTGCCATGGCAGCCGATTCTGGAGAAGACGCGGGTGGACCGTCCGCCGCTGCTTTCAACTCAACTCCCAGCGCGACGTTCGCTGCCTGCTGGAACTGATCGCGCTTGGTCTCGAGTTCAATGGTCAGCAACTTTTTCGCATCCTCCGACAGCGATGATTGTCGAACGCGCTGCAGCAGATCATCCGCCGCCTTTCGTCCGCTCAGCAGAACCCTTGCGCTCTTTGCCGAGTCGCTATCAGAGTTGTGCTCAGCTTCGGCAATCTGTTGCTGGATCTGGGAAAGCTGCTCACGCAGCCACGGCACCTTCTTCTCTTCATCTCCCAGTCGGTCGGCCAGCCCCGGTAGTGTGGTATCGATTCCGTCGAAAAAATCCTGTTCGTGGCCGTCTTTATTTTTATCTCTCGGCGAGTCGACCACCGAATCAACCAGTTTGTAGTACGCAAATCGATCGCCCTTGGGAATCGAAATGTCGCCTAGCCCCTGCGATTCCTGATGGCGCAATCCCTCTATGGCCAACTGCACATAGGACGTCCCCAGCAGAGAGTCTTCTTTCCCCGTGTTCAGCTTGACGGTGTAATTGGCGGGGTCGCAGGTGGAAGCGCCGAAGCCGCACACGTTTCCGATATACAACTTCTTCGGTTGCCAGGGCTGCAATCCTTCTTTGATCTGTTCTGGAAAGCGCTTCGGGTCGGCGGCAGCGCGGAATGCCTCTTTCGTCAAGATCGCCGATGCCTGATGGTGTCCATGGCCATCGCGTTCCGTCCCCGAAAACCTTGCTACCAGCACATCCGGACGAAAAGTTCGAATCACCCGCACTATGTCGGCTAGCGCAATGTCATGCCCTTGCCATTTCTGAAAAGTTTCTTCTGGAGTTTTCGAATAGCCGAAGTCGGCTACGCGTGAGAAGCGCTGCTCGACGCCGTAGTAGCGGTCGGCTGCCAACACTTCCAGCGTCCGCAACACACCCAGCACATCGAACAGATTGCTGCCGAGTTTATTCTGTCCACCCTCACCTCGGTTGAGCGTCATCAACAAGGTCGAAACACCTTTGCCGCGAGATTCGAGGGTGAGCATGCCCCCATCCTCGTCGTCGGGATGCGCGTCAACCTGCATGAGCCGTCCCGTCGTCTGCAACCGCCGCAGCATGAGCTTCAGTCCCGCCGCGCCGGTTTCCTGCGGGAGCGGTTCGTAAAAATGATCGGCCGAAGAATGATGGGCCGAAAAATGATCGGCCGTTTTCTTTTCCGGAGTCTGTGCAATGGCCAAGACCGTGGTCGCAGCCGCCAGCGCCATCAGGAGCATCGCCGTCGCCGCGCCGCCGCACACTTCTCCAAGGCGGAATTTATTTCGCATCACAAACATGAGAATCTGATGGACCGACTCTGAAGAAAGGATCAAAAATAATGCGCTGGGGCTTACTTGCCCAACTGCTGCGCCGCGCCGAATTTTTGCTGACAGTCCGCGGCCTCTTGCACAATCTGGCGAAACTCGGGGTCTCCGCGGACGCTTGCCAGCAGTGGGTCGGATTGCAATGCCTGGCGCGCGCAGTAATTTCCGGCAACGGCCTGGCGCAGAAAAGTGAATGCAATCTGCTTTTCGCCGCAAAATGCCAGCAACGTACCCTGGTAATACTTCAGTTCGGGATCCTGCTTGGGTAATAATCCGTTCTCTGCCTGCTCGGCCAGACGGTGGATTTCTGTTGCCGGCGCCTTACTCAGGCATGCCTCCGCCAGGCCCCGCATCCACGTGGGATTTTCCGTCATCTGCGGTGTGGCTTGCTGAGCTTCCGTCATCTTTCCCTGCCGCATCAGCACCGAAACTCGCATCGCATTCGACCACTCCGAGCCTGCATCAAGGTTCAGATACTCCATGGCACGCGCCGATTTCCCCGCTTCCGCAAAAGCCAGCGCGCACGTACGCCAATTGAAATTTCCCGCGCCAATCGCCAGCGCTTGATCGCATTCGCTCTGCGCCTCGCCCAGCCGCCCCGCATAGCGCAGTGCATAAGACAGCGAAAAATGCGCGGACGCGGAATCCGGACGCTTGCTTACCAGTGCCCGGGCATCGTCGAAGGCCCGGTCGAGATGTCCGCCCACGGCTTCGTTCGCCACCAATAATGCGGCAGCGCTGATCCGTCCTGGTTCCAGCGCAAGCGCCCGCTTGTACGCGTTATTCGAGTGCTGATAGGCCGCCTCTCCGCCATCCGAATACGCTCCGTCGAAGTAATACCGCCGTCCCAGCGCTTCCCATGCGGGCGCGTAATTCGGATCGAGGCTCACCACCTCCTCCAGAATCGCGATCGCATCCCGATTCGCTTTGCCCTCGTGCGCCATTTCCAGCGTTCGCAGATACTTCTCATAGGCATCGCGATTCGCCGGAACGCTTCCCGTTTCCACCTCCGTACGCGTGATGCCCAAGGCGGGCACGAGCTCCTGCCGCACTTCTTTCGCCATCTGGTTACGCAGGGCGATCAAGTTATCGACGGGCGCGTTCAGGGTGCCGGTCCAGATCACGTTGTTGTCTTTGACTCCGATGGCTTCCAGAGTCACCATGACCGTCTTGTCTCGCCGCAGAAAGTGTCCCGACACTACCGTACCCACGCCCAACTCGCGTCCGGCTTTGGCCGGGTCAGTGTCGGTATTGGCGTATTTCTGGGTCGAGGTTGAGGGGCGTATTTCGAGCGAATGCGCATAGGTGAGCGCATTCGCAATCTCATCCGCCAGCGCAAAACGCAGAAACTCGCTTTCCGGATCGTTATTGATATTCTGCAGCGGCAGCACCGCGATCATTCGTTTACCGGGCGGCGCCGGCGCTCGGTGAGTAAACCACCATGCCCCCAGCGCTGCCACTACCGCGAGCGCCACGGCTGCTAGAGCCCCTACGATCCAAGGCAGCCTGGCGCTCGACTTCTGGAAGGTCTTGGTCTTCGTCTTCGAGTGGAAACCCGGTACCTGGCGCAGGCCGCTGCGTAGGGTAGGTTCCGTGGCGGTTTTTGCTTTTAGCTTGACCAGGTCGGCCTTCATCTCCGTCGCGTTCTTGTAGCGGAGATCGCGGTCCTTCTCCATCGCCTTCCCGATGATGGCTTGCAGTTCGTTGGGTACGGCTGGATTGATGGTGCGCGGCGAGGCTGGCTTGGAATTGATTACGGCATGGAGGGTGGTCACGACGTTGGTGCCGGTGAAGGGCTTCTTGCCGGTCGCCATCTCGAACAGGACCACGCCGAACGAGAAGATGTCGCTGCGTACGTCGAGATCTTCCGAGCGCGCCTGCTCGGGCGACATGTAGACGGCCGTCCCGGGAATGACTCCCACTTGGGTCAGCGATTCTTCCAGCGATGTGTCGGTCGAGGTGCCTACGCTGCCACCTTTGGCCAGCTTCGCCAGTCCGAAGTCGAGAATCTTTACCTGGCCATTCGGAGTCAGGAAAATATTTGCCGGCTTGATGTCGCGATGCACGATTCCCTTGGCGTGGGACGCGGCGAGCGCATCCGCTACCTGCACGGCAATGTCGAGCAGATCTTCGAGCTCGAGGGCTTTGCCATGGATGCGCTGCTTCAGGCTCTGGCCTTCGAGCTTCTCCATGACGATGAACGGGCGGCCATCGCCGTCTTCAATGTCGTGGATGGTGCAGATGTTGGGATGGTTGAGTTGCGAGGCGGCCCGGGCCTCACGCAAAAAGCGCTCGAGAGAGATTTGATCCTTGGCCAGGTGTTCGGGAATAAATTTCAGCGCGACGCGGCGGCCCAGGCGGATGTCCTCCGCTTCATAAACCACTCCCATGCCGCCGACGCCCAGCTGCGACAGGACGCGGTAATGGGATACCGTCTGGCCAACAATCTCCATAAAAGAAGTGTGGGGCGGACACTCTTGTCCGCCGCCGTTGCTCTTGATTCTAAGTATCAGGGCTGAAAGCTGCCTCCAGCCCGTGAAGGCGTAATGGTAGAGTGTCGCCGCGGCCGGGTCAACCAAGATTAGAGGATGATGTATTGGAGGATAACTGGTCGCGATTGGCTAGTTACTTACCAGCGCGGCTGACGATCCTACCCACTGCATGTTCTTGTTCTGGTCTACGCCCATCATCAGGCCGCGGCCCATGCGCACGATGGTCAGCACCGGCTTCAACTGGTCGAGCCACACATACATGATTCGCAGTTCGACTTTGGTTGCGCCGTGGGGAGTCTCGACTACCGGGGTAAAGTTCATGCGCTCCTGCAAAATGTATTCGCTGCGTTTTGCGGCGGGGATCGCGTCAATGTCGGCGCGCGTGGGCGCGATTACCACGCCTAATCCGGCGAACGAGTAGAGCGGCTTCAGAACAAAATTCTCCAGATCTGGCGGGACCTCCGGCAGTTGATCCAGAAACCACGTGCGTGGCACTGACGGGTGCTTCAAATATGGAATCGAATACTTGCTCATTCGAAAATACCAGTTGGGATGCC
>JBEKED010000149.1:0-9578 GCA_050014035.1 Terriglobales bacterium
GCCGCCACCTGGCCTACTTTTTGGCGGTCGATTCCATTCAGGGTCAACTTGGTCTGTTTCGCATCCACCGCACAATCCACGCCACTGGGCAGCGGATATTCAATCGGATGCGAGTAGCCCAGACTGAAGACCACCGTGCCCTTGCCTTTCATTTCCGCGCGGTAGCCGATGCCGACGATTTCGAGGTCCTTCGTCCAGCCTTTGGTCACGCCATCGACGGCATTGTTGACCAGCGCGCGCGCCAGTCCGTGGACCGCCGAGTGGGCATCGTCCGGGCGGATCGCGACCAGGTTGCCGTCCTTCTGCTCCATCGTGATGCCGGACGGAAGAGGTGTATCCAGCTTGCCTTTTGGCCCCTGGACCATCACCGTGTTGCCCTCGATTTTGACCGTGACGCCCTTCGGGATCGCGATCGGCTTTTTTCCAATTCGTGACATAAGTCGCTCTTCGTCTTTCGCTATTCGCTATTCGCTATTCGCGCATCGCCCTTTGCGAACCGCCAAGAGCGAGCAGCGAACAGCGGCTTCTCTACCAAATCTCGCACAACAATTCACCGCCCAAGCCTTCGCGGCGCGCCTGGCGTCCGGTCATCACGCCTTTGGGCGTGGTCAGGATGTTGATACCCATGCCGCCGAGCACGCGCGGAATCTCGGTGCGGCGCACGTAGACGCGGCAGCCGGGACGCGATACCCGCGCCAGGTTGGTGATCACGGCTTCATTATTGTTGCCGTACTTCAGATATACGCGCAGGACCTTGTGGCCCTCTTCTTCCGCCGGCTTGAAGTTCGCGATATAGCCCTCTTCTTTGAGGATGCGGGCTATCTCCGTCTTCAGCTTGGAAGCTGGTATATCGACTTTTTGGTGCCGGGCGCGAATCGAATTGCGGATGCGCGCGAGCATGTCTGCGACCGGATCGGTCAACCTCATCGTTTGCTTCTCCTCGAGCCGCCCGTTCGCTCCGCCTACTTCACTAATTGCTGCGGAGAACCTGTCAGCAGCTTGCTGTCGGTCGTTAGTCGTTGGTCGCTAGTCGTTGGTCGTTAGCAAACAACTTCCGACGGCCGATCTTTCTACCACTTTGCGGTGAACCCACGCCGTTTTCGCTACCCGTGATCGCGAACGACCAACGACCAGCGACTAACGACGTCTTACCAGGACGACTTCGAAACCCCGGGGATCTCGCCGCGCAAGGCCAGTTGCCGGAAACACAGGCGGCAAATGCCGAACTTCCGCAGATAAGCTCGCGGACGTCCGCAGATCTTGCAGCGGTTATGCTTGCGCGTCGAGAACTTCGGTTTTCTCGCGTCCTTTACTCGTTTTGCTGTCGTCGCCAAAATTGCTCCTAATTCTTCTGTCAGCCTTCAGCTGTCAGCTCTCAGTCAAACCTCGATTCGGACTTGGCGATCACCCGATCACCCGATCTCCCGATCTCCCGATTTCTTTACGCTCGAAACGGCATGCCCAGATGCTTTAACAGCGACCGCGCCTGATCGTCGGACCGGGCCGTCGTCACAATGGTTACGTTCATGCCTTTCAGCTTGTCGACCTTCGCATAATCGATTTCCGGAAAAATCAGCTGGTCGTGGAGACCCAGCGTGTAATTGCCGCGTCCATCGAACGACTTGGTCGAGACTCCCTTGAAATCACGCACTCGCGGCAGCACGATCGTCACCAGGCGGTCCAGGAATTCATACATGCGGTCGCCGCGCAGCGTCACCATCGCGCCAATCGGCATGCCTTCGCGCACCTTGAAGGCAGCAATCGATTTCTTGGCCCGCGTTACTACCGGCTTCTGTCCCGTAATCTGCCCCAGTTCATTCACCGCCGGGTCGATCAGCTTTGCGTTCTGAGTGGCTTCGCCTACGCCCATGTTCACGACAATTTTGTTGAGGCGCGGCACCGCCATCGGATTCTTGAGGTCGAGTTCCTTCATCAGGACGCCGGCTACTTCTTTCTCAAACCGGGTGCGCAGCCGGGGGCGCTCTTTCGCCGCGTGCCGGGGAGTCTCGGGACCTGCTTTCGCCTCGACCGGTGCGTGTCCCTTGGGCTCGCCTTTGGGCGGCTTTGGTTTCTTCTGCTGCTGCTCGGCTTTTTTCTGTTCGTCTGCCATTTCTATGCTGCCTTCTCCATCACGGTTTCGGAGTGTCGGCTCTTGGCTATTAGCTCTTGGCTCTTAGCTCGACGTGTACCGGTTCGTGAAGCTCAAATTTTTGCTGCTGTGCTTCGCACTTCGCCAAAAGCTAATGGCTAAGAGCTATTTATCCAGCGTCGTGCCGCACTTCTTGCAAACTCTTACCTTGCGATCGCCGCGCACTTCGTGCCCAACCCTGACCGGGCCGCACGTGGCGCACACCAGGGCCACGTTCGATAGAGGGATGGCGCGCTCCTGCTCGGCGATTCCACCCTTGATGTTGCGCTGTGGATTCGGGCGCACGTGCTTCTTTACCATCATCACGTGCTCCACCAGCACCCTGCCCTCGTCGGGAAGCACGCGCAGTACGCGGCCTTCTTTTCCCGTATCGCGCCCGGTCATCACCTTGACGGTGTCGTTGCGGCGGATATCCACTCGCTTATGTTCGGTCGTCGTTGCTGTTCCCATAGCCAAACCCTTCTTTCCAACTTGTCATCCTGAGCGAAGCGAAGGACCTGCTTTTCGCGGCTCCCAAGACGCCAGCGCTAAAGTACTTCCGGCGCCAGCGACACAATCTTCAAAAACTTTTTCTCGCGCAGTTCGCGCGCCACCGGGCCGAAGACGCGCGTGCCCACCGGTTCGCCGGTTTCGTTGATCAGCACGGCCGCATTCTGATCGAAACGGATGTAGGTTCCATCGCGACGGCGATGCTCTTTGCGCGTGCGCACGATCACCGCTTTGACCACTTTGCCTTTCTGCACCTGACCGTCGGGCGCAGCTTCTTTTACGCTCGCCGTGATCACGTCGCCCAAGCCCGCATGCAGACCGGTCGAGCCCCCGAGCGGCATGATCATCTGCAGCTTGCGCGCGCCGGAGTTATCGGCCACCTCGAGCATGGATCTCATCATTAGGGACATGTTCGTCTCCTTCTCTCCCCGCTGCTTAATCCTTCGCCGGGACGCCGATATCGGCGTCGATATCAACTTCCGGCACCAGCGCCGTCTTGCGCACGATTTCCTTCAGCGTCCAGCGCTTCAGTTTCGACAGCGGCCGCGATTCTTCGATCTTCACCACATCGCCGGTATGGGTTTCGTTCTTCTCGTCATGGGCGTAGAACTTCTTGCGAATCGAGATCACGCGCTTGTACATGGGGTGCGCTTTTTTGCGCGTGACTTCGACCACAATCGTTTTCTGCATCTTGTTCGAGACGACGGTCCCGATCAGGACTTTGCGGTGCGACTGTTTTTCGGCGTGGCCGGTTTCGGCTTGGCCACTTTCAGGTTGACCCGTGGTTTCCGCCATTATTTTTTCTCCGTCTTGGTCTCGGTCCTGGCCTCGGTCTTGTGTCCGGCCAGTTCCTGCTCGCGCAGCACGGTCTGGACGCGCGCAATATCCCGGCGCAGGCCGCGAATCTTTTTCAGGCTCTCCGTCTGTCCCATATTCATCTGGAACTTCAGCTTGAAGAGCTGGTCGGCCAAATCGCGCTCCTGATGCTTGAGCTCGGCGTCGGTCAGGTTGCGTATCTTTTCAGCTTTCATAATTCCTATCCATCGTTGTCATCCCACTCAGAGTTGTCATCCTGAGCGAAGCGAAGGACCTGTTTTTCCCTCGCCAAGCACTGCAGCTACAGCACTTCCCGCTTCACGAACGTTGTTCTCAGCGGAAGCTTGTGGGACGCCAGACGCATGGCTTCTTTTGCGTCGGTGATGCTCACGCCTTCCATTTCGAACAGAATCTTTCCCGGTTTGACTACGGCGACCCAATGATCGGGCGCGCCTTTGCCTTTGCCCATACGGGTTTCGGCTGGCTTCTTGGTTACCGGTTTATCCGGAAACAGACGGATCCAGATCTTACCGCCGCGCTTGACAAAACGCGTCATGGCCACGCGGCTAGCTTCGATCTGACGGTCGGTGATCCAGCCCGGTTCGAGCACCTTCAGCCCGTACTGACCGAAAGCCAGCGTGCCGCCGCGGAAGGCCTTCCCCGTCATGCGTCCGCGCTGCTGCTTGCGGTACTTCACTTTTTTCGGCATCAACATAAAATCAGCCTTTAGCTTTTAGCCATTAGCTCCTGGCCATCAAATCGATTGAGCCCGCGGAGCCTTTGCTTTTACTTCTTCAATTTGACTTTTGACTTCTAACTTTCTAAAACGCGCCCGTCGTGCTTACTTCGCGCGCCGGCGTTGCTTCGCGCTTCTTTGTCGGCAGAATTTCGCCTTTATAGACCCAGCACTTCACACCAATCACCCCGTACGTGGTGCGCGCTTCGGTGAAACCATAGTCGATATCGGCGCGCAAGGTGTGCAGCGGCAAACGGCCTTGCAGATACCACTCCGAACGCGCGATTTCATTGCCATTCAAGCGGCCGCTGACGCGAACCTTAATGCCTTTGCACCCGAAGCGCAGCGCCGAATCGACCGACTTGCGCATCGCGCGGCGGAAGCCCACGCGCTTTTCCAGTTGCAGCGCAATCGATTCCGAGACCAGTTGGGCGTCGAGTTCGGGCTTGTGCACTTCCTGAATATCGACATGCACTTCGCGCGTCGTCTTTTTCTGCAAGTCCTGCTTCAGCTTGTCGATTTCCGCGCCCTTGCGGCCGATGATGATGCCGGGCCGCGCCGTCTTAATAATGATGCGCAGCTTGTTGCCCGGCCGCTCGATTTCGACCGAACTTACGCCCGCCGACTTGAGCTTGTCTTTCAGTTCCGCCTTGAGCTTGTAGTCTTCGAGCAGCAGCTTGTCGTAATCCTTCTCGACAAACCAGCGCGATTTCCACGGCTTGGTGTAGCCGAGGCGGAATCCATATGGATGAACTTTTTGTCCCATCGTTGCTCCTAAACTTTAGCGGTACGCTTTTCGCTGCTCGTTTTTCGCTGCTCGCCTTTCGCGAACGACGAACAGCGAACGACGGTTTCTACTTCTTTGCGGTCGTTTTCTTGTTCTTGCCAACCGCTTTCTTCTTTGCCGGCGCTTTTGCCTTGGCTTTCGCTTTCGGCTTGGGAGGCGCAGCTTTGGCCACCTTCTCGCCCGCCGCGGGCGCTGTTGCCGAGGGCACGCCGTTCCTGTTCTTTTCCGCCAGCACAATCTCCAAATGCGCGATGCGCCGCACGTAATGATAGGCGCGCCCCATCGGCGCAGGACGAATGCGCTTCATCCGCGGCCCATCGCCCGCCACCGCCGACTTCACGTACAGGTTGTCGAGGTCGACATCCAGACCCTTTTCGGTGCTCAAGAAGTTCGCATTGTCGATCGCCGACTGCAACAGCTTCCCGACGGTTGCCGCCACGCGTTTCTTCGTGAAGGCAAGCGTGTTCCGCGCCTCTTCGACGCGCCGCCCCTTGATCAGGTTCAGCACCAGCCGCGCCTTTTGCGGCGATACTCGCATGTACCGTGCTTTCGCTCGAAATTCCATAATTTGTCTCAGCTCTTGGCCCTTAGCGGTTAGCTTTTAGCTAAGAGCCAAAAGCCAAAGGCTAACAGCCGTTTTTACGCCTTCGGGGCCGCCGGCGCTGACGGAGTGATCGCTCCCGGTCCTCCAGGAACGCCCGCCGGTTTCGCCGCCACCTCGGTCGCCGCTTTCATGGAGTGGCCCTTGAACTGGCGGGTAAAGCTGAATTCGCCCAGTTTGTGTCCCACCATGTTTTCGGTCACATAGACGGGAATAAATTTCCGTCCGTTATGCACGGCAATCGTGTGGCCGACCATCTCCGGAATAATCGTCGAGCGCCGCGACCAGGTTCGCAGCACCTTCTTCTCGTTGCGCGCATTCATGGCTTCGACCTTTGTCGCCAGATGCGCGTCCACGAACGGTCCCTTTTTTGTAGAACGTGCCATAAGTCAGCTCTCAGCTTTCAGCCGTCAGCTCTCGGTAAATTGGAGCGAAGCTTCGCATTTTTCTTGCAACCTTGAAACTCTAAAACCTCGAAACCTGGTTCTCTAACCTTTCTGTCTACGGTCCTTCACGATGAACGCATCGGTCCGCTTGTTGTTGCGCGTCTTGTAGCCTCGCGTCGGCTGGCCCCACGGAGTTACCGGATGCCTTCCGCCGGAAGTTTTGCCTTCACCGCCGCCGTGCGGATGGTCGACCGGGTTCATGGACACTCCGCGGTTATGCGGACGCTTGCCTACCCAGCGCGTGCGTCCCGCCTTGCCCCAGGTCACGTTCTCGTGATCCGTGTTGCCAACCTGCCCAATCGTCGCTAGACAATCGAGCAGTACTTTGCGGGTTTCGCCGGAAGGCAATTTCACCAGTCCGTAGTCGCCTTCTTTGGCAATCAACTGCGCCGAACCGCCCGCCGAGCGCACCATCTGCGCACCTTTGCCGGGCTTCAGTTCGACGTTATGAATAGTAGTGCCGGGCGGAATATTCCGCAGCGGCAACGCGTTCCCCACCAGGATGTCGGCTTCGGGACCGCTCACAATCTTCTGCCCAACCTTCAGCCCATCGGGCTGCACGATGTAACGCTTCTCGCCATCGGCGTAACTCAACAGCGCAATGCGCGCCGAGCGGCCGGGATCGTACTCGATGGTGACAACGGTTGCTGGAATGCCGTGCTTGTCGCGCTTGAAATCAAGGGCGCGCAACTTGCGCTTGTTGCCACCGCCGCGGAAGCGCATGGTCACGTCGCCGGAATTGCGCCGTCCGCCGGAACGTATCTTGCCCTCAACCAGCGGTTTGTATGGCTTCTTCGAGGTAATGTCGTCGGTTGTCACCGAGGTGCGATAGCGCAGCGTCTGGGTTGTCGGTCTGTAGGTTTTAATAGCCATGTTTTCAGCTCACTGTTTCCGTCGTTCGCTGTCCGTCGTTCGCTTTTCGCCGCCACGAATCGCTCGCAAAAGCGCACGGCGAATAGCGAACGACGCTACAGATTCTGCGCGTACTCCGGCATCTTCTCGCCGCTTTTCAAGCGCACGTACGCTTTTTTCCAATCCGGACGATAGCCGGTAAACTTGCCCCGGCGCCGTTCTTTGCCGGGATAATTCGCCGTGCGCACCGACGCCACTTTCACTTTGAAGATCGACTGCACCGCTTCTTTGATTTCGGTCTTGGTCGCCTTCGGCGCCACCTGAAAGACCAGCGTGTTCTGCGTCTCTTTAATGCCGAGGCCCTTTTCGGTGATCACCGGCTTTTGAATAATCTGATAGGCGGATTTCATATTTGTTAGGCCCTAGGCCACCTCCGGCTGGGCTTTAGTCTTACGCGTGCGGCCGGCTGGTTTCTTTCTTGTTTTCTTTTCTTCCGCCGGTTCGGCTTCGTGCTGACGCCGCGAGGCCGACTTCTTCAGCGAATCCTGCAGCTTCTCGAGCGCCGGCTGCGCAAATATCACGTGCGTGTAGCGCATGATGTGATAGGGATGAACTTCGTTCGCCTTGACCAGTTCGAGGCCGTCGAGGTTGCGCGAACTCAGCTCCAGGTTCTTGTTCTCGGCTGTCGAAATATCGACGAGGAGCGCAGTGCCGTCGATTTTCAGCTTGTCGAGCGCCTCGCGAAACAATTTTGTCTTGGGCTCTTTCACGTCGAACGCTTTCACCACCAGCAGCTTGCCATCGGCAAACTTTGAAGCCAGCGCCGAGCGCAATGCGCCGAGAAGTTTCTTCTTCGGGAAAGCGTAGTCGTAGGAGCGCGGCTGTGGTCCGTGCACCGTGCCGCCGTGTCGCCAGAGCGGCGAACGGATGGAGCCGATACGCGCCCGCCCCGTGCCTTTCTGCTTCCACAGCTTCTTGCCCGATCCGGAAACGCGCCAGCGGTTCTTGGTGGCGTGCGTGCCCGCACGCGCCGCGGCGCGATAGTGGGTGATCGCCTCCCAGAGCAAGTCTTCGTTGACCGCTCCGAAAACTTCCTCGGCCAGATCCAGCGTGCCCGCCTTGGCGCCGCTCAAATTGTAAACATCGATAGTTGCCATATCTCTCTCGCTTGTGTGGTGACAGGGCTCTGCCCCGTCAAGCCGGGTCGAAGACCCGGCACCACATGCTCTATGCCTTCTTGGCCGCTCGCTTGGCCGCCTTCAACGGATCGACCGTGGTCGAGCCCGCAAATCCGCGGCGCTCTCGCGGCGGCTTCTTCGCTTTGTTGATCACGATATATCCGCCATTCGCTCCCGGCACACTGCCTTCGACCACCAGCAGATTTTCTTCTTTGTCGACACCCAAAATCCGCAGATTACGCGTCGTGATCCGGGCATCGCCCATGTGGCCCGACATGCGCATGCCCTTAAACACGCGCGAGGGAAATGCCGACGAACCAATCGAACCCGTAATCTGAAACATCGAGCCGTGCGATTTAGCGCCGCCCGCAAAGTGATGGCGTTTGACCACACCCTGAAACCCGTGCCCCTTGCTCGTTCCAATCACATCGACAAAGCGCTCGCCTTCAAAGATATCCACCAGGACGCGGTCGCCAACCTTGATCACGCCCTCGGTCTTCTCGCCCGGAGCATCGACTTCGATGTTTACTTCGCGGAGAAACTTCACCGGGGGAAGGTTGTGCTTGGCAAAATGTCCGCGCATGGGCTTGGTCAGCTTTTTTTCTTTCACAAACTCGACGAGGCCAATCTGCGCCGACTCGTAACCGTCTTTGGTGCTGGTCTTGTGCTGCGTAATCACGCACGGTCCGGCCTGTAACACCGTCGCCGGACGCACATCGCCCTTCGAATCGAACAGTTGCGTCATGCCGACTTTTTTGCCCAGAATGCCTGCTACTCGCGCCATTTCCTTCTCCGTTCCCAGCTTGGCTCGTGCTTTACTCCGCGACAGCTATTGGCTGGGTGCCTTCGACCGGAAGTCGTTGGTCGTCAGTCTTTAGTCTTTAGTCGTTAGTCGTTTGAAAACCATCGCTGGCGAACGACCAGCGACGAACGACCAACGACTATTTGTGCTCTTTCCCGAACGCCTTAATCTCCACATCCACGCCCGCCGGCAAATCGAGCTTCATCAGCGCATCGACGGTCTGCTGCGTCGGCTCGAGAATGTCGAGCAGGCGTTTATGCGTGCGGATTTCAAACGCTTCCCGCGATTTCTTATCCACGTGCGGCGAACGCAGCACGCAATATTTGTTCTTCATCGTGGGCAGCGGAATCGGCCCCGCAATCTGCGCGCCGGTGCGTTTGGCCGTCTCCACGATCTCGCCTGTCGACTGATCCAGAATGCGATAGTCGTAAGCTTTCAACCGGATGCGAATTCTCTCTTTGCCAGTCACAATTTTTCTCTCTTTGCCCCTCCCGGCTTTTTTATCCCGGAAGGAAAGATCTGGCGGCAAGCTGCAAGCCGCGTTTTAGGTCCGTGCGGTGACGGGGCTCGGCCCCGTCCTGGCGGGGCAAAGCCCCGCCACCACACGTTACTTGATAATTTCCGCGATCGTGCCGGCGCCCACCGTGTGGCCGCCTTCGCGTATCGCGAACCGTAATCCTTTTTCCATCGCCACCGGCGTGATCAACTCAATCACCAGGCTC
>JBEKED010000150.1:0-9569 GCA_050014035.1 Terriglobales bacterium
AGCCGCATCCCGGCTGTGTCCCGCACCAGTTCGCAATGGAAATAATCGGGAGCGGTATCATCCAGCGCGCGCATCAACAGCAGTTGCCGTGCCGTCGACTTCAGTAAATCCGCGCCCCGCACCACTTCCGTGATTCGCATCGCCGCATCGTCAACCACGACCGCCAGTTGGTACGCGGGAACATCGTCGCGCCGCCAAACCAGAAAATCCCCGAAGTCGCGGCCCGCAACGTAGCGCTGGCGCCCGAGATTCAAGTCCACAAACTCAATCGGCTCGCCGTCCGGGACGCGAAAGCGCCAGTTCAACCCCGCGGGATCGGCGCAGTCAACATGCTTGCGCTCGCGACAAGTCCCCGGATAAACCGGCTCATCGTCGGCGTCATTCGGAGCACTCGCCGCCCGCGCCAGATCCTTGCGCGAACAAATGCACGGATACAGAAATCCGCCCTCCCGCAACCGCCGCCAAGCCTCCAGATAGTGCGCCCCGCGCTCACTTTGTACGTAGGGGCCATAGGGGCCCCCGCAGTCCGGCCCCTCGGTCCAGTGAATTCCGAGCCAGCGCAAGTCTTCCATCATGGCGCGGGCAAATTCCGCGCGCGAGCGCTGCGGATCCAGATCCTCATTCCGCAATATCAAAGTTCCCTGCCTGGCGATCGCGCGTTGCGCCGCAATCCAGAAAGTGCGCGCATGACCAATATGCAAGAGCCCCGTCGGCGACGGCGCGAGGCGTCCGCGATAAGAGACATAAGAAGCAGAAGACGGACTCAACGAAACTTGCGGCACCAGAACATTCTAGCGGCCAGCACCGCAGGCCACTGGCGGTGTGCTTCCCGCCACACGGCGTGTAAGGCGGCGCACACGGCTCCCCGCTCCGTTCGCCCATAAGTTGCGTTCTATCAACGCCCGCCCGGTTGGCGAGTCGCCTGCGATATCAGTTCCGACTGCGCCAGCCGCAGAGGGGGTGACAAAATGTCAACGACGTGGAAATCCAGCAATCAGAAATCCGTTAGCCGCGAGTCGGCTAACCAGGCAACGAACAACACAGTCTCCGGGACGACGCTCTCATCTTCGTCTTCATCCTGGTCGCGCCAGCAGAAGCTGGCGATGGTAGCAAGCTTTGCGATTCTCGCCGCGCTGCTCGCCGTGAGCGCGTGTTCCAAGCAATCCCCAAAACCGGCGCTGGTCGGCGTGTCCAGCCCTACGGGAAATTCAGCAGCGCCCGCCGCTGTGGCAACGCTGACCACCAGCCCAACTCCCGCAACCGTTGCGGCCTCAACTACGCACGCCAAGAAGACGCCTGGAAAGCGTCCCGCGAACGTCACGTACAGCGATGCCAACTACGGCGTTTCGTTTCTCTATCCGCGTAAAGCGCGGCTGACTTCTGGCGACAAAACACAGCCCGAGTTTGCCGCCGTGGGCGATGTGCCGATGAACTTCGCTGAGCCGGGGGGAGTCGCCGTCGCAACCGTCGCGCTGCCCGACTCTTCCTATCCCGGCACCGACTTCGCCTCCGCCTTCTTCAATGTGAACGTCAATCGCAGTGCCTCCGAACAGGAGTGCTCGCACTTCGCTTTCGTCGACACGCGCAACACCGATGGCGAACCGGTCGACGCCGAGAAAGTCAAAATCGGAGCGTCCGACATGCTGACCACCTCCACTTTCGATGCCAGCGCCATTAAGCAACTCGAAACGCAGTACTATCACCGTTACGAGAATGGAGCGTGCTACGAATACGTCCTCGGCCTCGGCACCGAAGGATTTGCCACCGAAGGCGGTGTGCAGCACGTCGACCGCGATGCGGTTTTTGCCAAACTGGAAAAGATTCTGGCAACGGTAAAGATCAATCCAGTGGAGCAGGAAAATGCGGCCGAACCAGCAGCTACCACTATGAGCGGTGGCAGGTAGTCAGGCAAAAGAGTGATCAGCTCGCGTAGGGACGGCCTCGGCCGTCCCGGGCGAGCGCAGGCTCGCCCCGAGGTTTCGTCCGAACTCTACCGAGCCGGGCTCGCAGGTCCTTCGCCCAAACTCACGCCCAAAGCACCCGCGAATCTGGCCGATCGCCGATCTTAGCGCAAATCGCGTACAATCCCATCGGAGCAATTCGGAATCATGAGGAGAATGGAATGACTCAGAAAGTGATTGAAGTAGTCGGCACTTCAAAAGAAAGTTTTGCCAAGGCGGCCGAAGAGGCGGTAAGAGAAGCGGCGAAGACGGTTCGCGGCATCAAGTGGGCGCACGTGGATTCGCTCGACATGGCGCTCGACGGGAAAAAAGTTTTGCAATATCGCGCCACCACCAAAATCTATTTCGACGTCGAACACTAGCCAACGTCGTTGGTCGTTGGCAAGACCTTTCAGTGCCGGCAAATCGCGAACGACTAACGACCAGCGACAAACGGTGTTCCCGCTCGGCATTGCAAAGAGGTTAGAGGGAACTTTGCTGGCAGGATTCGACGCCTCGGCTCGCCGCCGGTCGCGCTGCGCTTTTCTTGCATCCGAGTCGAGTCGCGCCACATCTCAAATGTGACTTGACTCTGGAAGGCCGCGGGGGAGTTTTGTTGCCACGCGCGGGAAGCTTGCTCTTTCCAGAAAAACTCACACAAAGGACATTAGACTTTGATGCCAAGAATCATTTTGCCAGGAACCACGCAACGAGCCGCTGTAGTTTTCGCCATCGCTCTGCTCGCGAGTTTGCCGGCGCTGGCCCAGACTTCCACCTGGGATATTGACCCCGCGCACTCGACCGCTCAGTTTACCGTTCGTCACCTCGGGATTTCGAATGTAACTGGCAGTTTTACCAAGGTGACGGGGAGCATCGTTCTGAACGAAAAAGATATTACGCAGTCGCAAGTGTCGGCCACCATCGATGTCAACTCGGTCGATACCCGGGTTGAGATGCGCGACAAAGACCTGCGCAGCCCGAATTTCTTTGACGTGGAAAAGTATCCCACCATGGAATTCAAGTCCAAACGGATCGCCAGCAGCGGCGGCAGACTGCAAGTGATCGGCGACCTGACCATCCACGGTACTACGCACGAGGTCACGTTAGACGTCGACGGCCCGACTCCGGCAATCACCGACCCATGGGGTAATTCGCGCCGCGGAATTTCCGCCACGACGGCGATCAACCGAAAAGATTTCAATCTCCTCTACAACAAGCTTCTCGGCACCGGCGAGGCTGCCATCGGCGATAACGTAAAGATTCAGATTGACGCGGAAATGGTGCGGAAGAAGTAACGTGACTGAGACATTGAATCATTGAGGCATTGAGTCATTGAAAACCAGCTCGACGTTTCAATGATTCAATGCCTCAATGCTTTAATGACTCAATGTCTCGTATACAACTTTTGCGTTCCGGAAAACTGGACAGCCTGGCCTGGCTGCTGCATGCCTTCTCGACGCGGCCGGGCGGCGTTTCGCGAGTCTACGGTGGGAATGCGTTGAATCTTGGGTTCACGCAACAAGACTCGCGCGCGGCTGTTGAACAAAACCGCAAGATCTTCCTTAAGCAACTCGGCGTCGCTACTGGGCGCCGCACCTGGCCGCTGGTTGCCCTGCGTCAGATTCATTCGGATTTGATTCATTGCGTCGAAGGAATTCCGCAAACGCCTCTCGCTGGAGACGGGCTCATCACCGATACACCAGAGTTGCTCTTGGCGGTGCAGACCGCCGATTGCTTTCCCATCATTTTGGCGGACCGGAAACGCCGGGCAGTCGGCGTGTTTCACGCGGGCTGGCGCGGAACGATAAAGCGGATTGCAGAAAAAGGAGTCGGCGAGATGCGAAGACATTTCCGGAGCGATCCGCGGAACCTCGTGGCTGCGATCGGGCCAGGGGTCGAGGGCTGCTGCTACGAAGTGGGAGAAGAGGTACGCACCAGGTTTGTCGCTCAATTTGCCTACGGCAGCAGCCTGTTCCGCGAGGTGAAGGAATCGGATCCGGTGCGGGAGAAATATCCGTTGCTGTTTCTAACTGCGCGCGCTCCCGGACACAGCGAGTTGCCGGTGAAGCTGTTTCTCGATCTGGCAGAAGCGAACCGCCGCCAACTGCTCGATGCGGGCCTGCTGGCAAAGAACATCGATAAAATCGGCCCGTGCACGGCGTGTCATAGCAATATGCTATTCAGCTTCCGCGCAGACAAGGGCGTGACGGGGAGAATGATGGCAGTAGCGGGAATCAAGCCGAGATAAACAAGATCGGGTGATCGGCTCATCGGGTGATCGGGTGATCGAACGTCAAAGGCTCTTGAACTTAGATCACCCGATGACCCGATCACCCGATCTCCTCACGCCAGATCGAAGAGCAGCACTTCCGCGTCTTTCGTTCCTCTGAGCGTCAGGTTTTTCTCGTCGCTGATGGCCGCGCCATCTCCCTGGTGCAGCTTGTGGCCGTTCAATTCGACTTCGCCCTTTGCCACCTGGAGCCATGCGTAACGCTTGGCGCCTAGCGAATGCGTTACCTCTTCTCCGGGCGCTAGCAAAGTTACGAACAGCTTCGCGTCCTGATTGATCTTTACCGAACCCTCGGCGCCGTCATTCGATGCAATCAGCCGCAACTTGCCGCGCTTCTCCGTTTCGGCGAAACTCTTCTGCTCGTAGCCGGGCTCGTATCCCTGTCGGTTGGGGAGAATCCAGATCTGCAGCAGATGCACGGATTCGGTCGCAGACGGATTCGTCTCGCTGTGCCGGATGCCGCGCCCGGCGGTCATGCGCTGCCCGTCGCCCGGCAGAATCACCGAGCCGGTGCCGAGACTGTCTTTGTGCTCGAGCTTGCCCGACAGGACATAGGTGATGATCTCCATGTCGCGATGTGGATGCGCCGGGAATCCTCCATTGGGCGCAACCCAATCTTCATTGATCACACGCAGCGAACGGAAACCCATCCACTTGGGATCGGAGTAGTCGCTAAAACTAAAGGTGTGGCGCGTCTTCAGCCAGCCGTAGTCGCCACCACCGCGCTCCTGGCCAGGTCGAATGGTGATCATAGGCGTCTCCTCGTCAGTCATAGAATATTAGTCGTTGTAACGACTATTTCCAGACCGTTTAGATGTAAATGCAGCGGGAAGGATTCAGAGGCTAGAAGACTCACGGAGGGGCGGGTGCCCTCACCTGCCCAGCCGAGCGAAAGCTCGGCAGCAGCTTGGCCCTGTCCGCCGCCAAAGCTGCTATCCTTCCCGAGCCACTATGCCTTATCGCGTAATTTCGTTCACCATGGCGCAAGTGCGGCAAGGAGCGCTCAACTTCCAACGCCAACTCAGCGCGATACTGCGTGAACATCCCGAAATCAAGGTCTATTCGGTTAGCCCGTTCGACCTCGACGAACGTCGCCGCGCCAAAGAGCGATTTGGCGGGGACGTAGTCTACTTTCTCAACGACGCGGCCTGTCAGGAATGCGAACGGCTGGGCATCGCCCTGCAATTCCTGGCGGAAATCTCGGAGGAAGAATTGCCGCGCCGGCGAACCCTGGTCATCGGCCTGCCCGAGCGTGCCCCTCATACCGGGTAAGCGGCTTACCCGACCATCAGTCTTTCTTCTGTTTTTTTTGTGTATCGGACTTGGGCTTCTCGTCCTTCTTGGTATCTTTGGTTCCCTTCGAGTCCTTGGATTCTTTCGCTTCTTTCGACCCGCTGTCACCTTCGGAAGAAGCGGACGAGGAAGACGCCCCTTTCTTGGCGTAGTCGGTCACATACCAGCCCGAGCCCTTGAACTGCACCGCGGGAGCGGAAATCACTTGTTCAAGGACGCCTCCGCATTCGGGACACTTCCTGGGATGCCTGTCGGAAAACTTACGGATTTCTTCAAAACGGTGGCCGCACTTTTTGCAGAGGTATTCGTAGTTGGGCATGGGTCAGATTGATTCTAGAGGCGCGGATTCGTCGGCGTCAATTTCAGGTCTACTCAAGGCGTCATTAGGAAGAGATTTCCTTCGTGCGCCTTCGTGTCCTTGGTGGTTAAACCAATTCTTAGCGCTTCAACAAATCCACGGGCTCGCGGACATCGTGCACGCGAAAGTACTTTGCCAGGGCGGGATATCTCGCAGCCACGGCTTCGTACATGGCATACGCTACATTGCGATAGGAGGTGTGTCCGGCGGGCGTGGTGCGCAACTCGGAGATGTACACGGCCTCGGCGAAGTCCATCTTGAACAGCGTGCGCTTACGGAACGCGAGTGGGATGGCATACTGCGCGTTCTGCGCGGCTTCCTCATCCTCGGCTCCGGAAAGCCTCTCCACCGTCGCTTCCGCGCGCTTCATCGCCGATTCGTAATCGGAGCGCACTCCGGCGGCCTCGACTTCGGGTGGAGTGTCGAAGCGGTGAGCAGTCGTGAAATCCTGCATGATTTGAATGCAGCGGCGATGGCGGTGCATGTCGCGGAAGCCGCCGATATCCATGAGAATGTCGAAGCGGAATTGCTGTCCGGCGGAGAAGGGACGCAGCAGTTCATCGTGCTTGCCGCGATGGCGCAGGCCGAGGTCGATGATTTCGTGGCGCTGCGACGCGCCAGCCGCTTCGATGGTCCTGCGAAGTTGACGGTAGGAATAATGACAATGTCCGTAGAGGAGCGTGGTGGCGAGGTCGAGCTCGAGCGGATCGGTATCCACCAAATCGTCGTCAATTAAATCGACTAGCGGTGCGGGTTCGATGGCAGCACCTTGCATCAGGTCAGCGGCGGCCTGCTGCAGTTCGCGACGCGTCTCGATTTCATAGGGATTCGGGTCGGCGTACTTGACCAGGGTGGGCGCGACCCGCACTTCGCGCAGGAGTTCGCGTTCGGCCCGATCGGCGACTTCGGGCGACACGGCGCGGATCTCGGCCACCAGGGCGCTTAGCGATTCCTCGTTCGCGTTGTAGGCGGGAGAAACGGCGGCTTGTTTCAACCGCGCTCCCAGATCGCGGACCTCTTTATGCGGTTGCGAGAGCAGGTGCGCAACCTGGGTTTCGAGGGTGCGGGCGTTGACGATCTCGCCGAGCGAAGTGTTGGTCGCGAGCGGCAACAGGTAGCGCGAGATGTCGAAGGCGCGGGCGCGCAGGGTGCGCTCGTAAGCGTCCGGTTTCATTTCGGCGGGCCGCGGCGTGATGCTGGCCAGGTATTCGAATGTACGCTGCGAAACTTTTTCGTAGGTCGTGAACAGGGACTCGATGGTTTCCCGGTAAAGAGTCTGCGAGGAGGCGTCGGCGAAAACGGGCGTGTAGTAGCCGCTCTTGCGGAAATCCTGGTAGCGCGTAGAGCGCTCCTGGCCGTCCCAGCGCTGCTCGTCGGCGACCACGATGGCGGCGAGGATGGAGAGGCGTTCGATGGCGAGCGCGATGTGGGCCAGGTCGGCGATGGAGCGGTGCCCGTACTGGAAGTAGAAGGTGTTCAGGAACTTCTCGGCCTTCTGCGCGGTGATCTCTTTCAGCGACTCCTTCATGGAGAGCGCTGAGCGCGAGTACTTGGCCATGGCGTAAGCCTGGATCTCGGGCTCGACACCGTAGACGGCGAAGACCTCGACGGAGGGTTCGGGGACGGTGGTGGTGGGCGGGGTCGCGGGCTCGGTGGCAATGACTTGGGACATGGGAGTGCAGAAATCTTAATCGTCCGGTGCGGCGAGCGCAACCATTTACAAAATGGAGAAGTGTTTCACGTGAAACACTTTGTCGGGGTATTTTTATGCGTACTCATATGTACATACAATACTGATAGTCGTAAGTTGTTGATAATGCTTGGGGTCGAATGTGGTTAAAAAGCCACAGACGGGTACTTGTTACACTGTAATTATTACGTTAATCGTTATTTGCTGTGGTGCGAGCTGGAGCTTCCACCACCAAGCGCACCAAGGTACACGAAGGAAAAGCGGGCCAACCTGGCACCAACATGCTGTGCGGCGAGGCCACTTCTCGAAAAGCGCGAGAAGTGGCGCACCCGGCTGGATGCTTCCACCACCAAAGGCGCGAAGGAGAAGCGCGGAACTATCATTGTGGCTATGACTGGGACTTCGGCTTCCCGCCGGATTGATTTGCTTCGGGCCGCGTCGCCTGAACACATCGAGGAGGTTCGCGGGCTCTTTGTGGAATATGGCAGGTCCCTGGGCTTCAGTTTGTGCTTCCAGAGTTTCGATGAGGAACTGAGAAGCCTGCCGGGAGCTTACGGTCCGCCACGCGGGCGATTGCTGCTGGCGCGGTATGCGGATCACGCCGCCGGGTGCATCGCGTTGCGCCCCCTTCAGGCCGGCATTTGCGAGATGAAGCGGCTTTACGTGCGTCCGGGGGATCGCGGGCTTGGGCTGGGGCGGATGCTGGTGGAACGCTTGATTGCCGAGGCTCGCGCTATCGGCTATGAGCGGATGCGTCTGGATACGGTTGCCTCGGCCATGCAGGATGCCATCGCACTCTATCGCAGGGTGGGGTTCGTGGAGATCGCACCGTATTCTTCGATTCCGGTTGAGAGCGCGCTTTGGATGGAGTTGGCGCTGTAGCTATTGCGGCGAGGCCACTTCTCGAAAAGCGCGAGAAGTGGCGCACCCGACGTAGAACGACTGCCGTGACGAATCTAATCTTGCCCAATCTCGCGCTACTTCATCGGCGAAAAATCCGTCGGTCGCATGTATGTTACATCTATTTTTTCCACCGTTTTGTTGGCCTGCTCAGTTTTGAGCACCTCTTGAAATTCTGGGTCTGCGCGGAACGAATCCCAGTTCTTTTTCGCTTCCTCCCGGCTGGAATGAGCCAGCATAAAGATGAACGTGTTGTCCCAATCGGACGCACCCTCGGGTACCCAGTAGCCCACAACCTTCAGATCGTGTTTGGCGAGGATCTTTGAAGTCGTGTTGCGAAACCGTGACTCCAGCTCCGGCACCTTGCCCGGAACAGTGTGATAAATGCGAAGCTCGAAAATGCGATTGCTATCAGCCCTCACCTGGTCAATGTGCGCCAAGCGGGCGGTGATAAGCGATCCCGCGGCAAAGGAAAGCAAAGCCATGGCGCAAACCCTCCATCGCTCAGATTTCCGGCTTTTGATTTTCCAGCAGTTGAGTGTCATGGAAGTCTCCCTTTCATTTTCATTGCCGCCACAATATTCAATCTGAACCCGCCAGCTCAAGCCTCGCGCAGGGCAATCATTGGGTCCACCTTGGTCGCGCGCCGCGCTGGAAGATAGCTGGCTAGAACGGCAACGGCAAACAAAAGCAGAGGCACGATCAGAAACACAGCGGGATCATGCGGGCGCACCCCGTAAAGCAAAGTGCCCATCAACGACGCAGTGGATGCAGAAACGACCATGCCGACCACAATTCCGAGGCCCGCCAGCACTATACCCTTTTGCAAGAACAGCTTCAGGACGCCGCCTCGCCCGGCCCCCAAGGCCATGCGAATACCGATCTCGCGCGTTCTTTGGCTGACCATGTAGGCCAGCAAGCCATAGATTCCGATGGAGGCCAGAAGAAGTGCCAGTCCGGCAAATCCGCCCACCAGGTCGGCAGAAAAACGCCGCGAAGCCAGTGACCGATCAAGGATGTCATTCATCGCGACAACATTGAATACGGGTAAGCCGGGATCAATGCTCTGGATTTCATGCCGAATCTGTGGTTCGAGCA
>JBEKED010000151.1:0-9564 GCA_050014035.1 Terriglobales bacterium
GCTCCCACCAGCGCAGAACTTCTTCGCGCGTGGTTTTCTCCGAGATGTCAAATTCCTGATCGCGAAAACGGTCGGGCTTCTCGCCATCGCTGGTGAGGAAGTCGGTGAAGCGCGAGCGCGCATTGCCGGCAATGTGCTTGACCAGGGTGGCGACCGAATTCGATTCTGGATCGAGCGCCACGAAAAAGTCCTCATCTTCAAGCTGGGCCATAGCGGCTTCGCCCATGCGCTTGTGGCCGCGGAACTGGCGCTTCATTTCTTCGAGATAGTGGGTAGCGAGGTCCGGCATGGGAATCCTATTAAAGCTAAAGTTCTCACTTCTGCAATCTGACTTCTAACTTCTGACTTGTGCTTCTACGTCGCCGGTAACGCGAAATCCGTAGTCCGCATATTTGAACTCCGGTGGAATACTGGAACGCGCCGCACAGCGCGACATCTTGATGTGGTGACGCCAGGATCCTCCGCGAGATGCGCGCCGTCCGCCCGTTTCAGGGCCGCTCGGATTGCGCTCGGGCGAGACCGCATAATACTCCGGCGCGTACCAGTCGCTGCACCATTCGTGCACATTGTCGCACATGTTGTAGAGACCGTATGCATTCGCTTCGGCGCGCGCCACGGGTTCGGGGCCCGTCTTCCAATCGCCGGCGCAACGCTCGACGTATCCGGCCAACGACTGCGGAGGCTCATCGCCCCAAGGATATAGTGCGCTGTCGCGCCCGCCGCGCGCCGCACGTTCCCACTCGGCCTCGGTAGGCAAACGAAACTTAATTCCAGGCGTCTTACCGGCAGTCTCGCTTAGCCACTGGCAGTAGCGAGCTGCATCGTGCCACGACACTCCAACCACGGGCCGCTCGGGATGATTAAACACGGGATCGTTCCAGAAAGGCGGCGGCAGAGTCTCGGTGTCGCGCAGGAACGCGTCGTACTCGGCATTCGTGACCTGGCGCGCGGCGAGCAGAAAGTCGTCGATCCACACCCGATGCACGGGCTTTTCGTTGTCTTGTCCCGAGTCGCAGCCCATAAGGAACCAGCCGGCAGGGATGCGGACGAGCGCGGGAATCGATGGCTCGACGCGGGACAGGGAGATCGGTTGCATGGGTTGAATTCGGCCCGTCGTTTCCTTGATTTTGAGCATCGGTCTCAGAGCGCTCGCAACGCGCGAACTACCTCTTCGATTTTATTCTCCTGAAACAAACGGATACCCGCAACGCCCGCCGACCCCGCTTGCAGACACGATGCAGCGTTTTCCAGGGTGACGCCACCGAGAGCAAGGACTGGGATTTTCGCGTCGCAGGCTTGGCGCAAGGCATCGAGGCCCGCGGCTGGCGTTCCGGGAGCGCCTCGTTTTCCGAATACCGGAGCGAAGACGACGAAGTCGGCTTTTTCCGACTCGGCGCGCAAGACATCGGCAGCCGAATGGTAAGAGGCCGCAACGAGAAAGTGGCCGGTGGCCGACCGCCAAGCAGAGAACTCCACAATCGCGCGCACTTCCCGAGGTGACAGATCGTCCGCCCGCAGATGGACGCCGTCGGCTCCCACAGCCAGCGCGACATCGGTGCGGGAGTTAACTAGAAGGCGAGTTGACAAGGAGCGGTGTCCAGCGGTGAATCGATTCTCGCGTACAACTGCGACCGCGTCCCTCGCCAACAGTTCTAGCTCTTTCGCGCTCAGGTCTTTCTCGCGAAGCTGGATGTAGTCGACGCCCGCGCGCGCGGCTTCGGCAACTTTCGCGAGCAGAGCTCGGCGGCGCGTCTGTTCGTCGCCGCGAAACTGGCTGCGGTCGGTGATGTAGTAGAGCAGGCAGCGGTCCGCCATCCCTCTCAGCGTACTACGGACGCTGACCCAGGCAGCTAGTCAGGCGGATCGAACGACAGCTTCACGAGGCCGAGTGCGAGGCAGGGTCAAGAGAATGATCACGACTATGAGCCCGAAGATGGCCAGGATAAAAATGCTGCCTTCCGGGCCGGTGGCGCCGCCGCTGAGAACGGGCTTACCGACCGGGTGAGTGGCGAAAAGGTGGTGCTGCACCATAATTCCGCTGTCGGCCACACCGTAAAGGAAGGATTGAGACCAGTCCCACGCTGCGTGGAAGCCAATCGCCCACCAGAGAAAGCCAGTGCGCCACAGGCTGAGGCAGAAGACGATGCCGGCCAGTCCGGCGGAGAGCATTCCGATCGGAGATTCGCCCGGATTCCTGCCGTGGCTGAAGCCGAAGAGGAACGATATGATCACGGCGGATGTCCAGAAACCGAACGCCTCGCTGTGGCGCGTTTTCAAGACCCACCGGTAAAGGCCAGCAAGACCACGCGTCAACGTGTATTGCACGTAGCCGCGGGTGAGGTACTCCTCGAGCAGGCCGACCACGAGGAAGCCGAGCAGCCACGTTGCTCCGTAACGAAGAACATCGCCGCCAAAGAGCAGGCGTCGCTCGATGACTAACAGTCCCATCTTCCAAAGGGTTAAGACGAGCAGAGAAAGACAGACGACTCCCCAGGCCAGTCCGGCGAAAAAGTGCGCCGCTTTATGCTTGCCGCCCAGGCCATAAACGGAGTTAGGACGGCCCTCGATCTTCGACATGATCCAGGTAACGAGCAGAAGTGCGACGAAGGGAATGGACTCGAAGAGTACGCCTTCTTGGGCGGATATCTCAGCGGACTGCCGCGCGGCGTTTGGATCCACCGGGTGGATCCTGTGCATCCCGAATCTCACCCCGACAAGAGCAACCGCCATCATGGCAACAAAGACGAGCAGGCTCCAGCCAGCGCGCAGGCCATCTTGGCCGATGAATACTGTGTGCAGAAGCGGCGGCTGCGCGGGTGCGCCTGGTTCAGTCGGGATCAGTGTGGGACCGGAATTCGGCGTTGCGTTGATGTTCAATGCGCCTCCTCGTGCTTCGGAAATTGATTCAGCCCTCTCAGCATCGCGGCCAAAATGCAGTTGCGGCGGCCTGGGGTGCCCGCTTCAAGAGGGTATACGGAATCAGAGCGTTGGCAGTTCAACTCGCAGCAGGAAAGCGCCTACGCTACACAACCTATGGCCGCGTCTTGGCAATCTCCGGCACGGCCGCTTCGCCGGTGCGCTTAGCTTGTTGCGGGCCCAGATGGTACGTGGTCAGGCCTTCTTTTAGGAACTCGAAACTTTCCTCCGGCGAATCCGACATCTTGAAGAGGTCGAGGTCGCCGGGAGCGATGGTGCCGGCGTCGACCATCGCTTCGAAATTGAGAATCTTCTTCCAATACTCACTGCCGTAAATGACCACTACAATTTTCTTGGCCAGCTTTTCCGTCTGGGCGAGGGTGAGGATTTCAAAAAGCTCGTCGAGCGTGCCAAAGCCGCCGGGAAAGATAACCAGCGCTTTTGCCAGATATGCGAACCAGAACTTACGCATGAAAAAATAATGGAATTCGAAATTGAGCGACGGCGTGATGTACTGATTCGGATTCTGCTCGAAGGGCAGGTTGATGTTGAGGCCGATCGTCTTCCCTCCCGCTTCGTGGGCGCCCAGATTGGCCGCTTCCATGATGCCCGGGCCGCCGCCGGTGGTCACAACGAAGCGGTGACGCTTGGCGGGAATATGGGTGGACCATTCCGTCAGCAGGCGGGCCAGGCGGCGCGCGTCCTCATAGTAGCGAGCCATGTCAACCGCGGCCTCGGCCCGCTTCATGTCTTTCGCTTGCTGCGCGGCGGAAAATTGCGCGCCATTGCTGCGCACCTCGGTCAGTTGGCCGCTGGCGCGGTCGTGGCTGTGGATGCGGGCGGAACCGAAGAACACAACCGTGTCCTGAATCTGCTCGCGGCGGAAGCGCGAGAGCGGCTCGCTGTACTCGCTCAGCAACCGCAGAATTCTGCCGTCAGGACTATTGAGAAAAGGTTCGTTCTTGTAGGCGAGGGGAGCAGGTTTGATTTTTGGATCAGTCATAGGTTCATTGAGTCATTGAATGATTGAGGTATTGAGTCATTGCGTCATTGAATCATCGGAGCATCAGGTCTAATGATTCAATGTCTCAATCATTCAATGACTCAATGATTCTCATTCTTCTTCCTGATACTGAATCGCTTCCCAGAATCCGATCCACACATTGAGCACTCCCAAGCCCGTCGCGACGCCGCGCGCAAAACCGCTGGCTACCACCGCGCGCAAAGTGGGATACGGGAGCAGGAGCGGGTTGTCCGACCACTCCGGACGCCACGGCAGGATGATCAGCATCACGCCAAGCGTCGCGCACAAAAACACGAACAATAGCACTCCGATGCGCCGGAGCCACCGACGCGCAACCGACGGCGAAGACTTCGCGACTGAAGCTGGATCTGGGACTGAAACGCTGCCGACAGATGCTTTCGCCGGAGGTTTCAGTTCCCCGACACTGGTGGGTTCGCCGGCAAAAGGCAGCTTGGGGTCGGAAATCATCGTTCGGAAATCATCGCTCGGGAATCATTGCTCGGACATCATGCACGCGTCGTTGGGTGTAAAAGCCGTTTATAAAGGCCGCCCGTAAGGCTGCGGGATGAGCGTGGGACCGGCATCATCCCCAGCGCAAATTCCGAACCCCACTTGGTGCATTCTACAGGGAATTCAGGGCAACTGCCGGGCTGCGCCCCCGTTTCGCTCGGCTGCGCAAATGAGGGCACACGCCCCTTGCGTGAGACGCTACGACTTCAGAGCCTGAATGCGCTCGGCAACGTCGCGATAATCGATGTTGGTGCCGTACACGCTAGTGAAATGGCGGAGGGCCGCCGGCTTGTCCTCGGCGCTTTCGCACGCCGACCCGAGTTCGTAGTGAATGGCCAGGCGCGCTTCGGCATCGAGTCCAGGGATGCTCAACGCCTTTTCATACCAGCGGATGGCGGCTTCAGGAACTCCCTTATCGAGGAAGCACTGGGCCAGCCAGGTATAGGTCTGAACCGGTTGGGCAAAGGCATGGCCGCGTTCGATGGCAGTACAAACCTTCTGCAATTCGGCAATGGCTTCGTCGAGCAAGCCCATCTCGCGGAAGGCCACACCCAGGTTGTAATGCGTTTCCGGGTCGTCGTCGCCGGCGATCACTTCTTCTTCCAATTCCTGCTTCAACTCGCCAAACATCTCCGAAAGATCGATGCTGCCGGAGGGATGCATGGCCTGGGCTCCGGCGCCCAAGGGACGCACCGCAGCCGGGCTGTAACTCATGGTGGAAGCGTTCGCCGGAGCGTCTTTCACAGCCGGAGCCTTCCTCGCGGCTTTACTCCTGGCGGGCACAGCTGCGGTTGCACTCCCTCCCGCCGAGGCCGCGACCGTTGGTGCCGGCTGTGGTTGGGGCACGAACGGCAGCGCAGGTGGAATTTCAACTTTAGCGTGTGCCTCTTCAAACTGGCCCACGGGCTCAGGCGCCACGGGCTCAGTTTCCGGTTCGCCCTTCTTGGCGGCCGCCCGCGCCTTAGCCACCGGCCAGCCGGGCAATACCGGCTTGCCAGGAGGAGGAGGCGCAGCTTTTGGAAAAGAATCGCCGAGCGAAGCTTCAAGATCGGCGACAAACGCGTTCAACTCGTTCGCCGGGGCGGATCCAGCGTGCGCCGGTTCCAGCGCAGTTCCCGACTCCACGGGAACCTCATGGTGGATTTGCCCCTGAGCCTCTTGATGATAGGTAACCAAATCGGGCGAGGTGGAGAATTCGGACGCAGGCTGGGCCTCCATCTGAACTTCGAAAGCCGCGGGCTCGTCGGCACTGATTTCGCCTGCACTGATTTCGCCGGCATTAATCTCGTCGGCATTAATCTCGTCGGCGTTGATCTCGTCGGCATTGATCTCGGCGATTTCCGGTTCGGGATCGGCCTGTGGCTGGCCGGCACCTGCCATGGCAGCCCGTAACGGATCGAGAATGCGGCTGTCGCTCGTCAGGGACTCGAGCTTTTCGAAACCTGCGTGGGCCTGGTCCGTCATGAAGTGCTCGAGATAGAAACGGATCTCCTCCACGGTCTCGGCGATCTCGGGATTGACGGATTGGTCCGCTTCGATGGCAGCCGCTTCCGCAACCGGAGAGTCTTCGTCAACCGTAAGCGAGTTCTCCCACTCAGAGGCAAGGTCGGAGTTGGCCTCGGCAGCAGCATCGGTGGTGCCGGAAGAGGCCGGAGCGGCTGGACCCTGCCCGCTCAAATCATGATCGGTCAAATCATGATGAGTCAAGTCATGATGGGTCAAATCATGATGGGTCAAGTCATGATTCATCAGGTCGTGAGTGGACGCATCGTGGTCGGGCGGATGCTGGACGGCGAATTCCGGATGCACGGTGTGCCCAGCTTCACCAGCCGAAGCTGTACTAGTGTGCCAGGCCGGAGCCACGGCCGCGGACCGTGCGGCCGGCGATGAAGCGAGGGCCGGCGAAGCGACTTCAGAAGCAGCAGCCAACGATCCCGGAGACGATGGACCGGCCCCGGCGCTCTGCTCATAGCGCGCGGCCAACTCTCCATAACGCATAGCTTCATCCGGGAACCCGGCGTCGTGGTACACACTCTCCAGTGTGCGGCAACAGACGGCGGCTTCGGTAAAGCGATGGAAGCGAGTGTGCAGCGCGGCGAGACGCTGATTCAGGCGCGCGTCGCGCGGTGCCTGAGCCAGAACGCCGAGCAATGGGACAACCGCCTTGTCGGGCAAGTTGTAAGAAAGGAACAGATCCGCATCGGTAACCGCCGAACGCACGGCGATGGCGACATCATCGGGATACGCCTGGTCGATAACTGGGGCGATCGCTTCCAACTCCTCCGCGATGACCGCCCCTTCCTCGGCGGTGATCCCGAGGGCGGAGGGCGCTGCGTCATCCATGCGTGATAGCACCTGCTGGTAGTTCTGCATGTGGAGCTGGTTCTGGGGCTCGGTGGTCGCGAGCATCTGGTAGAGGTCGCGAGCGCGCGCCAGATTTCCGTCCTTCACCGACGCGTGCGCCAGCAGCTCGGTGACTTCGTTGACGTGCGTGCTCTCGCCCGCCTTGTTCAACAAAAGCAACAGCGAGTCCAGTGCGGCGGCATCGTCGCGCACGTGGGTGATCATGGTATGCAGGCTGCCCAGCAGCTTGGTTGAGTCCGTCGCCAGCAGGCGATCGCAATGCCGGGTGTAAATCTCGAGCGCCTCGCGATATTGACCGAGTCGGGCGCAACCCTCCGCCAGCAGAAACAGCGCCTGCGGATCGTTGTGCACGGTGAGCAGCTTCTCCGCAATGGGAGCGCTCTTGACCAAGTTCCCAGCCTTCAGGTAGGCCCGCAGCAGGTCGCGTAAACCATCCGGATGAGAATCGAGGTCGGCGGCCTTCTCCAGGTATTCGATGGCGCTCTTGGGATCGTCGGCCTCAAGGGCGGCTTTGCCGCGCAGCAGCAGAACGTAACTACTGCCGGGCTCGAGCACCAGCATCCGCTTCAGCAGATCTTCGGCGGCGGCGAGCGAACCACGGGCGCGCAGCGATTCCGCAGCCGCGCTGAAAATTTCCCACGCTTCTTTCTTTTTTCCGAGGCGCACGTAAACTTCGGCGAGTTTGACCCGCATCGGCACATTTTCCGGGTCCATTTCGAGGACCTTCTGGAAAAGGCGCACTGCCTGGTCCAGGTCGCCGGCCTTCATGAAGTCTTCCGCCACCTGCAGATATTGGGCGCGCGCATCGTTGAACAGGCCCTGCTGGGTATAGAGTTCCGCCAGCTTCAGCGAGGAATCCACGCTCGGCTGGAGCTTGGTGATCTTCTTGTACATGGCGATGCCTTTGACGGTGAAGCCCTGGGCGGCATAGGCATCGCCAACCTTCTTGAAGCATTCGATGGCTTTTTCGCTGTCGCCGAGGCGGGCGTAGAGATCGCCGATGGTGTTGTTGACGGTCAGATCCTTCTCGTCGTTCTTCAGGACCTTTTCATACTCAGCAATGGCGTTCTGCAGCTTGCCCTGCTGCACAAACTTTTCCGCGGCGCTGAGGACCTTCTGCTTGTTAAAACCAAAACCAAACGCCATATAGGGAGCGGACTCCAGCCTTTTTCCTGTCCCACGCCAGCGATATTCGCGGGCGCCGAACGGCTCCGAACCTCGCCGGGAGATTCCCGGACGAAACCCCGCCAACCCGCGCCATCCAGCTCGCCGAGTAAGACCGCGGAGTAAGGTAATTGTAAGGCCGGGTACTCGCAGTCCGATGGTTACCGACGATTACCGGGGTTACCGAAAGGGAGTGTACGTCCGGTTCCGGAAAATCACCGGCTTCCCTCTCCAGAATGGGAGCACAACCGTACCCGGATGCTATGCCCCGGGTGTATTCTGCTACTCCTGTGGCCTTAACAGATTGCTGAAAAACTCGATTTGGTTCCAGTTTTTGGATGGCGCAGCGGTTTACCGCTGCGGTGAGGTCTTACTTTTCAGTTGCCGGCTTTAGCCGCTGCCGGACCATTGCGTAGCGCATACGAGTTTTTCAGCAATCTGTTAAGGCCACAATTGAGGAAACGTGAACGCATCCAAAAAGGGCCCAACCTCCGCTGGAACAGCAGTTAGCAAAGTCGATCTCTACGATCAACTCATCGCAACCATCCCCGGCATCGAGCGCAAGGGCGATGCCAATCCTTACACTTCTCTAAACGGCAACATGTTTACCCTGTTGCAAGGTTCCCGGTCCCTGGCCATCCGGCTCCCGGAGGACAAGCGTGAGGAATTTCTGAAGAAGCACCAGACCACTTTGTTTGAGGCGTATGGCGCCGTCATGAAGGAATACGTCGCTGTCCCAGACGCTCTACTGAGGAATACGAAAGAACTGCAAAAGTATCTCGAATGCAGCTACGAATACGCGAAGACGTTGAAGCCCAAGCCGACGAAGAAACCGAAGAAGGCGAAGAAAGAGAAAGCGAAGGCGAAAGAATGACTGGCCAGGCTTGAGCACGGCAAGCTACGATCGGCCGGTTCTTGCCGTCGCCATTTTGCCATCCTGCAGCAGCAGTGTATCGGCCCACCGTTGTCGCACTCCCGCTAGAAATTTCGCCTTGTCGGCCCGCATTTGCGACACCAGTGCTTGATTGGCCGTGTCTTCGTGCGCGGCGGCCCAGAGAACCATCTCGGTGAGCACCGGGGCCAGATCGATTCCTTTGGCAGTCAGAGAATAAATCAACTTCCTTCCGTCGGCCGGATCGGGCTGCGTGGCGATGATTCCACAAGCCACCAGCTTATGCAGGCGATCGGCCAGAATGTTGGTGGCAATGCCTTCGTAGCACTCCATGAATTGCTTGTAGCTGCGGAAACCCCGCAGCATCATGTCGCGGATGATCAACAGCGACCAGCGATCGCCCAGCATCTCCACCGAAGCGTTCAGCGGACACTCCGACCGGCGCCTGCGAGTTTGTTTCCTCGGCACATTTTTATCATAATATTTTTCACTTGCATTTAACAAGTAATATGTTGAATAATGCGCGGCAGTGGGAAATCGGAAGTCGCCACATTCGATCCATAATAATCATGCACCTACTTTAAGGAGGGAACACCATGTCAGAAAAGCCCACCCAGGAACAAGCGCAACTCCACCTGCAAATCTATGAACTGCGCCGCGAGGCCAAGCTGCGGCAGGCTCGCGATTGGTTCAT
>JBEKED010000152.1:0-10560 GCA_050014035.1 Terriglobales bacterium
AAAATGAGCGACTGGGAAATGATCTTTGAAATCTCAGCCCCCCTCGAACGAGCAAGATTCGAGCTAAGTCATTGTTTTATAAAGAGCTTAGAAGCAAGTGCTTTAGAATCAAAGACCCGATCCAAAAATCACCCTAAGTCCTTGACTTCAAAAGATCGGTGAGTAGGGGGTCTGCCATGCACCATAGAAGCAGCAAGCTCAGAAATAGAAGAAACCAAATTTGGTGCGGCATGACGATGGCAGTCCACCACCACGAGTCGACAATCGCTCGCGGAATCTTGCCGCTGGCCTGGAACTGTTCCAATGCCGATCCACCCGGCACAAGAAACGGAAGCATCAGCAGAAAAGCCCACCACGCAAATTTGTTTCGCGCGCCGGAAATTTCCCGGAGACTCCAGCACAACGGGAAGATTAGCAGGAATGCGTCGTAAAAACGGTGGTAAACGGGAAAGAGGCTCAGAACCGCCAGAGTACTTATCGACAGCAGAACATCGGCATTCTTCGACCCGCGCCGCAGCATGAGCACAAGCCAGATCCCAAACAGAATTGCCGAAACGGCGAATGCCAAGGCGTTGGCCAGCGCGGCGTGGCGCAGCAAGGCATAGAAGAGCACCTGAAGATTGATCAGGCTGAACCGGATTGGATTTCGTTCCGTGAAGTCGCTCAGGATTCCCGTCGCCAGCAGAACTTTGTTGTCCACGCGATAGTTTTCGAGCCAGGGAGTGCCACCGATTGCCAGCCGGCCGAGCGCCAAAATTGCAGTGGCGAAGACAACTCCGGCCGCGCTTCCGCAGAGTCGCCAACGCTTCCACAACAGGTAGCAGGCGAAAAACGGCAATCCGATTTGAGGTTTCAAACAAATCGCCATGCCGATCAGAATTCCGGCAAGGATGTCGCTCCCACCCTGCGCTCGCGACACCGCAATGCCGCAAAGAGCGACCGTGCCAATGACGATGCTGCCCGCCGCAAATCCAGTGTGCAGAGGCGCAAGGGCCAGCGCGAAAGCCACAAAAACATAAGCGCGCCAGTCGTTTTCATTAAACCCAACCCCAGCCTCAATCAGCGGCAGAAGCGACCAGATCGCCGCGAAAGTCAGACACGCAGTGATGACCAACCACGCGAAATGAGCGATTGGCCATGGCAAAACCGCCAGCGGAATGAGCAGAAACAGACAAGTGAGGGGATAAGCGGTCGGAATCCCGCGCTTCATGATCAAGGATCCGTCCGCTAAGTCTTTGGCAAGAAATTCCGGTCGGTGCGCGCCCTCGACCGGCCAGAGTTGCACCAGAACTTCAGGGCTATAAGGGTCCATTCCCATGACTAGGGCGCGGGATTGGATATAGGGCGAGATGAAGTCGTTGAAATCCGCCGCTCGCAGAAAACGCACCGGCCCGCGCACAGTGAATTCGGTCGCAGCCAGCAGCACCAGCAATAGCAGAAGAGATTTCGAGCTCGTGGATAGCGAGGGCATTCGTCCGAGATCACCGCGGCCAGCGCGGCGCAATCGCGTAATAGAGTTGCACCGCAACGATGAAGGCGATGCTCCAGTGCGTGTTGATGATACAGAGGAGGGCGCCGAAGGCATACAGCGCTTGCGCAATCACAAT
The DNA here is from genome assembly GCA_050014035.1 of Terriglobales bacterium. Classification (GTDB taxonomy): domain Bacteria; phylum Acidobacteriota; class Terriglobia; order Terriglobales; family Acidobacteriaceae; genus Acidiflorens. Next base: position 1,608 of record JBEKED010000152.1, read on the forward strand.
GCGACGGCAGACCGCCGCCGGCACTTCAGGCGCGATGTCGTCCTTCACCAGTCCCAATCGCGTAGCGCATCCCCAACTCAGGTACAGAGCGAAACCCAGGCAAAAAATGTTCAGCCAGTAGGCGACCAGGGCAACTCGATACGCTGTGAATTCCGCGAGCAGCGCGGTGGAAAAAGGCGTGATGGTAACGAAAAACAGGAAGGCGATGTGAATCCACGAAAGGCTGCGGTCGGAACGCTTGAGATGATTGAGTTGGGTTTGCTGGCCGACCCAAAAAATTCCCAGCGTCAGAAAACTCATCATATACATGACGAGCCGCGGGGAGAGCGCGGCGAGGCCATGCCAGAGATCGTGCTCGTTGTGCACGGCTTCCCCCGCGGGTACGCGCAGGTCGAGAACCAGCAAGGTCATGGCGAATGCAAAAATGCCATCGCTCAGAGCCGCAAGGCGCTCCACACTTTGTCCGGCTATGCGGTTGTAAGCCGTGGTCATGGTCCGCGTCTCTCTACGGAAACAAATCGTTGGACGCGCTCGTCCCCTACATCACTTCACTGCGTTTCCGCAGGAAGGCGGGAATGTCGAGATCCTCCACCTGATAGCTCGGAGGAGCGGATCGCATCGCGTCCAGCGAAATTACCTCGGCATGCGCCGGCGCGCTTGCGGGCGTTGACTCATGAAAAGCGGCGGGCGCTGGATCGGGTTCGAAGGTGGGTTCTGCCTCGAAGACAGGCTCCGGTTCGGCCACAGGTTCGGGCTCGCGGAAATGATCGCTCGAATGCGAAACGTGGCGCGAAGCCTCTCGCGAAATGATGACTGGATCGTAATTTTCGTGGTGACGCGGACGACGCACACCGGCCTCTTTGAAGCCGGTCGCGATCACCGTGATCTTGACTGCGTCTTTCATCTTCTCGTCTAGGACGGCGCCGAAAATGATGTTGGCATCTTCATGAGCCGCACCCTGAATGATGGTGCAAGCCTGCTGCACTTCCGCCAGCTTCAGCGAATTCGAGCCGGTGATGTTGATGAGGATGCCGCGCGCTCCATCAATCGCGCCCGCCTCGAGCAAAGGAGAGGCGATAGCGCGCTGCGCGGCCTCGACAGTGCGATGCTCGCCGGCTGCGGTCGCCGTGCCCATCACTGCATAACCCATGCCCGCCATAATGGCCTTTACGTCGGCGAAGTCGCGGTTGATGATTCCGGGGATGGTGATGATGTCGGAAATACCCTGCACGCCTTGACGAAGAATATCGTCGGCGATGCGGAAGGACTCGAAGAAGCCTGCGTTCTCGGCGACGGCCAATAATTTTTCGTTGGGGATCACGATGGTGGTGTCGACCGACTCCATGAGTTCGGAAATGCCGCGCTCGGCCTGCTGCATGCGGCGTTTGCCTTCAAAGGCAAAAGGCTTGGTGACCACCGCGACCGTGAGCGCGCCCATTTCGCTGGCCAGCGAAGCGATGATCGGCGCCGCGCCCGTGCCGGTGCCGCCGCCGAGTCCGGCGGTGACGAAGATCATGTCCGCGCCTTCGAGGACTTCGATGATTTTGTCCGAATCTTCGAGCGCGGCTTTGCGGCCGATTTCGGGATTCGCGCCGGCGCCAAGTCCGTTAGTCAGCTTGACCCCGAGCTGAATTTTCGTGGCGGCGCGCGACATCCGCAGTGCCTGCAAGTCGGTGTTGGCTACGATGAACTCGATGTGTTCCATGCCCGAGTCGATCATGCGATTGACCGCGTTGTTGCCGCCGCCGCCCACACCGATGACCTTGATGCGTGCGTCGTTGCGCGCTTCTTCGTTGAAACAGATGCGGAGTCCGTTGTCTTCCGTCATAAATCACCTCGTAAAAATCAGCTGTCAGCTCTCAGTTCTCAGCAAAACCATATAAATTGTCATCCTGCACCCCGAGCGGAGCCGAAGGGGAAGGACCTCCTTTTTGTCGCCAGGTCCGATTCCTCAGAATGCACAACAACTCTTTCGGCCTCACGCGCCCTTCCTCGCGAATAACGCCTTCATGCGCGAACCGAAGCCGGGTTCCTGCAAACCGCGGGCTAGGCGGGCGCGGTGACCGTAGTACGCCATGCCCAACACCGTTGCGAACTCCGGTTCGGCCAGGAATGATGGCATCTTCGCCATCGGAGTTGGCCACGCCAGGCGCGCGGCTTTCCGAAGCACCGACTCCGCCACGTCTAGAATTCCGGGAAGGCGCGAGGCTCCGCCGCTCAGCACGAATCCGGCGATGCAGTGCTCGAGAACCCCTGCGTGGCGCAGGTTTTCGCGCAGCAACTCGAAAAGCTCGTAAGCGCGCGGCCCCAGAATCTCGCCCGCCAGGCGCTGCGGCATCATGCGCGATGGGCGGTCTCCCACCGACGGCACCTCGACTTCATTGCCTTCAGGGATCAGCGTCGGCACCGCGTTGCCAAAATTTTTCTTGAGCGTTTCCGCGTCCGCCAGCCCAGTGCACATGCCCACGGAAAGATCGCTGGTAAAGTGATCGCCACCGATCGGAATGACGGCCGTATGCGCGACTGCGCCCTGCTGAAAAACGATCAGATCGCAGGAGCCGGCGCCGAGGTCGACGAGGCAGACTCCCAGTTCGCGTTCGTCAGACCGCAACACGGAATCCGCACCAGCGAGCGGCTCAAAAATTGTATCGTCCACGTGAACGCCCGCCCTGTTGACCGCGGTTACCAGGTTCTGCGTCGCGCCCGACGATGCCGTCACAATGTGCACTCTCACTTCGAGGCGCGTGGCCATCATGCCCGTGGGATCCTGCACTCCGGGCTGATCGTCGAGTATGAACTCCTGCGGCAACAGGTGGAGAATTTCGCGATCGGCGGGCAACGGCACGGTGCGGGCCCTGTCCACGGCCTGGCGAATTTCCTCGCGGCCGATTTCGCTCGAGCGCGTGCCGAAGGTAACGCCGCCGTGACTGTTCATGCCGCGAATGTGCGCGCCCGCAATTCCGATGAGGGCGTGCTCGATGGGAATGCCGGCCACGTCCTCGGCGTGCTCCACTGCCTTTTGAATACTGCTGACAGCCTTGTCGAGTTCGGCGATGACGCCCTTGCGCAGGCCGCGCGATTCGCTGATGCCGTGGCCGCGATAACGCAATCCGTTTTCGCTCGGTTCGGCGACCAGCACCGATGTCTTGGCGCTGCCTACGTCAATGGCGGTAATGAAATTGGGCTGGTGGCTCGGCATGATGATCGCTAGTTTTGCGGAGTCTCCTTGGGTAGAGGTACGGCTGCGCTCGGTTTTTTCTGTCCGGTGACAACTGGAGGCGGCGTGGATGCAACCGGATGCGGCGGTGCCGCAGGTTTCGTGGACGAGACGGGCGCAGTGTTTGTAGCCGGCTTCAACGCGGCTTGATGGCCTGGAGCTTGCGTAACCAGGACTTTTTTAACCGGTGCTGGTTTCCCTCCTGCTGGTTTAGCTCCGGCTGGTTTCGGGTGAACTGGTTTCGCCAAAGCTGGTTTCGCCAAAACATGATGAACTGCGCTTTTCGTCGCGGGCTTCGGAGTAGACTTCGCTTCTTTCTTTGCAGAAGCCGGAGGTGCGGGATGGGTTACGTATTTTTCGTAATTCACGATGGCCGCGGTCTTTACTCCCGCAGCCACGGCTGCCTTGGCTGCTGCGGGCGTCAAAGCGGGCTGGCGAGTCATTCCTGCGAGGTCGGGATTCACGATGATCTGGCCGTCGTAGCGGAGGTCCACCGATTCGAGCTTGTCGAACTGCTGCCGCCACTGCTGCACATGTGTCACGTAGGTTTTGTAGCGTTGCAGATAATTGCCCGAGCCCAGATGCACAAGGACTTGGCCGTTCGAATCGGTGGCCAGAACCTTTAAGTCTTCGGGATCGCTGACATCTACTTCGCTGAGTTCCTGGGAATAATGGGCGCCGCTCGAATCGAGTTCGCGCACCAGCGCGTTGTAGTTCTTCATCCGCGCCGCGCGGGTGGAGAGCGGTTCGCCCGCATTCATGCCCGCTATCACCGCAAATGAATACTTGTGCTTGCCGCCAGGAGCAAGTTCCATCAGCGTGCCGCCAGCGTCGATCAGCGAAATGTGCGAACCGATGCGGGCAAAGGCAACCGGCGTGCGTTCATGAATCTCGATGCGCAGGCGATTCGGCACGAAACGCATCACGCTCGCCGATTCTACCCACGGAATCTGCTCGATTTGTTGCTTGCGCTGCGCCAGCGGAACGAAAAAAATGTTGCGGCCAATGTCTCCGCCCATCACTTCCATGATCTGCGCGTGGGGAACGTGCTCGGCGCCGGTGACTTCGATCTGATCGCTGGAATCGATGCGGAAACGCCACGAGTGCTTGCCGTAGCGGTAGAGGCCCAGGCCGGCAGCCCCCAGAATCCCCAATAGGATGAGCGCCGCGCCCGCCCACAGCAACCCGTTGGCAGTCTTTTTGGGAAGGGTTCCGCGGCGGACTTTGACCCGCTCTTGCCCGCGCAGAAATGGGGATTCCTGCTCCGCCTCGAGATCGACTAGCCGGGCGTCGTCGAAGGGCTCGCGTTCGGGAGCCTCGTACTGCGAAACGCCGGGAGGCGGGTACAGTTCTTCCTGCACCGCGGTTGAACTTGATTTCCGCGCCACTCGTTCGAGTCAGTTGTCGACAGAAAACCGCTGAGCAAAAATACTATAACTGGTTTTCACGATTTGAGACAGTGCCAAGTTGGTTCAATCGCTTGTGGAAATATGCGCGAGAAGGCCCTGTCGCTTTACCGTTCGCTGAGAAACTCGATTTTGGTGTTGCGTTTGGGCGGCGCAGCGGTTTACCGCTGCGATAAGCGCATTCTTAGTGCCGGCTTTAGCCGCCGAGCGTGTGGCTCTAAAAGTTTTCCCGGAGCTCAATGTCTGCGGAGGTATCGGCGGAGTTCGCGCCTGCGTTCACGGAAATCCGCGTGCCGTTTTTTGGACAGACCACCAGCATTCGTCGATCGGCGGTGCGGACTAATTTGAATTCCGAACGAGCGCGGGAGCGAATTTGCTCCATCTCGGCGCGCCGAATTTCGCCTTGGGCACGCAAGACGTCGCCTTGGGCGCGTTTGGCGTCCCGAACGTTTTCCCTGACGTTGACCATAACCTTTTCCGTAACTCGGTCGGGAACTATTTGCCGGAAAAGCTCGGCCTCATCTTGGGCCTTGCGGAGCGCTTTACTCTGGATTCGCGCCATCTCCGTTATTTCTTTGGAAGCGAACAGGTCATACGCCGCGAATCGGCCGCGGTTGCTCAGGATTGCTGCAGCCTCCAGCGTTCGCTCGGAACGAGCCGCGACCCAGCAAAATGCGGAATCGGCGCGTTCAGCAATCCGGTGCAAGGGCGCCAAATTTCCGTGCCGGTATTCGCCGTTCAGGCCGAGCGCCAATACTCCAAGAATGATCCAGTAAGCGGCTTTGTTCGTGTTCATGAGACTCCCACCGTATGTCCGTTGGACGAGCGATGAGAAAAAAGGTCAACCTGGAAAAGTTGGGCTTTGGCTACTGATTTGGAGTCGATCCAGTCTCCAGCTTTTCCAGAATCATGGGACCCAGCTGCGAGACGCTGCCCGCCCCTAACGTCAGTACCATGTCACCGGGTCGGGCGATCGCGGCAACCCAGGCAACAGCGTCGGGAAACGAGGAAGCATGCGTGGGGGGCGTCTTTTTTACTTCGCCGATGGAGCTCACAAGAGCTTCCGCCGTAATGCCTGCGATCGGCTTTTCGCTGGCCGGATAAATGTCTAGCACGCAAAGCGTGTCGGCGTCGGCGAAGGCGGTCGCGAATTCTTCCATCAAGTCGCGAGTGCGTGTGTAGCGATGGGGCTGAAAGATCACATGCACGTGGCGAAACCCGCACTGGCGAGCCGCGGCCAGCGTGGCACGGATTTCCGTCGGATGATGGCCGTAATCGTCAATCACGGTGACGCCAGCAGCTTGGCCTTTGAGTTGAAACCGGCGATCCACGCCGCGAAAGCCGTCGAGCGCGGAACGAATCTGCTCGGCTGGAATGTCGAGCGCGGTGCCCACGGCAATGGCCGCGGTCGCGTTCAGCACGTTGTGCGCGCCCGGAACGTGCAGGGTGAACTTGCCGAGATCTTTATTTTTGTAGGTCACCTGAAAGCGGGTCAGAGGACCATGCTCACCTGCACCCTGAATCTGTCCAATCGGCGGCGACTCCATGCGGATCAGAAAATCCGAACCCGGGCTCGTCCCATACGTCGTCACGCGGCGATGAACGCGCGGCAACAGCCGACGGAGTGCCTCGTCATCGTTGCAACCGACGACCATGCCGTAAAACGGCACGCGCTCCATGAACTCGAGGAACGTGCGGCGGACGTCGCGCATGTCGCGGTAGCAATCCATATGCTCGCGATCGATGTTTGTGACCACCGACAAGATGGGAGAGAGCTTAAGAAACGAGCGGTCGCTTTCGTCGGCCTCGGCGACCAGGTATTGAGACTTGCCGAGGCGCGCGTTCGATCCCATTGCATCGACGCGGCCTCCGACGACAACCGTCGGATCGAGACCGCCAGCGGCCAGTACGGCCGCGACCATTGAAGTGGTGGTGGTTTTGCCATGCATGCCGGCGATTGCGATGCCATATTTCAACCGCATCAGTTCGGCCAGCATTTCGGCGCGCTGAATGACCGGAACGTGTAAGCGGCGCGCCTCGGTGACTTCGAGGTTATCAACGGAGATGGCGGAGCTGGTGACGATTACATCCGCGCCGGTGATGTTGGCGGCGGCGTGCCCCTCAAGAATCGATGCGCCTAATGCGGCCAGCCGCTCGGTGACTGCAGAATGCTTCAGATCAGAGCCGGAAATCTGATAGCCGAGATTCAGCAGCACCTCGGCAATCCCGCTCATGCCGATGCCACCGATGCCCACGAAATGAATACGCTGAATCTTGGCAAACATGAAAAGTGATGATAGACCATTTAGCCGCAGAGACGCCGAGTGCGACGAGGCACGAATGCAGATTGTCATCCTGAGCGAAGCGAAGGACCTGCTTTTTTGTCGGCGCAAGATACAGCAGGTCCTGCGCTTCGCTCAGGATGACAACTCGGACTACTCGCTTCTACCCAACGCTGCCAACTGCTCCACCATCTCCGCAATTTCTTCGACTGCCTTTGGATGCGCCAGTGATCTTGCTGCCTCGGACATGCCCTGCAGCCGACGAATATCGCCGATCAGAGCCGCGATTGTATCGACCAAATAAGCCGCGGCCAGCTTATTTTCTTCGACCACCACGGCTGCGCCCGCACGTTCCAGGGCGCGGGCGTTTACGTTCTGATGGTCGTCGGCCGCGGCTGGGAACGGCACAAAAATCGCGGGTTTGCCTGCCGCTGTGATTTCGCCGACGGTGCTTGCGCCGGAACGGCAGACGAGCAAATCGGCGCGAGCGAATGTCGCTGGCATATCATCGATAAATTTGTGGACTTCTCCGGCGATTCCCACCCGCTGGTACGCGGCTAACGCGTGGTCGTAGTCGCGCTGGCCCGTTTGGTGAATGATGTGGATGCCGGGTATCTTCTCGCGCAAACCGGGCAATGATTCAACCATCGCCTGATTGATGGCGCGGGCGCCTTGACTGCCTCCAAAAACGAGCAGAGTGAGTGGACCGTCAGTTTTCGCGGCTATCGAAAAGAACGCCGCGCGTACCGGAACGCCCGTGACTGTGCAGTGGGGAAAATACTGGCAGGTCTCCTCAAAGTGCACCGCCGCCGCGGAAACCCAGCGCGCGATCATCCTATTTGCAAATCCCGGCACGACATTCGGTTCAAAGGCAAGCGTGGGAAGACGGCGGCGAATCGCGGCCACCATCGCCGGTCCGGATGCGTAGCCGCCGACTCCAATCACCACTTCAGGATCGAACTCCGAGAGCATCCGCGAAGAGGCCAGGCTGACATTTTTGAGCGCGCCGACTTGAATCAGTTCGAGCGGAAAGCCGGCCTGCGGCACCAGCCGCGTCTCTATGCCGCGGGCCGTTCCGATAAAAAGAATTTCGGCTCCGAATTGCTTCTTAAGTTGTTGGGCGATGGCTAGGGCCGGAATTACGTGGCCCCCGGTGCCACCGCCTGCGATGATGACGCGCATGAAATTTGGCTTCCTTGGTTCAGTGCGTCGCCCGCGTCTGACTTGCCAACCCGCGCAGCGACTCCGTGTACGGAGCGCGCGCAATCCCCCGCTCCGTGATGATGGCCGCAACGTATTTTGCCGGCGTTACATCGAACGCAGGATTTTCTATCTCGACTCCATCGGGTGTCATCTGCCTGCCGCCGATGTGCGTTACTTCTCTCGCATTGCGCTGCTCGATGGGAATTTTGCTGCCGTCGGGCGTGGCTAGATCAACCGTGGAGATCGGCGCGGCTACGTAGAACGGGATGCCATGCTCTTTCGCTAGCACAGCTACTGTATAAGTGCCGACTTTGTTGGCTACGTCTCCGTTGGCGGCTATGCGGTCGGCGCCTACTACGATGGCCCCGATTTTGCCTTGCTGCATCATGACTCCGGCCATGTTGTCGGAGATGACCGTGGTGGGGATACCGTCCTTCATCAGTTCCCATGCGGTCAGGCGCGCGCCTTGCAGAAAGGGACGCGTCTCGTCGGCGTAGACGTGAATCTTTTTGCCGGCTTCTATGGCGGCTCGAATTACTCCAAGCGCAGTGCCGTAGCCGGCGGTGGCTAGGGCTCCGGCATTGCAGTGGGTTAGGACGCCTCCGGCGGAGGGCATTAGGGTGGCGCCGTGACGGCCCATGGCCTGGTTGGCGGCTATGTCTTCGGCGTGCATGCGCTGGGACTCTTCGATCAGCGCTTGCTGGATTTCGGCGATGGGGCGCCGGCGGAGAGTTTCAAATTTCTCCGTCATGCGGCGGATTGCCCAGAATAGATTCACGGCCGTGGGGCGCGTCTGGCCGATGATTTCGCAGATCTGGTCGAGCTCTTTCTTGAGGTCGGCGGCG
>JBEKED010000153.1:0-9495 GCA_050014035.1 Terriglobales bacterium
TTCATCCTGCTGCTGATTCTGGAAACGGCTTTGATCGGCGTTTTCACTGCGCTCGATTTGTTCCTGTTCTACTTTTTCTGGGAAGCGACGCTGATTCCGATGGCACTGCTGATCGGCATGTATGGCCATGGACGCAAGGTCTACGCGGCGGTGAAGTTTTTTCTGTTCACCATGATCGGCTCAATGTTCATGCTGGCGGCGATTGTGTGGCTGTATGCGAAGACGGGCAGCTTCGATTTTGTCGTCATTCAAAATGCGATTCGCAGCGGCGGGGTGCCGGGTTTTGAAGCGGCCTCGCTGTGGCTGTTCCTGGGCTTTTTTATTGCGTTTGCGGTGAAGGTGCCGATCTTCCCTTTCCATACCTGGTTGCCGGACGCGCACGTGGAGGCGCCGACGGCGGGATCGGTGCTGCTGGCGGGCGTTCTGCTGAAAATGGGCACCTATGGATTGCTGCGCTTCAATGTCGGACTCTTTCCCGATCAGGCGCATCGCAATGCTTCCTGGATCATGGTGCTGGCGTTGATCGGCATCATCTACGGCGCGCTGGTTTCGCTGGTGCAGCCGAATCTGAAAAAGCTGATTGCGTATTCTTCGATCAGCCACCTGGGTTTCGTTGTTCTGGGAATCTTCAGCTTCACGACGGCCGGCATGAACGGAGCGGTTTTTGTGATGCTGGCGCACGGCGTCGCCACGGGCGGGCTTTTCATGCTGGCGGGTCTGCTCTACGAGCGGCGGCACACCTATGAGATTACCGAGTTTGGCGGATTGGCCACGCCCATGCCGAAGTACGCCACGTTTTTTCTGGTCACGGTGCTGGCATCAGTTGGACTGCCGCTGATGAACGGATTCATCGGGGAGTTCCTGGTGCTGAGCGGAGCGTTCCAGGCCCGGCCGATTTATGGAATTCTCGCGGCGACGGGCGTGATCTGGAGCGCCTGCTATCTGCTGTGGATGTATCAGCGTGTTTTCTTCGGCAAGGTTACCCACGACGTGAATAACGCGCTGCTCGACCTCAACTTGCGGGAGAAGACGGCGCTGGCTCCCATTGCGATTGCCGCGCTGGTGATGGGCGTCGCACCGCTGGTCTGGCTCAACGCGATTGATCCGGCGGTGCAACGGTACGCGCTGGCTCCGCTGGCGCAAATGGCCAGCAAGGTGGTGGGGCAATGACGACGACGGTGATCGCGATGACGATGACCAGCCTGGCTTCGGTCGCGCATTCGTTCCCCGCCCTGCTGGCGCAGGCGCAGAATTTTCAAACGCCGCTATTCGCCGACTACATGCGCATTCTGCCGGAGTTGGTGCTGTCGGTCTTCGGCATGCTGATCATGGTTGTCGATCCGCTGCTCGACCCGGAAAGCAGCCACAAATCGCTGGGCACAATCGGACTGATTGGCGCTCTGGCCGCGCTGGCGTCGACGGCGTGGATGGCGCAGTATCCGGGCACGGCGTTCTCGAACATGGTTCGCGTCGAGGGCTTCAGCGTTTTCTTTCACTTCCTGGTCATCGCGATTGCAGCGGTGAGCATTCTTAGTTCTTACGAATATCTGGCGGTGCAGCGCATCCGGGCGGGGGAATACTACGGGCTGATTCTGTTTGGCACGGTGGGCATGTGTCTGATGTCGTCGGCGATCGAACTGGTACTGATTTTTATTGCGCTGGAGATTTCGTCGATCTCGACTTACATCCTGGCAGGCTTTCGGCGGCGTGACGCTGCGAGCAGCGAATCGTCGCTGAAGTACTTTTTGCTGGGATCGTTTGCCACGGCATTTTTTCTGTATGGCGTGGCTCTGATGTTCGGCGCGACTGGTTCCACGAACATCGATGCCATCAGCACGGCCCTGCGTGCGGGCGAGGTTCACTTGCCGGTGCTGGCTTATGTTGCGACGGCGTTCCTATTCGTGGGCCTGGGATTCAAGGTTGCATCGGCGCCTTTCCACGTGTGGACTCCCGACGTTTATGAGGGAGCGCCCGCTCCGGTGACGGGGCTGATGTCGACCGGTCCCAAGGCGGCGGCGTTTGCGGTTTTGCTGCGGGTGATGTTTGAAGCCCATGCTCCCGGGCGCTTCTGGCTGATCTGGGTCTCGGCGGCGCTGACCATGACGCTGGGAAATATTTGTGCGCTGGTGCAGAACAATGTCAAACGCCTGCTGGCATATTCTTCCATCGCACACGCCGGATATATTCTGGTGGCATTTGCGGCGCGGCCGGAACTGGGCACATCGGCGGTGATGTTCTACACTGCGGCCTACGCGGCGATGAATGTGGGAGCGTTTGCCATTGTGAGCCACCTCGCGGGGGCGGAGGAAAAGTACGTCACGCTCGAAGATTACGCGGGGCTGGGCAGAAAGTCGCCGGTGCTGGCGGCGACGTTAACATTTTTTCTGATGTCGCTGATTGGAATTCCGATTACGGGGGGATTCTTCGCGAAGTTCTACGTTTTGACGGCGGCGCTGAAGTCGAACCTGGTTATCCTGTCCGTTATTCTGGTGATGAATAGCGCGGTGGGCGCGTACTATTACCTGCGCATTATCGTGATGATGTACATGCGCGAGGCGCGGAGCGAAGTTCGGGTTGCTCCTCTAAGTGCGGCTACGGGGTTCGCCATTGCGGCTTGTTTGCTGGCTACACTTTTCCTGGGAGTGCTGCCGGGGCGCGTGCTGGATTATGCCTCCAGTTCCGCGGTTCAGTTGGTGGGCGACACGGGGACTGTGACGGCATCTTCGGGTTCGCTTGCTACCGGGCCTTAATTCTTATTTCGCGGTTCTCATTTTGACGGCGCGCCCGAGAAAAGCCTGAACCACCAAGGGCACGAAGGTACACGAAGGAAAACACACACAAGAGCCTAGGCGCTACTTCGTGCCCTTCGTGGTGGTGTTTGATCAAATGAGCCACTACCCAATCTTCGGGTAGTGGGTCAATTGACCCACTACCAATTTCGCACCCGATTGACAATCGCGGTCCGAGTCGTCATTATTACGTACACAAGTTTCCCAGAAATTCTGTTCTAAATGCCGGAGGATGTATGGTTCAGCTTTTGCGCAATCTTTGCAAAGACGAGCATGGGCAAGATATTGCTGAGTACGCGGTCATGCTCGCGGTGATCCTGGTATTGGTAATTGGCACGGTGAAACTAATCGGGAGCAACGCCAACAACGCGTTCTCTACCGTGGCGAGTTCTATCGGGACGCAGTAGGGCCGCCTATTCGGCGGTTTTTTACCATCATGTTGCCGGATTTCGTTGTCAGATCTTGTTGCCAGATTGCGTTGCCAGGCCTCTATGACTGGACTTATCAGGACTCGATTTACCAGCTTCGATCTGTTTAGCCGCTTTTCGTTTGCAGGGGCGGCGGAGGCGCAGAATTGGAGCCAGTCATCTGGGTAAGGCATCCGGGTAATGAGACAAAAGGATTCCGCCGAAGCCGCGATCACGATCGCGGCTTTTGTTTTTGAGGTCATCACCAATAGTGGACTGTGGCAGCTTCGCGGCCCGATGGCGGAACGGGTGAAGAGGGTTGTCAGTTCTCAGTTCTTCAGTTCCGGGCCAAATTGTCCCAAAACGACCTTTCTTCTGTCTCTCGATTTGTTTCCAACGACATAGGGGTGCCAGGCGGGGTTCAGGGCGCCGCAGTGGGCCAACTTGTCCCCTTCCGGCACTGGAACTAATCTTTTTAAGTTACTGAAAATGATTGGGTTATGGACATGGCGGTTGGCAGGGCGATTGCCTATTTAAGTCCAGGCAGGGAGCGTGTCGATAAGGCACGGCCCCCAAAAAATGCCGCCAAAACATTATGAACAACGACCATAACTCGCAAACACCAAAGGGACCGATTCAGCGTCCACTCGATTCTCCAAGCTTGGGTGCTGCTTGGGGCCGAGTTCTTGGGGTGGCTTTGCTGGTGCTTTCGGCAATGCCGTCTTACGCTGGCAAAACTGCTAAACATCCTAATTATTCGCCCGACCTTGCGGCATGGGTAGCGGCGTCAACCAACGGCATGGTGACGGTGAACGTTCAATACAAGACGTTTCCGACCAAGACCTACCTGAAGGGCCGGCAAACGGCTGGCGCGACCATACGGTGGCAACTGCCGACGATCGTCGGAGTGAACATGACGGTGCCGGTCAGCATGATTCCGACACTGGAAGGCGAAGCCAACGTTGTGTACATTTCGCCGGATCGCCCGGTTGGGCAGTTTTCGAATCCGGCGAATCCAATGACCGAGGAATATGCAACCGCGGTGCAGGCGGACCTGGCGGCATCGCAATATGGCTTTACTGGCAGTGGCGTTGGCGTGGCCGTGATTGACAGCGGGATCGCGAGCCATCCTGACTTGAACAATGCCAGCGGCACGAGCCGTGTGGTTTATAGCCAGAGCTTTGTGGTTGGCGATACGACCACGTCGGACAAGTTCGGACACGGAACCCACGTGGCCGGCCTGATCGGCGGCTCGGGCGCCAATTCTGGCACCGGCAACGGCTATGCGGCGACGTATGCAGGCGTGGCGCCTGGCGTCAATCTGATCAACCTGCGCGTGCTCGATCAGAACGGCTCAGGCACCGACAGCCAGGTGATCGCCGCCATCCAGGAAGCGATCGCGCTGCAGAGCAAGTACAACATCCGCGTCATCAACATGTCGTTGGGACGTCCGATGTTTGAAAGCTACACGCTCGATCCGGTGGACCAGGCCGTGGAAGCCGCCTGGAAGGCCGGCATTGTGGTGGTGACGGCGGCGGGCAACGAAGGCCGCTATCTTCCGACGGACGGCTTCGGCACAATCGTGGTGCCGGGCAACGATCCCTCGGTCATCACCGTGGGAGCAACCATGACCGAACTGACGCCGACGCGGGCCGACGATCAGATCGCCAGCTACAGTTCCAAGGGTCCGACCGCGATCGATCACATCGCGAAACCCGACCTCGTCGCCCCGGGAAACCGGCAGGTGTCATTGCGGGTTGCGGGCAGCACGCTGGATTCGACCTATCCAGGCTATGAGATCTGGCCGACCAGTGGAACCTCGATGTACTACGAACTGAGCGGCACCAGCATGGCGACACCGGTAGTGAGCGGTGCGGTGGCGCTGATGTTGCAACAGGACTCCGCGTTGACACCCGACCAGGTGAAATCGCGGTTGATGAAGACGGCATGGAAGGGCTTCACGCAATTCACGTCGTCGCACGACAGCCAAAACAACCTTTACAACAACGAGTACGACCTGTTCACTTACGGGGCCGGATATCTGGACATCGACTCCGCGCTCGGCAATACGAATCTCTCAACCGGAGTAGCACTTTCTCCGACCGCCGTGTTTAACACGAGCAACAACACGGTGACTCTCGTCAGTACCACGCCGGATTCGGAGTTCGCCGGCAGCAGCGTGGTTTGGGGAGTCAATTCGGTGGTTTGGGGAACTTCAGTGGTTTGGGGTTCGAACGTACTTTCCGCAACCTCGGTAGTGTGGGGAGCCACCAGCGTTGTCTGGGGGGCCACCTCCGTTACTGGTGACAGCGTAGTCTGGGGTGCAACTTCAACGGTCGAAACCGCGTGCGCAGCACTCAGCGATGGCGACCCAGGAGACAACTAGACAACCGACTGAAACCATATTCGGAGACTACCATGACAAATACACTACCAATCAAAGCCAAAGTCATGATCGGAATGGGGGCCGTTGCGAGTCTGTGCGCGCTGTCGTTCGGCGTCGTCAGATGGCAAGCGCAAGCGTGGCCACAGTTGGTGCTCCTGTTAGCGGCAGCCGCACTGAGTTCGCGTTTCAAGGTGAAGCTGCCTGGAATGACGAGCTCGATGTCGGGGAATCTGCCCGTCATTCTTCTGGGAGTCACGCAACTGGGATTGTTCGCGAGTCTGCTGGTAGCAGTTACGGCGGCGATCGCGCAATCTTATTCCGGCGGGAATAAAACCAACCCTGTCCAATTTGTATTTAACGCCTGCACACTGCTGAACGCGGCCGGGCTCGCCTACCTGGTTTATCACAGCCAGCTATTTGCGGGCGGGGCCAGCTCGACAGCGCACACGATGCATCTGGTACTGGCGGCCGCCACTTACTTCCTGGCGAATACGGCGCCGGTAGCGAGCATCATCGGACTGACGGAAGGCGGGAATCCTTTTGCCCTGTGGCATAAGGTTTTCCTGTGGTCGTTCCCGAACTACGTAATCGGTGCGGGATTGACTGCGATTGCCTCGGCCTTCAGCGCCATGGGCGGGCTGACTACGGTGGCCTTGCTGATGGCGGTGTTGTTCGCGGTTTATCAGTCGTACAAGATGTACGTGGATCGCTCCGAACAGACTCAGCCGAAAGTAATGGCGGTGGCTGCCGGACATTAACTCTCCAACGCAGTTCTCTCGGCGCGCAGCCTTCGGGCTGCGCGCTTTTTTCTGCATTTCACGAATCTCGAAATCCAAATGGCGCGGGCGAGCGTACCTACTACGAGCAAGCAAATTCGCACCGAAAGGGATTTCGCATATGAAGCGCAAGATTTTAGTAGTTGTGACTCTGATGGGACTGGCCGTTATGTCCGCTGTGGCGGGGGAGAAAGATCCAATGGTGGGCGGCCAGCAGATGTATCCCACGAAGAACATTATCGAGAACGCGGTGAATTCAGCCGATCATACGACGCTGGTCGCAGCCGTAAAGGCGGCGGGACTGGTGGATACGTTGGAGGGTGCAGGGCCGTTCACGGTGTTCGCTCCCACCAACGAAGCATTCAACAAATTGCCGGCGGGAACGGTAGACACGCTGCTGAAGCCGGAAAACAAGGCGATGCTAACCAAAGTGTTGACGTATCACGTGGTGGCGGGAAGGTTATCCGCGCACGACCTGATGCAAAAGATTAAAGAGGGCAACGGCACAGCGGAATTGACCACGGTGGAAGGCGGCAAGCTGTGGGTGATGCTGCATGATGGCAAACACCTGGAACTGAAAGACGAAAAGGGCGGCACGGCCATGATCACCATCGCCAATGTGTTTCAGTCGAATGGGGTGATCCACGTGATTGATTCGGTGGTGATGCCGAATTAAGGGCGGTTATTCGCTGTTAGCTATTTGCTTTTCGCTTGGGCTCGACGCTGGCGCGTTTCGCAGACAGAGTCATAGCCCCGCTCTCGCGGGGCTTTTTTGTTGGTGAGTGCAGGGCGCAAAACTCTACTTGACGTCTCCGCAGGCTGGGCCCAGGTATTTGGAGCTGGTGGTGAAGTCCATGGTGATGGCGTTCTCACTGGTCTTGGTGACGAAGTGCATCGTGCCCTTGACGGTATCCGAACTGATGGCCTCCATCACCGCCGTTCCGTCGGAGGTCGTGTCGTTATCGACGCAATGAATCTTCAGCTCCAGCTTGCGGCCGGTGGAACTGACAACGGTGCGGCTACACTCGCCGCGCTCGCCGCGGTTCTTCGTGAAGGCCAATCGCTGCTCTAGTTTCTCTTTTGTGATGCACTCCTTGCGCACATCGGTGCTCGGTTTCCCGCTCATCATGGCTTCGATTTTGGCGCGCTGGTCGGGAGACATTTTGGCGAGAACGTCGGGAGGGATGTTACCCATTTGAGCGGTCGGCATGCCCTTCATGGAATGCGTGGTGCTAACTTCCCAGAGCCCCTGCTTGACATCGAGGAACGGAACATCGTCGGCGGCGCAAAGAGTCAGCGAGCCAACAAAAAGCAGAGCAAGCACAAGTGTATTTCGCATTAGCACTCTCCGGTGTTATTTGATTTCGCCGTACCCAATAGCATTGCACACCGGAAATCGCGCAGCAAAGGAATTGTGCCGCAAATGGTTACCGAGTGGTGCCCGGCGCTGAATCGGCTGAATGCCGCCCATGACGCCATTCACCAGGGCGATGAGCGCGAGGAATGCAATCAGCATGACGGCGATGTTGAGCGCAAGGCCCAAACCGTCGGTCGTGCCCATGCCCAGCACGACGTGGCATTACTTCGACGTTTGTCAGCAAATGCGGCTTGCTCTTGCAAAGGCACTCGCAGGCAGTACAATTCGAGTGATCCAGAGCTGCACAACCTAAGGAGGCCTGGATGCCGCCGAAAAGCTCAGCTAAAACCGCGGACAAGGCAAATTGGGCCAGCATCATCAGCCAAGCCGATACTCCCACGAAGCTTCTGGCCCTTTTTGCGCTGGTTGCGGACGCGTCATTTCTCGCATCGTTGGCAGTATTGCCCAAGGAACAAGTCCTGAAAGCTCTGATTGTCTGTGCGACGTTTCTGTTGTTGTCGATTGTTGGAATCCTGCTCGTCGAGTTTTTCAAAAACAAGAGCGCAGGTGCTTTACAGCCGCAACTCTCCCCAAGTCCTCTGACTCCCGATTCCCCGCCCTTGAGCGAACTGGTTAACACGGCAATTCAGGCGGTTTGCAGGGCAGTGAGTCTGCCTCAGAGTCCAGACATTGCCCGGCTGCGCGTATTCATCTTTCGCAAGATGTCTAATCAGCTCGTATGCAGTCACTACTGGGCGCAAAATCCAGTGCAGGAAATGGTAGGCAGGCTAAGATTTGAGATCAACTCCGAAATGGCGGAAAAGGTTGCGGTAGTGCGGGCGGTGGTGGATGGAAAGATCTGTCGCACTAAAGTGGAGCCGTTACCCAAGGATATGAGTGGCTACAATGGCAAGGTGTCCGATGAGGTGAGATTCGTCTTGGCGACACCCATCTATACAAAAGAGGGAGATATCTGGGGGACGGTAGACTTCGATGCTGGGAATGAGATCGGGGTAGCCTTATTGAGCAACGAAGTCTGCGACGCGACAATGTTCCAACTCGCACAGCACCTTCAGATCATCTTATCGGTTCCAACCTGGGGCCGCGCCGTAGTTGTGCCAAACCTGGCAAGCTCGTAACTCCGACCTATGAGAGGATCACGCAGAAAAAGATCTCAGGCGCATCCGAGTAAGAGCAGCCGCTAGAAGACCACGGCCAACGCTGCTAAACTAGAAGCAATGTCCACACAAGTTGCAACCTTCCCTGCAACCGCTCCCGCATCGGCCGGAGTTTTGCTGCCCGCTTTCACGCTCTGGTGGCGCGAAGTGGTGCGCTTCTATCGTCAGCGCGCGCGCGTGGTGGGCGTAATCCTTTCGCCGCTGCTGTTTTGGATTGTCATCGGCTCCGGCTTCGGAACCTCATTTCGCTCGGGACAAGCCGCCGGCCAGCAGCACTATCTGGATTATTTCTATCCTGGCACGCTGGTGATGATCATTCTTTTCACGGCGATTTTCACCATGATGTCGGTGATCGAAGACCGCAACGAAGGTTTCCTGCTCTCGGTACTGGTGGCGCCGGTGCCGCGCGCGGCTATTGTTTTGGGAAAGGTTTTGGGAGGCACGACGCTGGCCGCCGCCCAGGGATTGATTTTTCTGATTTTCGCGCCGTTCGTGGGCGTGCACTTCACTTTCGCCTCGTTTGGGCTCATCGTGCTCACCGTGTTTCTGGTCTCGTTTGCCCTGACCGCGCTTGGCTTTGCCATTGCCTGGCCGATGGATTC
>JBEKED010000154.1:0-9477 GCA_050014035.1 Terriglobales bacterium
GATTCGTGAGCAGCCGGTTCCCACTTCCAGTTGTGCACCGCGTTCACAACCGCCTGCGTCAGCACCGGATGCCCGCCCTTAACCCCTACTGTCTTGGCGCTGCCGTCGGGAGAAACCACGACCTCGAGTCGAACCACCCCTGACAGAGCCATGCTCCGCGCCAGCGCCGGATAGACGGGGGCCGTCCGCTGCACCACCCTGCGTTTTGTCGTGCTGTCTGCTTGTGACTGTGAAGATGCGGAGACAGAAATAAAAAGCGAGCACAACACGGCCAGAGCAGCCAGCCAGCACGAGGAGCGATGGTAGGAGAGCGCCATATCGGATGCTCCGAGTCTAAGAGCGCGCTAATGGCTGTGTAAGATCACCAAGGTAATTCCCTAAAATCAATGCCGGGCGTAGCATCGGCGGTTTTGCCAATGCCACGCCCGGTTCCCAGTTGCTGCCCGTTCCACGAACGCTTGTGCAGCCAACGGTCACAGCTTTCCGTCGCAGCAAGATCTTACTTTTTGCCCCGGTTCCCGGACTGTCTCTGCTGCATCTGCTGCGCCTGCTGCTGATGTTTTTGCTGCAGTTGCTGCGTCTGTTGCTGGTGCTTTTGCTCCACTTGCTGTTTTCTTTCTTCACTGGCGTTCTGTCTTGCCAGTTGCTGGTGTTCCTTCTCCTGCTGCTGCTGGAGCTTGTCGCGTTCCTGATTCTGCCGGGCTACCAGCTTATCCTGCTCCCGCTGGTACTTCTGGTCTGTTCTCGGATTGCCACTATTCGGAGCGCCGGGCCGTTCCACCGGTGGAAGTTCGTGGGGATGGACCGGATTTCCGCCACCTTTTGCCATCCCTCCGCTGTGCGCAGGGGTGTAGGACCCTCCAGCTTCCCTCGCTGCCACAACGCCGCGCCCGCTGAAGTCTCCGGCCCTGGCGGTGGCTGCGATCGCGGGCCTGCCCATGTTCGCCGACGCGCGCATCTGCGGATTGTTTCGCGCCGCCTGGACGTGCTCAGTTTGCGCGGCTACCGGCCCGATATGCCGCTCATGTCCCCACGCTTCTTCTTCCGAGGTCGGACGCGCATTGATTCCGCCGTTACCGCCGTTGAACGCGACGTGGTTCTCATTGCGGTTGATCACGGTCGTGTTGTAGACGTTATGAATTTCGGTGACGTTGATATTCATCACCGCGCGGTTGTAGAAAAAGTGTCCGCCGTCCCAACGTCCGCCTTCAAAACCGGTACCGAAATAGCCGAAGCCGTAATTGATGCCGCCATAGAACCCAACGTGCGGGCCCCAATAGCCGTCCCACCACCGGAAGTGGCCACCTTCCCAGCCCCACCATCCCGGAGTCCAAAGGAAGCCGACTTCCGGTGCCAAAATCCACGTCCCTGGAACCCAGTAATAGTCGTTGATGTCATAGTCGTAAGCCCAGTACCCCGGCACCCAGAGGTAGCCGTCGCCCGGACAAAGCGGTTGCTCATAAATCGGAATAGGCGGCGGGCCAATGGTAATGGCCACGCCAATCTGCGCAAAGGATGCCATCGACAACGACAGCACCACCAGCGCCAATAAGAGCGAGGGCAAGAAAGCGCACACTAACATACGCACAGAACGAATACGCATGGTGATTCCTCATGGCCGGTCATCCCTCGTTTTACCCGGTGCTGCTGCTAAAGCTGCGGGCTTCGTGGATTGCACGGCACGACTGCCTTGAGTTTGAACTGCCTTGAGTTTGAAATGAAGCGCGTCAGAATTATCGCAGGTTTGGCCTAGTGTAAGTCAACGGTCTGCGCCAGCCGGAAGTTCAGCTGGCGATCAGCCGCCAATTCCACATCTATATTTTTATCTCTCTCCGCACGACGGACCCCAGACGATACACCCGCAGCCGCGTTCCTTGCTTCGCGAGAGACGCCCTTGGCAAAGATGCTGGAAGTCTCAATCGCTACCGGCCTGCCGCCGACCTGCAAGCTCACCAGCACAATGCGCAGGTAGCCCGGTTCAGGCGAATCCTCATGCCGGCTCTCCTGCGAACTCTTATGCGAACTGTCACGCAAACTCTCATGCGAACTCTCGGTCGAGTTCCCGCCAAATCTGGCGGAGGGTTTGGCCTCGAGCACACGCCCAGTCGCGGATGTGCCGCGGGCAACCAGAGTTTGGCCGTCGATCACAATCGGCTCCTCAACCAGGGCCCGGAAGCTGTCTCCCGCATGTGCCGACGCGCTCGAAAGCGGGCTCTGCAACCGCACCGGAATGGGCGTTCCCTCCGGCAGTTTCGTGGTCGAAGGTATCACCGACTGGCTCGGCGAAATGCCCGTCTCCCGCGGCTGCCGGTCGAAGGGCAGCTTTTGCGAGTCGGTGGAGTTGGAACTGTTTTCAGCCGGAGGCCGTCCACAGGCCCAAAGACTGAGCACCAACAGAACCACGGCCACTCGATCGGCAAGAGTCGGCATTTTTTGGCCCCCATCAGCATACCAATGAATTGTCACAAATTTGGTGTGATGGCCCGCACTTAGCGGCGGCAGAAATCCCTCTACACTTTCCCTAATCAGGCCGGGTGCGGTTCATTTACGGAAGATTGAACCTGCTTGTTCCCAGCTTGGAATCGAAGAAGGCCTGGGCTCGGTTTTTCCTGAGACCTGACCTGAGACCTGAAGTATCGAGGAGTGGCATCGCTATGAACGTCATCACCCAATTTCCCGTGGCATCCGATTACGCGCAAATTATGCGCTTCCAGGCGATGTTCGAAGGGGCCCCGATCGGCATGGGGATCTGCCAGCTGGATGGCCGGCTTCTGGAAGCCAATCCCGCGCTCGGCAGAATGCTCGGCTACGGCCCGCAAGAACTGACGGAGGCAAACACAAGCGAGTTCTATCCCGGAATTGGCCGCCTCTTTTATTGCGGCAACGCCTCGAGCGACAGTGCCTCGCCCGGCAATGGCTCGCCAGTCGAATGCCTGCCCGACCAACGCTTGCTGGCCGAGTTGCTGCGCGGCGAGCGCGGCTGGTTCGAAATCGTAAAACGGTACCCGCGCAAAGACGGTTCCGAGCTCTGGGGGCATCTGACCGTTTCCCTGGGGCGCGACGAGCGTCGACAACCCGCATTCCTCATCACCATGCTGGCGGACGCAACCGAGCGCAGGCGAGTGGAAGAGCACCTGCGCGAGGCCGAAAAGATGGAGGTCATCGGACGTCTCGCCGGCGGAATCGCCCACGACTTCAATAACCTGCTGACCGGCATTCTGCTGTATTGCGACCTCCTGAGCGTCGGATTGGAGAAGCGCGTTTCGCCAATTCTTGCCGGCGACAACGGTTCAACAATCCCAGAATCGATCAGCCCGGCCCTGGAGAACCATGCCCTGGAGCGCCGTGCGTTCGAGGAATACGAATCCGGGCAAAACGATCTGCGCCAGCACGTGGAAGAGATGCGAATGGCAGGCGAGCAGGGAGCGGCCTTGACCCATCAACTCCTGGCGATCGCACGCAAGCAGGCCGCCGAGCCGCGCCTCATTTCTGTCAATGAGATTGTGACTTCCATGGAGAATCTGTTGCGGCGCCTGATTGGCGAGCACATTGAATTGATCACCGCGCTCGACTCCACCGTCGGTCTTGCCCTCGCCGATCCAATGCAGTTGCGCCAGATCTTGTTGAACCTGGCGCTGAACGCGCGCGACGCCGTGCCGCCGTGCGGCGGCAAGATCAGGCTCATCACACGCGCCGCGGAATTTCCCAGCGAATCTCCGGGAGCCTTTGCCAGTAACTCTGCCCCGGTCTCCGGCCCCGGCAGAGCCCGCGCCGTTTCTCTGGCGGTGAAAGACAACGGCTGCGGCATGGATGCGGAAACCCGCACCCGGCTGTTCGAGCCTTTCTTCACCACCAAGAAACCGGGTAAGGGCACAGGTCTGGGCCTGGCGACAGTGCAGCGCATCGTCAGCGAAGCCGGCGGCATGATCGAGGTCGAAAGCCAACCGGGACACGGCACATTGATTGAAGTGTTTCTGCCGGTCGTTGCGTCCGCCCCACGCGCGTCGCTGTTCGAAAACGCACTCGAGGAATCAGCCAAGCAAGCTTCTTCGGCCGCGGCTTCTTCCCAAGCACCCAGTCTGCCGCCGTCCGATTTTCCGTAGCGCCGGCGTCTCGCCCCGCAGCGTGAGAAACGGAGCATTCAGTCGTGAAGCATTTACCCCAGGGAGAATCCCCATGGTCACCGCATCATCCGCCGCCGTCCTCCATCAGAGCCAGCCCCGTTCGCCGCAAATCGAAGGGGCCAACTTCCTCAACCTTCTGATCGTGGACGATGATCCCAGCATCCGCGACGCCTGCCGCGAGGTGGCGCAGTCGCTCGGATTCAACGCCCAGGTGGCCGAGTCCGCTGAGCAAGCCTTGCGGCGGCTCGACCACACCGACGCCATTCTCCTCGACCTGCGGCCCGGCGCGGGGAGCCTGGAAGCGCTGCACGCAATCAAAAAACATCGTGCCGACGCACTGGTAATCGTGGTCACTGGCTACGCCACGGTGGAATCGGCGGTGCAGGCCATGAAGAATGGCGCCTACGACTACGTCACCAAACCGTTCAGCATGGGAGAACTGCGTTTGCTGCTGGAGCGGGTCGCGACTCATCTGCGCCTGAAGACGGAGAATCGGGTGCTGCGCGAGACCATCAAGTCGCACCATGGGTTTGGCAACATTGTCGGGCGCGCGCCCGACATGGAAAAACTCTACCGCATCATCGCCAAGGCGGGCCAGAGCACGCATCCCGTCCTGATTCTGGGGGAAAGCGGCACCGGCAAGGAGTTGGTGGCAAAGTCCATTCACACCGGCGGCTTGTTCCGCAACAAACCCTTCATTCCGGTCGACTGTGGCTCGCTCGTGCCCACTCTGATTGAAAGCGAACTGTTCGGTCACGTGCGCGGCGCCTTCACCGGCGCCACCAATCCCAAGGACGGCCTGCTCGCCATCGCCGAAGGCGGCACCGTGTTTCTCGACGAGATTGGCGAGTTGCCCACCGACTTGCAAGCGAAACTATTGCGCGCGATTCAGGAGAAGGAGATCCGTCCCGTCGGCAGCGTCAAGCGGATTCCGATCAACGTGAGAATTCTCGCCGCCACCAATCGCGATTTGGAACGTGCCGTCACCGAGGGCACATTCCGCCGCGACCTTTTTTTCCGCTTGAATGTTCTCACCCTTCGGATTCCCGCCTTGCGCGAGCGCCGCCAGGACATCCCGCTCCTAGTGGCCCATTTTCTGGAGCGCATTGGACGCGATGCCGGTATGGAAAAAAGGATTTCCGACGAGGCCCTCAAGGCCCTGATGAGTTACGACTGGCCGGGCAACGTGCGCGAACTGGAGAACTCCCTGGAACGCGCGTGTGCGCTCAGCAGCGCAAACGAAATTCAAGTTCGCGATCTTCCCACCCAGATTTACGGAGCCCCTGCCGAACTCATGGTCATGAGTCAGCCCAACAATGGCATTGTGCCCATGGCTGAACTGGAGAAACAAAACATCCTCAACGCATTGACCCAGGTCAACGGAGACAAGATGCTGGCGGCGCGCCTGCTGGGCATCGGCAAAACCACGCTCTATCGCAAGCTGAAAGAGTACGGGCGAATGAATTTGTAATTTGTGATTTGTGATTGGTAATTGGAAATCGCCAAGGAATATAGAGAGATTTTGACGTTAGGTTCCCTTGTTTATCCCCTGTGCTTTCTGAGGTAAGGCTTTGGGCTCTTAAATCACAAATCACAAATCGCCAATTACAAATGGCCCTACAAATGTCCCAGTTCCAAAACCGAGCTAGTCCGCTGACCGTAGTTCCACAACAGAACTCCGATCGAAGGTTCCGCTCCATAACCCATTCATTTTCAGACAGAGATTTGGCCCCGAAGTTGCGAAGGATTCCTCATGATCCTTCTGGTGACCTCAACCGCGCGGGCCGGCGAGTGTGCTGCGGCCCTGCACAACGCAACCGGCGAAGTGGTCGCGATCGCGGAAACTCTAGCCCGGGCAACCGCACTGTTGCGAGCGGAAGACTACCGCGCCGTCGTGCTCGATCAGTATCTCGTGGAAACCGAACCGAATGAATCCGGGACGACCATCGAGCATTTGGGTACCGCCATTCCGGTGCAGGTCAACCTGGCAATCTGCGGCATGGATCGCCTGGTGCGGGAAGTCCGGGTGGCGGTGCAACGTCGCCGGCGTGAGGAAGTGAACGCCCGGCGCGCGGCGGTCGGTAACCTTCACAGCGAACTGAACAGCACCGTCACCGCGCTTCTGCTTTCCACGGAACTGGCCATTGAAACTCCCGCCCTGTCCTCCGCGGCCTCCGAGAAACTGCAAGCGATTCACGAGTTGGTAAAAAAACTCCGCTGGCAATTGGAGAGCGCCGAGACAACGGCCGAAACCAAGGTCGAGACAACGATCGAGACAACAGAAGCGTAGCCACCAGCATCCCGGCCCCGCCCTTCGCTTCGCAATAGGATGGACCACCCCGTCATAAAGTTGTCATCCTGAGCGAAGCGAAGGACCTCATTCTCAACAGAATTTTTGTCCCGAAAACAAAATTGTCATCCCGAACGAAGTGAGGGATCTGCAGTTTGCCCCGCTCACTTCCGAGCGTGTTCCGTTTTCTTTCCGTCATCCAGAAAGTTGTCATCAAGAAAAGTTGTCATCCTGAGCGAAGTAGCCGCTTCGCGAAGCGAAGCAGCTACGGAGTCGAAAGACCCCTACCTGTGAGAGCGCAGAAGTGTGCCCGTCGCGGCCCGCGAGTCGGCGCTCTTTGCCAACTTGAGGCAAATCTGCCCTCAAGCAAACCGGGGTTCCCAGCGCATGCCTTCTGTCAAGCTTTCCCCCTTGACACGCTGGACCCCACCCAGAAGCCCCCCAAAACCCGAAAATCTCCTAAGTCCTTTATTTCGACGTCCTCTGAGCTAACTCCTGTAGATTCATAGATCAAACAATAACATCCCTCTAAAATCTTGATTCTAGGAGATCGAGCGGAGTGGGTGTCCGATACTAACTGGTAAACATAGGCCAAAAGTCAACCATCAGACCCAAAGGCAGCGCACACAAGCGCCCGCTCCCTACAAATAAATATTAGTCGGAGGACTTCTGTGGGAGACTGATGCCACAAATCCTGATAGCACAATGCCGATCGAATAAGAATGCGAAAAGCTACCTACAACCGCTTCCTCCTGCTGGTCGCGGGACTGGGCGGATTGCTCTACGGCGTTGATGTCGGCATCATTGGCGGGGCTTTGCCATATCTCGAAGCCACCTCCGGCCTGAATGCCGGCCAACTTTCGATCGTCGTCGCCGCCGTACTACTGGGCAGTGTGATCTCAACCTTGTTTGCGGGCGCGCTCGCCGACTTGATCGGGCGCAAGCCCCTGATGATCGCCAGCGGCTTGCTGTGTGTTTGCAGCATCCCCACTATTGCGCTCTCGCATGGCTACGAATCGCTGGTGCTGGGCCGCGTGTTGCAGGGCATCAGCGCCGGCCTCATCGGAGTCGTCGTCCCGCTCTATCTGGCGGAATGCCTGGCAGCCGAGCACCGCGGCCAGGGAACCGGCGTCTTCCAGTGGCTGCTGACTCTCGGCCTCGTAACCGCCGCCATCGTCGGCATGTACTTCAGCTTTCGCGTCGAGGAAGTCGCGAAACTGGGCGATCCGGCCCGGCTCTTCGCCTTCAAAGATACGGCGTGGCGCGGCATTTTCTGGGTTTCCATGCCACCCGGCATCTTGTTCGTAATCGGCGGCCTAATCGTCTCCGAATCGCCGCGCTGGCTCTTCCGCCACGGAAAAACCGACGCCGCCTATTCCGCGCTTCTCCGCTCCCGCTCCGACCAGCAAGCCAACGTCGAGTTGTCCGAGATGCAGGAAACCGCCGCCGCCGAAAAAAAGAAAACCTCCACTGGAGCCAAGGTCGAGGAATCGCTTCTGCGCCGCAAGTATGTAATTCCGTTTGTCCTCGCCTGCGTGATTCTCGCGTGCACCCAGGCCACCGGCGTCAATTCCATCATTGGATACAACACCAACATTCTTCTGCAAGCCGGTCTTTCCGATGTGCAGGCGCATTGGGGCTATGTTTTTTTCACCACCGTCAATTTCCTGATGACCATCATCGGCGTATTGCTGGTAGACCGCAAAGGACGCAAGTTCCTGTTGTCGGTCGGCACCGCTGGAATTATCGTGGCGCTGGTCTGCACCAGCGTATTGTTTCAGCGAACCGAAAAACTGCGCGTGGATGCGCGGACCGCGGTTCAAGCCCTGGCCGATGCCCAAGTCGGCGCCGGCCATAAGGTCACATTGCGGTACGACGAGAAAACTGCCGCTGCGCTCCTCACCGCCAGCGGAGACGCAGCCCACGCGATCGGCAACCGCCCCACCTCGCTGGTCGTCATTTATTCCTATGGAGACTTCCACGCCGCAACCAAGGTGGCGCGTTCCAACGACCCGTCCGCCGAGCCGATTGAAATCACCCGCGAAACCTCCGTTCCTGCCAATAGAGTCGTTGCGTTCTTCTCCAATCCGTTCGCGAATCTCGAAGCCGCGCGCCACGCTCCGCTAAAAATCGATGCCGCCCTCATGACTCCCGTGGCTACCACGCACAACGGTTGGCTGGTGGAAATCAACCTTCTCGTCTTCATCGCGTTTTTCGCCATCGGCCCCGGGGTTTGCGTCTGGCTGGCGCTTTCGGAATTGATGCCCACCCGTATTCGCTCCAACGGCATGAGTATCGCCTTATTGGTCAACCAGGCGGTTTCCACCACCCTCGCCGCCGTGTTCCTGCCGACGGTCGGCAAGTATGGTTACGCCACCATGTTCTTCGGCTTTGCCGGTTGCACCGTAATCTACTTCATCACGGCCACGGTCTTTCTGCCGGAAACAAAAGGCAAAACTCTGGAAGAGATCGAAGAGCATTTTGAAGCAGCAGGCGCCTGACGGCGGCAATTAACCTGCAACTTCCAGCCCAGGATTCCGCATCGCCGCACCACGCGGTCGGGATCCGCTCGGAAATCACACTCCGCTCCTTTCCTCATTCCAATCCCCGCAAAACACTACGATTACAACGAAGTGTGACCGGCATCACAGAAGCCCGGCCCCCAAAAGGCTGACTATTGCAGGTTGACACATGCACTGTTGCATTGTTCAACACTAAAACTCGTTCAACACTAAAACTCGAATGGAGCTAAACGATGAACAGAATTAGCATCCGGTTTTTTGCCCTTGCCGCGGTCTTTGCCCTGGCGCTCACGGTTTCTGTTTCGGCGCATGCGCAAGCCGCAGACCTCTACAAATCAAAATGTGCCATGTGCCACGGCGCTGATGGAATGAAAGCGGCCGGCCACGACCTTTCAGGCGCTGCCGTGCAAAAAGAGTCAGACGCGGATCTTACGGCGATCATCACCGACGGCAAGCCGCCCAAGATGCCCAAATACGGGGATAAGTTGAAGCCGGAAGAGATCAAGGGACTGGTGGCCTATATCCGCACGCTGAAGAAGTA
>JBEKED010000155.1:0-9368 GCA_050014035.1 Terriglobales bacterium
TTCAACATCAACTGCACGCCCTGTCACGGACGCGTCGGCGATGGCAATGGCTTCATTCCCACCCGCGGATTCCGCCGTCCTCCGTCCTACCACATCGAGCGTTTGCGCCAGGCGCCCATTGGATATTTCTTCGACGTTATGACCAACGGCTACGGCGTCATGCCCGAATACGGCACGCAAGTTGCCCCGCGCGATCGCTGGTGCATCGCCGCGTACATTCGCGCCCTGCAACTGAGCCAGAACGCCCCCGCGTCGGACATTCCCACGGGACAAAAAGTTCCATCGCCGCCCCCGCAGTTCCACGACATCGGCAACGGAGCCACGCTGCCCCAGGAAGCGCCCGCGGCACCCGCCGGAGAAGGGGAGCCCAAATGACTACCGCCACAGGGAAAATGACCAAGTTAGACCTGATGCCGCCCCTCGTGGCCCAGACCATGCAACAGCGCTCACTCGTCATTGGCGCAATCGGCGCGATTGCTTCTGTCGCCGGTGTTTTTCTTGCTCCCGAAAGTTTTTATTCCGCCTACCTGACCAGCTTCATGTTCTGGCTCGGCCTCTCGCTTGGATGCATGGCCATCCTGATGCTCTATCACTTGGTGGGTGGCGCGTGGGGCACGGTGATTCGCCGCATCCTCGAATCGGGCATGATGACGCTGCCGATGATGTTCGTGCTGTTCCTTCCGATTCTGCTGAACCTGCCCAAGCTTTATAAGTGGGCCCAGCCCGATCAACTGGCTTCCGATGCTAAGCTCGCGGATATTGCGCACAGCTATCTCAACTTCAATGGCATTCTGATCCGCTACATTTTGTATTTCGTCATCTGGTTCGGAATGGCGTACTTCCTGAATCGCTGGTCGACTGAGCAGGACACGATCGCGGGCCAAAGCACGCTGCGTTTCCGCGCCGTGAGTTCAATTGGACTTGTCATCTACTCGCTCACCACTTCCTTCGCCGTCATCGACTGGGTGATGTCGCTGCAAGCGCGCTGGATCTCAACTATCTACGGCCTCCTCTTCGTCGCGGGCGAAGCTCTCTCCGCTTTCTGCTTCTGCGTGGTGATCGAGAACTTTCTTGGCAAATACAAGCCGATGTCCAGTTACCTCGACGATACGGAAGTTCACGACCACGGCAAGCTTATGTTTGCCTTCGTCATGCTCTGGGCTTATTTCAATTTTTCGCAGTGGCTCATCATCTGGGCCGGCAACCTGCCCGAAGAAATTCCGTGGTACGTGCGCCGTATGAATGGTGGATGGGAATCGGTTGGCCTGTTCCTGGTGGTCTTTCACTTCGCCGTGCCGTTCGCGCTCTTGCTGTCGCGCCAGTTGAAGCGCAAGGCAGGCACTCTGGTCTGGATTGCTTCCTGGCTCCTCGTCATGCGGGTCATCGATATTTTCTGGCACATCGAGCCTGCGTTCCATCCAACCTTTCACGTGAGCTGGGTATTTTTGGCGATCCTCGTCGGTATGGGCGGTCTTTGGGTGGCTTACTTCTTCCATAATCTGAGAGCGCGCCCGTTGCTGCCAGTCAACGCGCCGCAAACACTGAGACTTCTGGAGCCGGCGCACGAGTAAAGAGAAACGGGTAATGAAATATGAGTGACGAAATGATGAATCACGGCCACGAAACCGAGTTCGAACGCGAAGATCTGGGCACGCGCGGCGTCTTCGCCTTCATGATCGGACTCGCGGTGATTGGCATTGTCATTTACTTCATTATCGTCGGCATGTATTCGTTCCTCGATAACTACGAGCGCTCGCAGATGTCCACCGCCAGTCCATTGGTCACAACCAAGGGAGCGATGTCGCGCGTGGTCACGCAGGCCGACATGGATAAAGCGTTCAAGGACAACGGCGCGCCCATGCTCGAAACCAACGAGCGCGGCCAGTTCAAGGACTTTCTGATCAATCAGGAGGACCAGCTCAACAGCTACGGCTGGGTCGACAAAGATGCGGGCGTCGCGCACATTCCGATCCAGCGAGCCATGGATTTAATCGTTCAGCAGGGATTACCCGTGGTTCCCAAAGGCATGACGGGCGGAGTAACGACCGATGCAAGCAAGGCGGTTGAAAAGAAGGGTGTGGAAGCGCCCCAGTAGAACGCGGGCCCGAGAAGGTCTTGTAACCGATACTTAGAATGAAACAACCGCTTCGGCCGGATCGCCGGAAAAGGAAAAAGCAGTGCGCAGTAAAAGCAGTTTGGCTCACTCGATTATTGCGGCAATTTTCATGCTGGTGCTTTCGGCTGCTCCGTTGCGGGCGCAGGTCCCGCGTGGACCGATCATGGGCGGCGGCATCATGAGTCCGCCTGCGAACCAGCGTCCGCCGGGATTGGAGTTCGTCGGCATCGAGCAGCATCTCGACGCCGAAGTCCCCGCCAATCTCGAATTCACCGACGAACTCGGCAACCCGGTCAAACTCGCCGACTACTTCGGCCACGGGCGCCCCGTCATTTTGAACCTTGGTTATTACCAGTGTCCTATGCTGTGCAGCGAACTTCTGGAAGGCCTGGTCGGTTCGATGAAGGTACTGACTTTCAATCTCGGCGAGGATTTTGACGTCGTCACCGTAAGCTTCGACCCGCGCGAAACCACGGAAATGGCCGCCTCAAAAAAGCGGGACATCATCAAGCGCTACGGCCGCGCTAATGCCGATAAAGGCTGGCACTTTCTTACCGGCAAAGCTGATCAGATTAACGCGCTCACCCAATCGGTCGGCTTCCAATATCAGTTCGATCCGAAAACCGGGCAGTATGCCCACGTCGCCGCTATTGTTATGCTCACGCCCGACCGCCACATTTCGGGATACTTTTATGGCGTCGAGTTCTCTCCTAAAGATCTGCGCCTGGGGTTGGTGCAGGCTTCGCAAAACAAGATTGGCAACATCGGCGACCTGGTGCTGCTCTACTGTTACCACTATGATCCGAGGACGGGAAAATACGGAGCCGTCATCAGCAATATTCTGAAGCTGGCAGCGCTCGGGACGGTGCTGATTCTAGGAACATTTATGATTTTCATGTTCCGCGCTGATCGTCGTTCCGATGGACGCGCGGGTCATGGCGACTTGAGACGAGTCACATAATTATGTCGAACTTCTTACCCTTGTGGCCCGATCGGGCCTCGACCATGGCAAGCCAGGTGGATGCGCTCTACATCTATCTGCTGCTGGTCGCTGGCGTCATGACCGCGCTCATTTTTCTCGCCGTCATCGGGCTGGCGATCAGGTATCGTCGCTCACGCAACCGCGAAGCCCAGCAGATCGAGGGCTCCCTCATTCTGGAAATCACTTGGTCGGCCATCCCGCTTTTTGTGATGCTGACCTTCTTCATCTGGGGTGCAGTCATTTTTTTCCGGGAGCGCACGCCTCCCGCCGACGCGACCGAAGTGTACGTCGTGGCCAAGCAATGGATGTGGAAGATCGAGCACATGGAGGGGCAGCGCGAGATTAACGAGTTGCACGTGCCCACCGGCCAGAACATCAAGCTGATCATGACCTCACAGGACGTGATTCACAGCTTCTTCATCCCCGCATTCCGTCTCAAGCAGGACGTGTTGCCCGGCCGCTACACTACGCTCTGGTTTAAAGCCACCCGGCCTGGGCACTACCATCTGTTCTGCGCTGAATACTGCGGGACCATGCACTCGGGAATGGGTGGAGACATCGTCGTCATGGAGCCGCAGGATTACGCGCAGTGGCTGGCAAGCGCCGCGACCGCGCCCTTGCAGGATACCGGCAGGGAATTATTCGCCGCGCTAGGATGCGCCACCTGCCATCGTTCCGACGTGCAGGGACGCGGCCCCAACCTGGCCGGAATCTACAACAAGCCGGTTCTGCTCGAAGACGGACGCACCGTGATTGCCGATGAGAACTATGTTCGGGAGTCGATTGTTAATCCCACCGCCAAGATCGTGAGCGGATTCAAACCGGTGATGCCCGTGTTTCAAGGCATCGTCAGCGACGAGCAGTTAAATGCGCTGGTGGCATACATAAAATCGCTAAGCCAGCCATCCCCGGGAACCGCAGGGCTCGAAAGCCAGCCCGGCCCTTCCGGCGAACAACCCCAGAAAATGCAGGTGCAATAGTCATGGCGAGTGAAGCGGCAACCACAGCAATCCCGGCGAACCAGGCTCCGAAATTGAACTATCTCAACAACGGGCACACGCTCAAGTCCTGGTTCTTAACCACCGACCACAAGCGGATCGCGATCCTCTACCTGATTTCGGTGACGGTGTTCTTCTTTCTCGGCGGCTTCTTTGCCATGCTCATCCGTCTCGAGTTACTGACGCCACAGGGCGACCTGATGCAGGCCGACACCTATAACAAAGTGTTCACCATGCACGGCTTGATCATGGTGTTCTTCTTTCTCATCCCGGTGGTGCCTGCCGTGCTGGGTAATTTCCTGATACCCCTCATGATCGGCGCCAAGGATCTAGCCTTCCCGCGCATCAATCTGCTGAGCTGGTATCTCTACATCATCGGCGGTCTTCTAATTTCACACGTCATGTTGACTGGCGGCGTCGACACGGGCTGGACTTTCTACAGCCCATTCAGCACGGAGTACACTAACACCAAGATTGTCGAGGCCGGACTCGCCGCCTTTATTGCCGGGTTCTCGTCGATTTTCACCGGACTGAATTTCATCGTCACGATTCACCGCATGCGCGCCCCCGGCCTCACCTGGGACCGTCTCCCCTTGTTCGTGTGGGCGAACTATGCGACTAGCATCATCATGATCCTGGGCACGCCTGTCATTGCCATCACCATCGTCCTCGTGGCCGTCGAGCGCCTCTTCCACCTTGGCATCTTTGACCCCAGACTGGGCGGAGACCCGCTCCTGTTTCAGCACCTGTTCTGGTTCTACTCGCATCCCGCCGTCTACATCATGATCCTGCCTTCGATGGGCGTGGTCAACGAACTCATAACCTGTTTCTCGCGCAAGCGCATCTTCGGATACAAGTTCATCGCTCTCTCCAGCATCGCCATTGCCGTCTTAGGATTCCTAGTCTGGGCCCACCACATGTTCGTCGCCGGCATTTCGCTCTATGCCGCCATGATCTTTTCTTTCCTGACTTTCTTCATCGGCGTACCCTCGGCAGTCAAAGTGTTCAATTGGACCGCTACTCTCTACAAGGGTTCAATTTCTTACGCCACGCCCATGCTTTACGCCTTCGGCTTCATCGGACTTTTCACGATTGGCGGCTTGACTGGCCTCTTCCTCGCCACTCTCGGCATCGACGTTCACGTTACTGACACTTACTTTGTTGTCGCCCACTTCCACTACGTTATGGTCGGCGGCGTGCTCATGGGATATCTCGGAGGCCTGCATTTCTGGTGGCCGAAAATGACCGGCCGCATGTATCCGGAAGCCTGGGCCAAGCTGTCGGCGCTGCTCGTTTTTGTCGGCTTCAACCTCACATTTTTCCCCCAGTTCATTCTCGGCTACGTCGGAATGCCGCGCCGTTACTGGCAGTATCCGCCGGAGTTCCAGACGCTAAACGTGCTTTCGACCGCGGGCGCTAGCATCCTCGCCGCCGGCTATCTGCTGCCGATGATCTACTTCGTCTGGTCCCTGCGCTACGGGGCGATCGCCGACGGGAATCCCTGGGCCGCCGCGGGCCTGGAGTGGAAGACGTCGTCGCCGCCGCCCACCTTTAATTTTGACGAGACGCCGGTGGTGACCTGGGAAGCCTATAACTACGATGAGATCCCACCCTGGGAACGGAGGGTTCCCGTTGCACGATAGCCAAGCCACGACTGTGGAACACGAAGCTCACAATCCGGCGCTCCTCCACCACTTCGCCGACGCTCAGCAGCAGAAGAACGCCGCCTCGCTCGGCATGTGGCTTTTCCTGGTGACGGAGATCATGTTTTTCGGCGGCATGTTCTGCGCGTACCTTATCTACCGCCTCGCCCACTTCAACGCCTTCGCGGCCGGAAGCCAGCAGCTCAGCATCAAGCTCGGAGCATTGAATACCGCAGTCCTGATCATCAGTTCGGTTACGGTTGTGCTGGCGGTGAAGGCGGCGGAGGCGGGCAAGCGCAAGGTGCTGGTTGGCTATCTCGTCGTTACCGTGTTGCTTGGCATGACCTTCCTCGTAGTTAAAGGTTTCGAGTACGCCGAAAAATTCGAGAAGCATCACGTACCAGGTCCGACGTTCCAGTTCACGGACACCTTTGATGACAACGGTAAGCAGATTCCGGTCAACCCGAACGAAGCCCAGCTTTTTTTCTCCCTCTATTTCGCGATGACCGGCATGCATGCCCTGCACATGATCATTGGCTGCGGACTTTTCAGCGTGCTGGCTGTCCTCGCATGGAGGGGACATTACACGCCCGGCTACTTCACGCCCATAGAAAACGCCGGCTTGTAC
Organism: Terriglobales bacterium; assembly: GCA_050014035.1. Taxonomy (GTDB): domain Bacteria; phylum Acidobacteriota; class Terriglobia; order Terriglobales; family Acidobacteriaceae; genus Acidiflorens. The sequence continues at coordinate 6,368 of JBEKED010000155.1, forward strand.
TGGCACCTAGTCGATATCATCTGGATTTATTTGTTCCCGTTGTTGTATTTGATAAGCCGGCATTCTTGACGGTGGAGGCGGCGGTCGGTACATAAATTTGAAATTGTCATCCTGAGCGAAGCGAAGGACCTATGCACTTCCTCGCGGCGCTGGAACGCATAGATCCTTCGCTCCGCTCAGGATGACATTCTTAAGGATTGTTATGTCGGAACACGAAGAACACACTACCCACTCGCAAGGATTTTACCTGGCCATTGGCATCGTCCTGCTCATCCTGACGGCAACCACGGTTGGCGCCGCCTTCGTGAACCTCGGCCCGTTCAATCCTGTTATTGCGCTCCTCATTGCGACCATTAAAGCCACGCTCGTCGTTCTTTTCTTCATGCACGTCAAGGGCGCGAGCGAAAAGCTGACGGGCGCGGTAGTCGTCTCAGGCTTCTTCTTTCTTGCAATTCTGATCTCGCTATCGTTGGCCGACTATCTAACTCGATCCTGGCGGTAGTACGCTGAATGGTTTTCTCGATGGCTATCGTCAGATTAAAGATTGACGTTTCCGGCACGGTGGGAGATGAAGCCTGGCGCGAACTGAAGCAGTTTGATCAGATACAGAGTGCCGATTTCGGCCCTCAATTTGGCAGCGGCGGGCGTTGCAATCATCCGCTCGACAGGCCCCACAACAAAGGGGAATGGATCGGCGCTGAGATCCGTCTCCAGACGCCGCTTCTGGCGCAATATGCCGTCTCCCATTATCTGGAGCAGGACCGCGTGCTCGATGCAGATGTGGTGGAGTAACGCTGGGAAGACGCAAACCGCCGTGTAGTGGTGCAGTTTGAAAATTGCCGTCCCTCAGCGGCTAAAGCCGCAGTCAAAACAGTACACTTACCGCAGCGCTGAAGCGCTGCGCCACCCAAAAACAAGCGCAAGATCGACTTTTTCCGCGAGCTGCGAAGCCGTGCCCTTTCAAAGCCGCTTCAAACTGCACCACTACCAACCGCCGTGTCTGCATGATGGCAAGCCCTCTTTCTGTTATATTTCCGTGATCCCATGCCCGTTCTCCCCGACTCAACTCTGCAATCTTCGCCGGATGGAGGCAATCCCCCCAACCCGCAAGCCAAGCGCCCTCGCATGTCCACGGGCAACCGGCTGCTTTTCTTCCTGACCGCGTGGCTGATTGTGCTCATGCCGGTCCTGTTCTGGTGGAATACCTGGTTTGGCCGCCAGCTCTCCGACCAACAACTGGCCGAGTATCTGCAAGACGAGAAGCATCCGCGGCACATTCAGCACGCGTTGGTGCAGATCGGCGAGCGCATGAGCCGCCACGACGCGAGCGTCACCCGCTGGTATCCCGATGCTATTCGTCTGGCCTCAAATCCTGTGGAAGAGGTGCGCAACACGGATGCCTGGGTGATGGGGCAGGACACATCCGGCGCGGGCTTGCATGAAGCTCTGCTGAAAATGCTTGCCGATCCTTCTCTCACCGTGCGTGGCAACGCCGCGCTTTCGCTGGTCCGTTTCGGAGACGCGACTGGAAGGCCCCAGATCGTTGAACTTCTGCAGCCGGCCAAGGTGATTGCGCCCGATGCGGGACAGATAACGGATGCCAGCACTATCGGCACCAGCATTCACCAGGGTGGAGTTGTCGCCAAGCTCCAAGTTAGCGGGAACCAAGTTAGCGGCAGCGACGCGAGACACACGACTGAAATCCGTTCCCCAATCACCGGTCGTCTGCGCACACTCTCGGCTCAGGTTGGCCAGCAAGTCAAGCAGGGAGACCTCATCGCGACCATCGACCCGTCCACTGAGCAGGTCTGGGAAGCGTTGCGCGCACTTTACTTCGTCGGCCAGCCAGATGACATTGCCGCGGTTCTTCCCTATGAACGGGAGTTGCCCGACATCCCCGATCACGTGCGGCAACAAGCGGTGGAAACAGAGACTGCGATACGTCAGAGGATGAAATAAGGAGTTGGTCAGCGACGAGCGACCGGCGGCTGGTATTCAGCGAAAGTAGTGCGTGCTAAGAGCCAAAAGCTAAGAGCTAATAGCTGCTCTCAAATCGGCATCACGCCGACTTCTTTTTCCACTTCGACCGTGTCTACCATCACGATGGCGTCCCACGGACAGCCATCGAGGAAACATCCATCGGGACCTTTGCTGAGGCACTTCTTGCACCCTATACAAAGGATCGGGTCGATCTGGATCCGGCCAAACGGAGTGCAGTCTTCGTCCGGAACCCAGAACATGCAGTCTTCCACCGGGCAATATTCCACGCAGGCGGGCGAGCCCGCGCAGCCCGTGCAGCACTCGGTAATGACCGCCAGTTCCTTCGGTTTCTTCTTTCGTGGAGTCAAGAGGCCCTTGGATTTGGGCTCGAACTTGAGCTCGTCGGGCACCAAGCCAGCGGGTTTCAGGTTGGCCGCTTCAGCAGACATGCCCGCGAGTATACCGTATAAGTTTGGGATTTTCACCTACGCCCTGACGAGTCCGCAATCAAAGGCGTGGACGATTCTGATATATATTGGGTGTCGAAATGAAAGCACGGTTCGTGCAACGAATTGCGGGTGGAAGACTGCCGGGCGGAGGCACATCATGTCCGATGATAAGCGTGACATTCTAGAAGCACTTAAGTTCGAACTCGCATTCCTGGAGCAGGGAGGCTACGGACGTTCGGTGCATACTCCCCAGACGCCCACGCGGAGCTTTCAGGATTCTCTCACCTGCCTCAATTTCTCCGAGCCGACGATGCCACATCCGTGCAACGAATGCTTCCTCACTGACTTCGTCCCCAAGAACGCCCAAGGCGAAGGCGTGCCGTGTCATCATATCCCCCTGAATCCAGAGGGGGAGACCGTGGACATGCTGCGAGACCATCAGCTCAAGCTGGAGGAAGCCTTGCGAAATTGGCTGCGTGCGACCATCCGCCGGCTCGAGCGCGAGCGCGCGGCCGCAGCAAAGCAGGAGCATGCTTAAAGCAGTCTGTGGTGTAAACCGAGCTTGTAGTGGC
>JBEKED010000156.1:0-9280 GCA_050014035.1 Terriglobales bacterium
GAGGAAAGATCGGGTCAAGTCGAGACCAGTGCCCGGTTGTATAAGTTAATGAGGTTATTTCGGAGTTGGCTGCCCTTGCCTGCGTCCGGTGCAAAAATGAATGATTTGCCCTCTCGTGGCCTCGCTCTTGTCAAGCTTGACTTTTTGATCGGGACGAAATGGGGGTCCAACGCCGGGAGAAAGCAAAAGCGGCCATCCCGGAGCCCGAACCGGCAGAAAAACGCCGCTAAGTGAAAGAGGAATAAATATCTTAGCTCTAAGTCCTTATTCCCCAAAGATCTGGCGGGAAATACCCGCTAAAGTGTTCATTCCACAAGACCGGAAATAAAAAAAGTACACCCCCAGTTACCAACCAGTAAACACGAAAACCAAGAATCCCTCCCGCCGACCGCCGGCCAAAAATATTTATTTTAAAGCGAAATAAAGGCGAACCTGAACCGAGAAAAAATGCGACATTCCCGTTCGTCAAAATCAAAATCAAGGTCAAAGGCAGCGGACAGGAATGTCCGCTCCACACAAACAAAAATGCCCGGGATTCTTGCGAATCTCGGGCACTTGTTCTCGGTTCTCGCTTAGAGAGCGTTGCCGCTATGTCCGCCTTGCTCGTTGGTGCTGAGCAGGTTGCTGGCCTCGCGGAGGACGATGGGCAGTTTGAGCTCCAGCACGTTCCAGACGATATTGCAGCGGTCAAATACATGGGTCCTTCGCTTCGCTCAGGATGACAGCGGAGATTGGATGACAGAGTAGGTTATTTATATCGTAAAGATATTTCTTCGACTCAATCCGCATAGACGAGTGTCCGGGTGGACTCGACGGACTGGCGGAAGTAAGGGTTCTGAATGGCGGAGGCGACCACTAAATCTACCGGGCGCCGAAATAAGGCCTGCAGATCTTCCAGCAGGCCGAAGTAGGCGTCCGCATATTGATCGAGGTCCAACTCCTGAAAGGTCACGAGGAAATCGAGGTCGCTGTGGACGGGGTCGAAGCCAGGCCCGGCGGCGGATCCGAAAAGTTCGATGCGATGCACCCTGCGACGACGGCATACGCGCTCCAGTTCCGCACGGTTTTCTTCGATTAAACGGTTCATGACGTCCTCTTGCTGCCCATCTTAGCTTACGCTGTCCGATTTGGCGTCTTTTATCAAGATCAAGATCAAAACCAACGTCAAAGGCAGCGGGCGAGGGCACCCGCTCCACACAAACAAAAATGCCCGGGATTCTTGCGAATCTCGGGCACTTGTTGTTACTTAGAGATCGTTTTTTGAGACGATCCGGTAGCGTTACCTAGACGGCGGTAACGTTCTCCGCTTGCCAGCCCTTGGGGCCCTTGGTCACGTCGAACTGCACGGTTTGGCCTTCTTGCAGGCTCTTGAAGCCGCCTGCTTGAATCGCGGAGAAATGCACGAAAACGTCTTCGCCATTTTGACGGCTGATGAAGCCGTAGCCCTTGGCGTCGTTAAACCACTTCACTGTTCCTTGTTCTGCCATTGATGTTCCTATTCTTGTTTCTTAATTGAAATATGCTAGAGGGTGATTCGCTGCTGGAGAGGGGGTGACGCTGGTTGGCGGTACCATCCTGCAACTGCTTGTGAGTCAAACTTAGCAAGAACAGTGTACCACAATGGGCGTGATGGTGGCTGAAAATCTCGGTTGGGGCTAATTTGCTAAACCGTTAACCACCAAGGGCACGAAGGTACACGAAGTAAAACCTTGAAACCAAAACACGCGGCTTACATGGGCTGAGACGGGGGTTTGTGCTGTATCCACCTGCTATAAATTGCTCATGATCGCTTTTCTTACGCTCGAACTCCGCATCGAAGCGGCGCACTCGCTGAAAGACAAGCGGCAGGTCACGCGCAGCCTGAAGGACCGTCTGCGAGCTTCGTTCAACGTGGCCGTGGCCGAACTGGACCCTAGCATGCTTTGGAACTCGGCGACGATCGGCGTGGTCGGCGTGTCTCACTCGCGCGATTATCTTGACGGCTTGATGAAGAATGTGGAGCGGGCCGCCACCCGCATCGCCAACAACGCGGGGGCGGAGGTCGTTGATTCGTTCGTTGAGTTTCTGTGAGCGCGGGTCCTCAGCGGCTAAAGCCGTCAATGAACATAAGCTAGTCATCGCAGCGCTGAAGCGCTGCGCCACCCAAAAGCAAGTGCGACGGTTTTTTAACCTTTCTGATATGCTTACAGGTTTTCTCCATTTGGAGTGCGGCTTGGAGCATCGTGGACAGAAATATCATCGCGGGCGGCTGAGCGAGGCGATTCGCGAAGAAATCGAAACCATCCTGGAAGGCGAACTGGGTGATCCTCGCATCGGGTTGGCTCGCGTCAGTTCGGTGGTGATGGCGGACGATGCGCGTTCGGCTCGGGTGATGGTGAGCGTGGCCGGGGACGAGTCTGAGGCTGAACGTACGCTCGAAGGGCTGGCGGCTGCTCGGAATTATGTTCGTCATGAACTGGCGGAACGGCTGCGCCTGCGACGGCCTCCGGAACTTTATTTTCAGGTTGACCGGGCGGAGGAATTGCAGAGCCGGGTCGATGAGTTGCTGGCGCGCGAGAAGAAACGCGCTCGCAAGCGGGCTGAACCAAAACCCTGAAGACAGTTCTCAGTGGTCGGTTGTCAGTTCTCAGTAAGTGCCGCTTTTCACTGAGAACAGAGAACTGGGAACTCTATAGCAAGGGCCAAGGGCCAAAGAGCGCCTCATGCTGGAGCGGGTATTACGGGAAATTCGGGCGCGGCAGCGGTTGGTGGTGACCTCGCACGCCCGGCCAGATGGGGACGGGATCGGCTCTGCGCTTGCCTGTGGCCAGATTCTGCGCATCATGGGCAAGGATGCCGAAGTCGTCATGCACGATGGCGTTCCTCGCATTTACCAGCACCTTCCTTTCGCCGATCGCGTCCTGAAGGTTGATACGGTTCCGGTCAACGATGCGGTGGTGTTGCTGGAGTGCGACAGCATCCAGCGCACGCTGCTGCAGGGACTGGATCAATGTTTCCTGATCAACATCGACCATCATGCCAGCGGGCGCAATTTTGCGGATGTCAACTGGATTGATTCCACCGTGATGGCAACGGCCGAACTGGTTTACCGCCTGGCGCGATTGGCCTGCGTTCCCATTGATCGCGACATTGCCACCTGCCTTTACACGGCGCTCATGACGGACACAGGGTCGTTCATGTTTGAAGGCACCAACGAACACACTTTCACAGTGGCGCGCGAGTTGGTGCTGGCCGGCGCCGACCCCGCGCATTGTGCGCGCCCCATCTATTTCGGGCACTCGACGGCCAAGATGCGTCTGCTGGGCGCGGCGCTTTCGAACCTGCATCGGGAAGGCGCGCTGTCGTGGATTTGGGTTACGCAGGAACAGATGCAGCGCTTCGGCGCTCGCGAGGAAGATTGCGAGGGACTGGTCAACTACGCGCTCTCGATGGGCGACGTCCAGGTTGCCATTTTTTTCCGCGAACTGCCGGATCGCCGGTATCGCGTCAGCCTGCGCAGCAAGGGAGAAGTGAATGTCTCCAGCGTAGCCGAGCATTTTGGTGGGGGCGGCCACAGATGCGCCAGTGGTTGCTCGCTGGACGGGCCCCTGGCCATCGCCGTGTCACGAGTCGTCGATCGCCTGCTCCGGGAACCTGTTGTGTTGAACGCGGACTCATCGACTGGTCGTTAGTCGTTGGTCATTAGTCGATGGTCGATGGCGTGCGCGAAGCGAAAACGAGCAATGCAGTTCGCGCGACCAGCTAGCCACCCATGAATCAAGGAACCAGTTCGCGGACGAATCTGCAGAATCGCACTGACCTGCTGTTGCTGGTTGCGTTTTGCGGATTCCTTTTCTTCTATGGGCTCGGCGCTTTTGGACTGGTCGGCGCGGACGAACCCCGCTACGCGCAAATCGCCCGCGAAATGCTCAATCGCTCCGATTGGGTTACCCCCACGCTTGGCGGCAAGCCGTGGCTGGAGAAGCCCCCGCTCTATTACTGGCAGGCGATGCTGGCGTTTCGTATCGCCGGAGTTAGCGACCAGACGGCACGGCTGCCGGGCGCCTTTGATGCTGCCATGCTGGTTGCAGCGGTGTACTTTTTTCTGCGGCGCTTTCGCCCGGGCAGTGAACTTGACGGCGCGCTCATTACCGCCAGTTGTGCCGGCGTGATTGGATTTGCGCACGCGGCTGCGACTGACATGCCGCTGGCCGCGTGCTTTGCTGTCGCACTACTCGGCTGGTACGCGTGGTACGAAAGCCGCCAGCACAGCTATCTCGTCGCGTTTTATATTTTTCTGGCACTTGGAACTTTAGCCAAGGGCCCGGTCGCGCCTGCGCTTGCTGGGGCTATCATTTTTCTTTTTGTTGCCGTACGGCGCGACTGGCCTGCAATTTTGCGCACGCTTTGGATCCCCGGCGTCGTCCTCTATTTGGCGGTGATGTTGCCTTGGTACATCGCCGTGCAACTGCGCAATCCGGAGTTTTTTCGGTTCTTCATTCTGGAACACAATTTCGCGCGCTTCTCCACGGGCGTCTATCACCACCCGCAGCCCTTCTGGTTCTTCCTGCCCGTTTTTTTGCTGGCTATCATGCCTTGGACAATTGTGTTCCTCCTCGCCGTCGGCGAACGCGTTCGGCTGATCTGGTCCCAAGGCAGGGAAGCTTTCTCCAGTTCAGAAGATTCCTGGGCGCTGTTTCTTCTTCTCTGGATGTTTGTGCCTATCTTGTTTTTCAGCGCCTCGCAGTCTAAGTTGCCGGGGTATATTTTGCCTTCTGTTCCTGCGGGAGCTTTGCTGGTCGCCGAGTATCTGGCCACCCGCAGCGGCGCTCAATTCTTTAACGCAGAGGTCGCTGAGGTCTCGCGGAGGTCGCGGGAGTTACGAAAGCTTTCACCCCTGTTTGCTGCCGCTCACGGGGCGCTCTGCGGCTTGATGGTGTTTGCTGCTTTCTCCGCGGGCTCCATTGCCATCAATCGCCATTTGCTCTGGGGACCTGGAACTTGGGTCGCTGCCGCCATTGCCGCCGTGGTTGCGCTGGGCATCAGCGGGGCGTTGCTCTCTGGCGCCGGATTGCGGCTGTCGAGCCGCGTTACGCTGTTTGCGGTCGTGATTAGCGTTGCGGCCGTGATTCGGTTTGCCTCGCCCGCAATCGATGCCACACAATCCGCGCGGCCCATTGCCCGCGATATTCTGGCCTTTTCGCATGAATCGGTTCCCATCGCGCTCTATCGCGTCAATCGCGTGACGCAATATGGGCTGGAGTTTTATCTGGATCGTCCGGCGCAATCCTATGACAAGGAGGATATCCCGGAGGCAGCTCATGTGCTGGTTGCCGCACATGGTACACAAGTGGAAGTTGCCCAACTCGTTCCCGGACGCCGCGTATCATACTTAACCAGCGTCCCGGCACAGAAGTTGGATTTGTACTGGGTGGGAAAGTGAAGCAAGGTCTCAGGCATCAGGTCTCAGGAAGACCAGCATGAATAAATGAATTTGCTGGCAGTTGATTTTCCTGACACCTGAGACCTGAGACCTGACACCTTCTTTATGGAAATTCTCGATCTCCGACATTTCTCTTCGGCTGATCTTCGGCCGCTGCTAGAGGATGAGATCGTCATGTGGGGACGGGACCTTGCTTGGGACTACTCCACTTCCGCCGAGATGATCCTGCGTTACATGGATGCCAAGATTCTTCCCGGCTACGCCGCCATTGAGCGAGGCAGTCTTTTTGGCTACTCCTTTTTTGTTTACGAGCAGAGCAAGGGCGTGATCGGCGACCTTTTCGTGCGCGACGCCGCCAGCGACTCTGCGCGCGGTCGTGATCGCCACGAGGTCGAAGAACGGCTGCTTACCCACGTGATTGAGACTCTGCAACAGTCGCCCGGCATCCATCGCGTGGAAGCGCAGTTGCTGGCGCATCAAACAGGGGAAGTCGCGCGTCCCTTCGTGCAAACGGGTTTCAGCCGGCATCCGCGTGTGTTCATGAATTTCGAGATTGGTAAGCATGCACAAACCGCTCCGCCGCTGCCCACGCAGTTTGAAATTCGTCCGTGGTCGGAGCAGGAATACCAGTCGGCGGCCGCGCTCATTACCGCTGCTTATCGCGGTCACGTCGATTCCGAGATCAACGACCAATACCGCACGCTTACCGGCTCGCTGCGCTTTTTGAACAACATTGTGCGCTTCCCGGGATGCGGCTCGTTTGACGCGCAGGCATCATTCTGCGTCTTCCAGCGGCGCACGCTCGTCGGACTCATCCTGTGTTCGCTGGTGCGGCCCGATGTTGGGCATATCACGCAGGTGTGCGTGCTTCCCGAATACCGCTCGGCGGGACTGGGCGAAGCTATGCTGGCGGCTTCGACCAGGAATTTGCGCGGGCGCGGAATGCGCTTCATCTCGCTGACCGTGACCGAGGCTAATGACCGGGCGATTGCGCTTTATAAGCGCATTGGATTTGAAACGACGCGCGTGTTTGACGCTTTTGTTTGGGAGGGATGAGGAACAGGAGGCGGAATTAGGCCGGCTGGCTGGACGAGCGCGAGGCCCGTCTCCACACGAGAGAGTTATTTCCGCAGCAGGTTCTTGGCGATGAAGAACACGTTGGCGGGGCGCTCGGCCAACCGCCGCATGAAGTAGGGATACCACTCGGTTCCGAAGGGGATGTAGACGCGCATTCCCCAGCCTTCTTTTACCAGGCTCTGTTGCAGATCGCGGCGGATGCCGTGCAGCATTTGAAATTCAAACGCGTTGCGCGGAATGTTTTCACGCGTGGCGAAGGCTTTAGCTTCGTTGATGATGGTCTCGTCATGCGTCGCTAAACCATGATAGACGCCGCTCTTCATCAGGACTTTCATCAGCTTTACGTAGCTGGCGTCGACCTCGGATTTTTTTTGGAAGGCGATGTCCTCGGGCTCTTTGTAGGCACCCTTGCAGAGGCGGATGCGGATGCGCTCAGCGAGTAACTTCTCGATGTCGCGCTCGGCGCTTCGCATGTAGGACTGGATCACGGTTCCGACGCTATCCTCGTTGCCCGGAACGCGGTGGAGTTCATGCACGAAGTTTAAGGTGCGCTGGGTGTAGGGCGAGCCTTCCATATCGACGCGAACAAAATTCTTTGGCGACATGCTGGCCGCCTTGGCGACCAGGCCGCGCACGTTTTCGTAGGCCATCTTCTCGTCCACGTCGAGGCCCATGTGAGTCAGCTTTAGGCTCACGTTTGCGTTCAGCTTGTTGGCCGCGATTTGGTCTAGCAACTGGTAATAGAGCTGGGCGCTGGCGCGGGCTTCTTCGGCATTGGTGACATTTTCGCCAACGTTGTCGATGGAGACGCTGGCTCCAAATTGATTGATAGAGGCAGTAGCGCGAATGGCGTCTGCCACCTGAGTTCCGGCGACAAAGCGGGCGGAGGCGCGCTGGCCAAGACGGGAGCGTTCGGCGACGGCGCGCAGCCAGCGGCTCTCGGAGAGCGCGATGAATGTTGCCCTCAGCATGGTGCTCCTGATTTTCGCGGATTGGAACTGCCAGAGGCTTGCGTTGGCATTACAGTATTTTTTACCACAAACGGCGGCGGGTTGCAGTGTGCGGCGAGCGGTCTCGTCTCTCTCTCTCTCCAGAAAAACCTGAACCACCAAGGGCACGATGTTGCACGAAGGCTCTTGTGTGTGGTTTTCCTTCGTGTGCCTTAGTGACCTTGGTGGTGGAGTGTTGGTCAAAATGAGCCACTGCCCACATCCCGGCGCCATTGCGAAAAGCGCTATCCTCCGGCATAATAATGGTTTGTCTTTACGTCGTTGGTTTACTCTGCCGGACTCTTCCGGACAAAGGATAGTGAAGTCCTGTGTTAATGATCCGACTGGCGCGCTTTGGTGCGCGCAAACAACCGTATTATCGAGTGGTGGTGATCGAGAAGGAATATGCTCGCAATGGCCGTCCGGTGGAAGTGGTGGGAACGTACAATCCACGCACCAATCCGGCCACTTTCGACCTGAAACGGGAGCGCATTGAGTACTGGGTTTCGAAAGGCGCCCAATGTTCGGACCGGGTCAAGAAACTGCTTGCTCTCCCCGCACCGGCTGCGGCCGCTACGGTTGCCTAGCGCCTGACCTCGGGATAAGTCGATTAGTCCTAGTGTGGAGAGACGGGCATCTTGCCCAGTCAAGCAGTTTGGCGGCCGGGCGAGGACCCGGCACTCCACCAGCACGACAGGAGATAAGTCTGTGATTGAGCCGAGCGCCAGTCCGCGCGCCATGATTGAGTACATCGCCAAGGCGATCGTCGAGGCCAAGGGCGAGGTTTTTGTGGACGAGTACGAGGACGGAGATGAAACCGTCATCGAGCTTGAAGTGGCGGAGCCCGATCTGGGCAAAGTGATTGGGCGCTCCGGTCGCGTCGCCCGCGCCTTGCGCAATGTGCTGACAGCGGCGGGTTCGAAGCTGGATAAGCGCTACGCTTTGGAGATCATCGAGTAATAAGCACTGAGTGACAGAGTATTGCGCGGTAGATTGACGAACAGGTCGTGAGGGCGAAGGTCGTCCGATAGAAGATCAGCAAATGGCGGCACCGGACGCTAGCGGCGAATGGATTACCCTGGCCGTGGTCATCAAGACGCAGGGACGCCGCGGGGAGGTCGCCGTTGAATTGCACACCGCTGTTCCGGGACGCTTCCGGCGAGAGTTGCGGCTGTGGGCGCTGGCAAAAGATGGCGAGCGCCGCGAAGTTACGGTCGAGGACTTGTGGCCGCATAAGAATTTTCTGGTGCTGAAGTTTCAGGGCGTCGAGACGATTAACGATGCCGAGCCGCTGGTGGGCGCCGAACTTCAGGTTCCGCGAAAAGAACGCGCGCAGTTGGAGCCGGGCTGGACGTACCTGAGCGACTTGATCGGTTGCACCGTGTTCGATGGGCCGCGCGAGATTGGCACGATTGAGGATGTGCAGTTTGGCGCGGGAGAAGCGCCTCTGCTGGTGGTTTGGGACAAAGAAAAAGACAAGCGGAGTAAGCTCCCCTACGAGATTCCTTTCGCGGATGCGTATCTCGAAAAGCTGGATCTGGAGCGGAAACAAGTTCGGATGAAGTTGCCGGAGGGGTTGCTGGAAGTGAACGCTCCGCTGGCGAAGGAAGAAAAAAGTCGTTAGTCGATGGTCGTTCGTCGCCCGCACGGCCGTGCCCGGTACTGAATGTTTTGCTCGGCATCTCAGCGGCCAGAAAGAGCGTCACTTGCGCTCGATTTGACGAGCGACCAACGACTAACGACCAGCGACCGGGTCCCGCAAATGAAGATCGACATTCTCACGAACTTTCCC
>JBEKED010000157.1:0-9229 GCA_050014035.1 Terriglobales bacterium
GCGAACGACCCGTACAATCCGGTTTGACCCCCTGCCCCTCGCACCTTAGGATGAATACACCACAACGAGATGGCGAAACAGGTTTTTTACGATCCCTTGCAAGCACGCTGGCGCCGCATTCGCCGTTTTGTTGACGCGGCGGCCTTGGCCTTTTCCTTGCTGGTGATCTTTTTTATCTACAGCGCCCTGCGTAGCGAGCCTTTGCCAGACCTTGCCTGGCTCACGGAAAAGCGCCCTTATCACCCTCTGATAGAAGACGAAAAGACGAAGGCGCGCGAGAAGCGCCGCCTCGCCACTCTTGCCCGCGCGGGACATCGCCACCAGGTCCACAAAGCTCCTTCGCAACTCACGCTGAATTCCGAGCAAGGGGTGCGGGCGGCATTCTACGTTGCCTGGGATGCGGCCAGCTTCTCTTCGTTGCGTGAATACGCGCGTCAGATCGACTTGCTTTTCCCGACGTGGCTGCAGGTGCTCGGTCCCGACGGCCATCTGCAGGCCGTGGATTCGGAAACCAACGCCATGTTTGACGTGATTCAGGGGAATAAAGTTCATCCCGTGGATGACAGGGTGATGCCGTTTTTGAAGGCGGAAGCCACGGACATGGAAGTGTTTCCCGTGGTGCAGAACTTTGACGGCACTGATTTTGTTCCTGCCGTCGCCGACTTTCTGAACAATCCGGACGCCCGTGCCAAGTTTCGCCGCGAGATCGCGCTTTTTCTCGCCACCGATCATTATCGCGGCTTGATGATCGATTTCGAATCCTTTCCCAAGAGAGGCCAGCCGGGATACGTGGATCTGCTGAACGAGCTCGCATCCGACTTGCACGCCAAGGGGATGAAGCTGTACGTCAGCGTTCAGGTGCGCAACGAAGATTTTGATTACAAGGCCATCTCCGCGGCCGCCGACGGTGTCGTCATCATGAACTACGACGAGCACTTTCCCGGTGGAACGCCCGGTCCCGTTGCTTCGCAGGATTGGTTCGTGGACAATCTTGATTCCGCCATCGAAGATATTCCGAAACAGAAGCTCATCTGCGCTATCGGCAACTACGGTTACGACTGGGTCGATCGGCCGGAAAAAGGCAAGCTTCCGCCGGGCGAGGCCGACAAGAGCGTTTCTGTACAGGAGGCTTGGATCGGGGCGCGCGATTCCGAAGAAGATGTTGACTTTGACGGCGACGCGCTGAACCCGCACTTCAGCTACGAAGACGACGATCACTTCCGGCACCACGTGTGGTTTCTGGATGCGGTGACGGCGCTGAACGAGATGCGTGCCGCCCAGACGGTGGGCATCCAGACCTTCGCCTTGTGGCGGCTGGGATCGGAGGACCGTTCCCTGTGGCGGGTCTGGGATATGCCCGGAGAAGCCAATGCATCCGATCGATTGAAAGACGTTCCGCCCGGCCAGGACGTTGACATGGAGGGCAGCGGAGAGATCCTGCATATCGAAGCGCGGCCTACCAATGGCGTGCGCGAGTTGACCATCGACAAAAAAACCGGACTTATCGACGGCGAAGATTTCAAGAGTCTGCCCGAGCCCTATCGCGTAGCGCGTTATGGCGCCAGCAAGAACCATCTCGCCCTCACCTTCGACGACGGTCCCGATCCGCAATGGACGCCGAAGATTCTCGATGTGCTCAAACGCGAACATGTTCCGGGAACATTCTTCTTGATTGGTATTCAGGCGGAGAAGTTTGGCAGTTTGACCAAGCGGATTTACCGGGAAGGCCATGAGATTGGGAACCATACTTTCACCCATCCCGATATCAGCTCGATTGGCGCCAGCTACATGAGAGTAGAGCTGAACCTGACCGAACAATTATTTGCCAGCCAATTGGGCATTCGCAGCACTCTGTTTCGTCCTCCGTACTCCGTCGATGCCGAGCCCGATACGGAAGACGAGGTGAAGCCGCTCGAAGTCACGCAAAGCCTCGGCTATGTGACGATCGGCAACAAGATCGACACGCGCGACTGGACCGACGATCCTCCGCTGACGCCGGAGCAAATTGCCGCGCGTGTGCTCAACCATCTGCCGCCCTGCCAGCCGAACGATACGCAATGCGGCAACATCATTCTCATGCACGATGGAGGCGGGAACCGGGAAAGAACCGTGCTGGCGCTTCCGCTGATCATCGACGGCGCCCGCGCCCGCGGATTTGATTTCGTCCCCGTCTACGAGTTGATGGGCAAAACCAAAGCGGATGTCATGCCGCCGCTTCCCACCAGCGAATACTGGTCCGCGCTTTTGAATTGGATCGGCTTTGGCCTCTTCGGTGCGACCATGGCGGGCATCACGATCATTTTTTTTCTGGGTGACATTCTGATGACCGGACGCCTGATTTCCGTTGGCGTCCTCGCTATTTATGACCGCCTGCGCTCGCATGTATATGGAACGCCCGAGCAGATTGCCGCCTACCGCCCGCAAGTCGCGGTGCTAATCCCCGCGTATAACGAGGAAAAAGTCATCGAGCGCACCATCCAGGGAGCGCTCGATTCCGACTATCCCAATCTGCGAGTCATTGTGATCGACGACGGATCCAAGGATCGTACGTTGGAAATCGCCCGCCGCGCCTTCGCCGCCGAAGCAGCCGCCGGCCGCGTCTTGATTCTCACCAAGCCCAATGGCGGCAAAGCCGAAGCGTTGAACTTTGGACTCGAACATATCGGCGCGGCGGAAATCTTCGTCGGCATCGACGCCGATACGATTATTGCTCCCGATGCCATTGCCCGCATGGTGCCGCATTTTCTCAATCCAAAAGTCGCGGCTGTGGCCGGCAATGCCAAAGTTGGCAACCGCGTGAACCTCTGGACTCGTTGGCAGGCGCTCGAATACATCACCAGCCAGAATTTCGAGCGCCGCGCGCTCAACACCATGGGCGCGGTGAGCGTGGTTCCAGGCGCGATCGGAGCGTGGCGCACCGAACTGGTTCGCGAGGCCGGTGGCTACCACATCGATACTGTCGCCGAAGATGCCGATCTGACCATGGCGCTGTTGCGCAGCGGCTATCGCGTGGAATACGAAGATATGGCGCTCGCCTTTACCGAGGCTCCAACCAGCGCCAACGCGCTCATGCGCCAGCGCTTCCGCTGGTCGTTCGGAATCCTGCAGTCTGTCTTCAAGCATAAAGGCGTGTTCGCGCGCAAAGGCGCCTTGGGATTCGTCGCGCTGCCCAACATTCTCATCTTTCAGATTCTGCTTCCGCTGGTTTCGCCCTTCATTGACGTGATGTTTGTGGTCGGCGTCATCTGGTATTTCATCCAGAAGCACTTTCATCCTGAATCCACCGATCCTGCCAGCTTTCAGCGGCTGCTGATTTTCTTTTTCGCGTTTCTGGTAATTGATTTCCTCGCTTCGGCCCTCGCCTTCGCGCTGGAGCGCCGCCAGCCCGAAGCCCGCGAAGATGCCTGGCTGCTAAGCCAGGTATGGTTGCAGCGGTTTGCCTATCGCCAGGTTTTTTCGGTCGTTCTTTTCCGCACCCTGAAGCGAGCCATCCAGGGTCGGCCATTTGCATGGGACAAACTGGAACGCACCGCCGCCGTCAAATACCTTCGCACCGAACGCAGGGATTCCGTCAAGGTCTAGTTGGGCGTGCTCGCTATTCAACCCCGCATCTGCCCTACGAAAACGCCAACTCCTTAGCCCGCTGCACGGCCTTGACCACAGCCTTGATCAAGGTGACGCGCAGTTTGCCTTCTTCTAATTCCATGATGCCGTCAATCGTGCATCCCGCCGGAGTAGTCACCGCGTCCTTCAGCAGCGCTGGATGATCCCCGGTCTCGAGCACCACACGCGCCGCGCCCATGGTTGTCTGCGCCGCCAGCAGCGTCGCGATGTCGCGCGGCAGCCCCACCTTCACGCCCGCCTCCGCCAGCGATTCCAAAATGATGTAGATATACGCTGGACCGCTCGCCGACAATCCCGTGACCGCGTCCATATGTTTTTCGTCGACGATCACCGTACGTCCCATCGCATCGAAAAACTTGGTTGCCATTTCCAGATGCTGCCGAGTCGCGAACTTCCCCTTGCACAACGCCGTCATGCCCGCGCCCAGCACGCACGGAGTGTTCGGCATGGCTCGCACCACCGGAACTTCCTTCTCCAGCGCCCGCTCAATCATGTCGGTAGGAACCGATGCCGCCAGCGAAATCACCAGTTGTTTCCCATTCAGGTGCGCCCGAATTTCCCGCACTACCTCGGCGACCACCTGCGGCTTCACGCAGAGAAAAATAATGTCCGCATCCTTCACTGCCTCCGAGTTGTCAGTTCCAGCGTGCACTTTCAACTTTTCCTTGAGCACCCGCGCCCGCTCCGGATGTGCCACCGTAGCCCAGGTTTGTGACGGCGACAGCAGCCCGTCCCGCAACAGAGACTGCAGCAGAATCGTTCCCATCTTGCCCGCGCCCAAAACCGCCACTTTCTTTTTCGAACTCAAACTCTGCGCCATGTGCGTTCTCCCAATCAGCGATAAATGAGAAGTCCCAGAATAAACCACGTGCGAGAACCACGAGCGCGTGAAATGTTGCGAGCCCCTTGAGTCCTTCCTTCGTGGTCTTTCCTTAGTGTGACTTGGTGCCCTTAGTGGTTAAGCTTTTGCAAATGACCCTACAATCTCCGCCGGAACCATCTTCAGAATCTCCCGCCCAATCGGCAACGAAGCCGTGGCCGCGGGAGACGGCACATTCAGCACATGCAAAAACCGCTCCCGCCCCACAAACCGGAAATCATCCACCAGCGCGCCATCCTCCCCCACCGCTTGTGCCCGCACTCCCGAGCCGCCCGGTGTCATGTCTTCCATCCGCACCTCAGGCACCAGCCGCTGGCAAGAGCGCACAAACTCCCGCTTCCGCAGCGACCGTCGAAATTCCCCCAGCCCATTTTTCCAGTGCTGCCGCGCCATCGTCCGAAATCCCGGATCCAGAAACACTTCCATCGTCTCGCCCAAATCGAAATCGCGCCAGCGATATCCCTCGCGCCGGAACGCCAGCACTGCGTTCGGCCCGGCATCCACATTCCCCTGAATCCGCCGCGTGAAATGCACTCCCAGAAATGGATACCGCGGATCAGGCACCGGATAAATCAGCGCCCGCACCAACGACTGCCGCGCCGCCGCCAGATCGTAATATTCCCCGCGAAACGGCACGAGCATCATCTGCGGATCGTCTCCCGCCATGCGCGCCACTCGATCGCTATACAGTCCCGCGCAATTCACCACATACCGCGCCGAAAAATCTCCCGCCCGGGTTCGTACCACGACTTCACGGCCCGAAGTATTGAATCCTACAACTCCAGCGTCGGTCTTCACCTCCGACCCGCACCCCGCCGCGATCTCCGCATACTTAGCCGTCACCGCCGAATAATCCGTGATCCCCGTGCACGGCACATGCAGAGCGCGCACTCCGCCCACATGCGGCTCAATCTCCAGCATCTCGTCGCGGTCCAGCAGCCGCAGACCGTTCAACCCGTTTGCCTGGCCCTGTGCCAGCAGCACATCCAGCCGTGCCGTCTCCTCCGCGTTGGTCGCCACAATCAACTTGCCGCAAACTTCATGCGGAATCCCATGCCGCGCGCAGAACTCGACCATCTCCCGCGCTCCGGCCACGCACAGCCGCGCCTTCAGCGATCCCGCCTTGTAATAAACTCCGCTGTGGATGACCCCGCTGTTGTGTCCGGTCTGGTGCCGAGCCAGTCCCGCTTCTTTCTCCAAAACCACCACCCGCAGCCGCGGAAACTGCTCGCTCACCTGCATGGCAAACGAAAGCCCAACAATCCCGCCGCCAATCACAGCGATGTCGTAAGTCATAAGCTGTGCCGGTGGAGAGACGGGCGGGTCTCGCCCGTCCAAGCCGTGCGCAGCAGCACGGCAGTCTCACCGCAGATGATCCTATCTCAGCCGGTATGCCCAGTGCCGTGACGCAAGAACAAGAAGATGTGACGCAAGAACGCGGCAAAAGAAAAAAGCGCGGATCCCCGAGTCTCAAACTTCACGAGACGGGATACCGCGCCCTCGCTTACAAATTGCAATTCACCCGCTACGAATTTGTGGCACCTACTGCACGATCAGTGTCACCACATCTTCATGCGTCGTTCCGCCCACCTCCGTAGCCGTCACCGTAACCTGCGACGTTCCTACCGGAGTTCCACCGCCACCTCCACCGCCCCCCCCGGCGACCGCGCCGCAAGAAGTCAGCAGCATCAAAATCATCCCCAGGCCGATTATGGCGAACCATGCGTGGAGATGCGGCTTGCCCCGGCTGCCAAGCGCCAAGATCCCAACCAGCCCCAAACAACCGAAGGGGTAACCAAGGCCATTGCCCGTCGAATTTCCGCGTAGGGCGGCCTTCTTCACTTGACTCGGAGCCGTAGTCTGAACCGTCAACGCCACCGAGGTTGTACCCGCCCCCGCCACGATCGACTCCGGCCCGAAAGTACAGGACGTGAATGCCGGCAGTCCCGAGCAGGTAAAACTCACCGCGGCGCTAAACGTCCCGCTCGCCGGAGCGGCCGAAAATGTATAGCCAGCGCTCTGTCCCGCCGACACCGTCTCCGTAGTGCTGCCCGTGGGCATCCAGGTAAAGTCTCCGCCCGTTTGCGCGGTTACCGTCAGGCTGAACATCTGCGTCTTAGCCGCGGGTGCGCCCGCGGTCATCGCTGAGAGGGTCACAGATGCGGGCCCTCCCACCGGAGTTCCCGCCGCCGCGGTGACCGTCAGCGTAACCGTTACCGGTGACGAAGACGTCGGACTCACCGAACTCGACGGCGAGAACACGCACGCCGCGCCGGTCGGCAGTCCCGCCGGGCAACTCAGCGTGACGGTCCCTGCAAAACTTCCTGCCGCCGTTACCTGAAACGTGCTGGCTTGCGATGTTCCGCCCTGCTCCACCGTCAGCGAACTCGGATTGGGCGCGGTCAAGTTGAAGTCCACGACATGCAGCGTTACCGGCGCATCGCGCGTAATGGCGTATTGGTCGGTCCCCACTGCGTGCGCGTTGAAGGTGTAATTGCCTATACTTCCGCCCGCTATCAAGTTGTAGGTCGCCGTCGGCGTTATCTGCTCCGGATCTAACGTGCAGGTGGCCGGCGCCGCGCCCGTGCAGCGCAAATTTACGGGACTGTCGTATCCGTCCTGCGACGTCAGCGTGCCCTCAAACACAGCCGTTTGCGTCGGAAAAATGGTTTGCGGCGAATTCGAAATCATATTCGTGTAGTCCTGCGAGAGCGCGTAGTACCAAATCCCCCGCCCGTAGGTCGATGCCACCAGCGTTTTTATGCCCGCATAATTAAAAATCTGGAGCGCCGTCACCGGAGCATCAGGCAGAAACCCCGACACACCAACTCCCGGCGTTGGACCCACCTCACTCCAACCAGGAGAACTCGCCAAGCTCATAAAAACGCCCACGTCGGTGCCGGCATAGATCTGGGAAGGAGTGACCGAGGAGTCCACCAGCAACGCGTTGACGGGAGCGTCCGGCAGTGCCGTCACGCCCGTTCCGCTCCAGTCCGTCCAACTCGCGCCCGCATTCGTAGTCTGCCAGACGTGCGACGTCGGATACTCCGCCGTGCTGAATCCCATGATCCCGACATACGCTGTGTTGCCCGACTCAATCGACGCATCCATCGCCACGGACGAGATCGCGTACCCATTCGGATTCACGGGCCCCGTCACATTCGTCATCAACGTGAAGCCCGCGTCGGTCGTAGCCCACACTTCGCCTCCCGGAGACCCGCTCAGCGGCCCATATCCGTTCGTGACCGCATACACCGTTTCCGAATTGCCGTTGCCGCTTAGCGGCCCGCCCGCCGCGAGCGCGGTCACCAGGTTGATTTCATCCCCTGTACACACGCCCGTCCCGAGCGTCTCGAAATCATTGCTCAATTGCACAGGATCCGCTCCGCTCGTGCTGATCGACCACACCCGGCACGTTCCCACCAGCATCGCACTGCTATTCTGCGGGTCCAGAATATAGGGAGTATCGTAAGCTCCCTGGTCTCCGCCGAGATCATTGGAGCCGACAACCTGGAAAAATGTGGAGTCGTTACACTCCGATCCCGATTCACACTTCCTAATCGTGACGTACGGATTCGCCGCAAACCACTCGTCCGGGCTAATGGGATTGATCGCCGTGAATCCGCCATCCCCGCCCAGCGCATTCTGCCAGGTTGTGCTGCTGCCCGCGGTGCCGGTGCTAGGGGAGCCGTTGTTCTGCGATCCTCCCAGAAGAATAGCGGTATTGGTCGGGTGCACCGAAACGGAAACAAATTCCGTCATCGAGCCCAGGGTTTGACTCAAGCTGTCAAACTGGTTTGTCCCCGAGCAGCTGCCCGTTTGAAGCCCGGAATAGCCATCCAATGTGCGGCTGATTCCCCCGTCATGGGCAAAGTAACCGGGGGACTCGTTACTGGGTGTCACCGTGAACGCAATTCCGTGCTGGTCCGGGTGCACATGCGCCGGCGCCGCGAGCGGGTCGCAGCCATAGACGTGAGTCAAGTTGATCCAGTCACCTTGCGTGCAAGTGGTGCTCGCGGCGGGTTCCAGCGTGCACTTGTAAAGATTGACGGCGCCCGCGTAAATGTCCGTTCCGGTTGAATCTGGAGGCGGCGGATCGGGAACTGCGGACAACTCCAGGTTGTACCAGCCCGCTTCCACGCCGCAGCCGCTATTGCCTGGGCCAAACGCGTCGTCTCCGCAGTTGGTAATTCCGTTATCTGGAATCTGCGTCCAGCTAGTTCCTCCGTTCAGCGATTGCCAGATGCCCTCGTCGGCGGGCACCGGATTTCCATCGATGCCATCGCCTTGCACATCGACTACCCACACATACATCTCGTTGCGTCCCGGCACCACGGCGAACTCGCCGCGATAAATCAGGCAACTAATCGCGTTCGAACTCGCCGGACAGTTCGCCGCTGCCAGACCCGCACTCGGCTGCAAACTCAACCGCGTGAAGTTCTCTCCGTCCGTCGAATAATAAAGCCCGTGCCGCCGGATGGAAGCGTAGAACGTAGCGTTTGCCGAGTTGTAAATCACCGCCGTAGCCGAGGCGGGAACCGAACCGTCCGTAAGGGTTGCGCGGTTCCAGGTCGCTCCAGCATTCAGCGAGTAGTAGAGGCCGAGCACCGTCGAGTTTCCATCTTCCTGCGGGCCAAGGCACGGGCCGCTGTTACTTCCAGTCGCGCCTTCGAGGCCCAGGCACAAGCCGTTGTCTCCCGCCGTCGCCGCCACTACCAGGTTAGG
>JBEKED010000158.1:0-9228 GCA_050014035.1 Terriglobales bacterium
GCTCAAGCTGTTCAATAGCGAGAACACGGGCAAGTTGATGCTGAAGGTGAGTTAAGACTCCACTAGCAAAGGAACGCGGTTGCTGTATCTTCGCGGCGTGAGTACGTTTTGGTCACAACGGACGGACTTAATGTCATTCGTCGAAAATCAAGGAACAAAAATTTATTGGGACGAACAAGGCCAGGGCGCGCCAGTTTTGCTGATCATGGGCCTCGGCTATACGTCGATCATGTGGAATCGCATACGGCCGGCGCTGGCGCTACATTTTCGTACCATCGCGTTCGACAATCGAGGCGTGGGACGCAGCGATGTTCCTCCCGGACCCTATTCGATTGCGACCATGGCATCGGACGCGGCGGCAGTTCTCGATGCCGCGGGCATTGCCCGCGCCCACGTTTTCGGCGTTTCGATGGGCGGAATGATTGCCCAGGAATTCGCGCTGCAATATCCGGCCAGAACGTGTTTGCTGATTCTGGGCTGCACGGCACCCGGTGGACCGCAGGCGGTGCGCGCGGAGAGCAAGGTGATCGAGGTACTGTTGGCGCGCGGCATGACGCCAGAGCAAGCGCGCGACGCCATCCTTCCCTACATCTACGATGCGGCCACGCCGCGAGAGGAGATCGAGGAGGATATCAGAGTGCGTGAACCCTGGCTCCCCACGCCCGAAGGCTACATCGCGCAGGTGCAGGCGATCTTGATGTGGGAAAGCTACAGTCGACTGGGGCAGATCAACGCGCCGACGCTCGTAATCCACGGGAAATCGGATGCTCTCGTGCCACCCGGCAACGGAGAGTTGATCGCAAAACGGATCCCAGGCGCAAAACTCGTTCTCCTCGATCACGCCAGTCACCTGTTTCTCACCGACCAGACCGAAGCGTCGCAGAAAGTAGTACTCGATTTTCTTTCTTCCGATCCAACCGGAGAACCAAGTTAGGAAATCGGCGCGTCGTGCGGGATGGGCTGGAAACACGCGGGTCCAGGCCGCACATTCCCGGTAGGCATACTTCATCATCAAAATAATTCATTTGATGAATTGCGCGAACGCGGATACGCTCGCGCCCATTAAGAAGAAGTGGCGCTGGGGAACCAGAGCTTGGGGAATCGGTCCGCTCTCATTCAGCAGAACGATAAAGATTAAAGATAACGATAACGATAAAGACCAGAGAAAGCTTGCTCGGAAAATTCCGACCCGAGGGCGATGGGGCGGAACGGCTGGATGCGGGGCAGGCAATCGGGTCTTTTTGTTGCGACTCAGGCAAGTCTCAGCGTGGGGGGAATATGGCTTTCCAACCGAGCAGTTTGATGGGTCGTCTAGTTACGGCGATGACACCCGCGTGCGTTCTAGCGTGCTGCCTGTTCGCAACCGTGATGACGCACGCGCAGGGCGTGGGCACATCGGGAGAGATCGCCGGAACGGTAGTCGACTCCTCCGGCGGCGTTGTGGTCAAAGCAACGATCAATGTGGTGGATGCGCAGACCGGTCTGAAGCGCACCGCCACCACGAATGACACCGGCCAGTTCCGGGTAACCGGGCTGGCGCCGGCGAACTACGACATCACCGCGGAAATGGCGGGCTTTGCCACAGCGATTCGCAAAGGTGTCACGGTGGCCATCGGGCAGACAGTCGTCTCCGATTTCAAACTGAATCCCTCACAGGTGGCGACGGTAATCGAGGTGACCGACCAGCCGCCGGTGGTGGAAACGGAACGAAGCAGCCAGGCCGACACGATCACGCAACAGTATGTTGCCGACCTGCCTATTGATCGCCGCGATTACCTTACGTTTACTTTGCTCGCGCCGGGTGTATCGGATTCCACTCGACTCGCGGGTGACCAGGATTTCCGAGTCAAGCAAACACCGCAGAGCGGGCTGTCTTTCTACGGCAGCAATGGCCGCGGCAACAGCATCACCGTCGACGGTGGCGAGACCTCGGGCGATAGCGGCGGCGTGCGCCTCACCGTAAGCCAGGACGACGTACAGGAATTTCAAATCAATCGCAGCAATTACGGCGCCGATCTGGGAGCAGCCTCCGGCGCGTCGATCAACATCGTAACCAAGTCCGGCACCGACACTGTGCATGCCACGCTCTATGGTTTTTTCCGCAACGATGCCATGGACGCCCGCGACCCCTTCGCCTTCAGTTCGGCGCTCGCTCCCGACCCGACCTACTCGAATTTCAATACCACTTCGTCCGGCGAGCCCATCAAGAATTCGCTCAGCCGCCAGCAGTATGGCGGCACCATTGGCTTCCCCATCCAAAAAAATAAAACCTTCTTCTTTGCTTCCTTCGAAAGTCTCCGTCAAGACTCACAGAATTCAGTTCCCCTTCTGACGGAAAGTTCGATCTTCGCCGGCCCCTCCGCGACCGCAACCTCGAACCCCTTTCCGCAGAGTGATCCCAGGTACGGGCAACAGGCGATTGTCACCGCCCTGGCCCAGTCGACAAACCCGAGCGTGCCTTGCATCAATGGTCTCCCAAATGTGCCCGCGCCGGTTTGCGCTGGCTATCTACAGGCCGCCCTCTCGGTCGCTCCGAACCAGGGTCTGACCCCGATTCAGCCAGCTTTGAATGACTTCCTCATCAGCCAGTTTGAAAACGAGGGTGGAGTTTTTCCTTACGACACGCGGCAATACCTGGCGTCGACCCGCCTCGACCACCGCTTTGATGCGAACAACGAGATTGCTCTGACCTACCGGTATGGACACGATCTCGAGGAATCGCCGGATGTGCAGTCGCTGACTGCTTATTCGGCCGGGAGTGCGATTCACGACTACGATAGCAATCTGCAGTTTGCCTGGTATCACCAGTTGAGTACAACCGCCCAGAACGAGGCCCGCGTGCAGTGGGATTACTACAGCTTCAATGTGATTCCGAACGAGGCGGCGCAGGCGGGACTCCAGATTCCAGGCTTTATCAATAACCTGGGAACGAACATTTTCCTGCCCGACATCACCATCCTGCGCCGCTACGAATTCGCGGACAATTTCGCCGTGATCCGCGGCCATCATGCCTTGAAGTTCGGCGCCTACGAACTGATCCGGGGCAATCACACCGAGTCGCATACTTTTTTCCCCGGACGCTGGGTCTTCGGCCCGCTCCCCGGAGAAGCGCTCAGCCCGTGCTTCGCTCCCATAACTCCCCCCGCCACCACCAACCCCTGCGGATTGTCTACGGCAGGCGCCAGCCTCAACTCGTTGCAAGGGGCTTCGTTGGGCGAACCTGAGATTTACCAGCAGGGCTTCGGAAATCCGACAATCGCAAATTACAACCGACCCCTGACCGGGCTCTACGCGCAGGACTCCTGGAAGGTTACGCCTAACTTTACTTTCAACTACGGTATCCGCTGGGAACTGGACTCGCAATTTGCGCCTTTGACCACCTACAAGAAGGATTTTGCTCCCCGCGTTTCGTTTGCCTGGGATCCTTTCAAGGATCACAAGACGGTGATTCGCGCGGGATATGGAATCTTCTACGGACCCGTCGACGCTCAGATTCCCGACGTCGATTTGAGCCTGGGGGTCGTAAACAAGAATCGGTCCGCAGTCGAGAACAGCACGCCCTCCGGCCAAGTGGCCAACGTCAGCACCATCTGTGGAGTCTCCCAGTTCGGCGTAATAATCAGCCCCGGCACCGGCACCAGCCCTTGCAACCGGCAAATTTCCATTTATGCGGATAACATTAATGGCGTTCCCCTATTGGGCATAGCCGGGTCGGCCACTATCTTCCAAACCCTGTTTGGACAGGGATTGATTCAGTGCACCACACCAACCGCGGGGAATCAGGCCTGCGTCACACCGACGGCTGTGGCTGGCCCGTTTGCGGGTTCCCAACCAGTTGGCATCGACGTTACCAACACCGGTCCCCTCTCTCCTCTGCAGGTCCTTTTTGTGAACCAACCGGGCTATCGTCCCCCGATCGCGCAGCAGGCTTCCTTCGGAATCGAGCGTGAACTCGGACCTGGCTTCTCGATGTCTTTGAGCGGAATCTACACTCATACCCAGAGAATCCCGGTCGCGCTCGATACCAATCTGCTGCCCGCGCCGTTCAGCACGGTAACTCTGGCCAACGGCCAGAAGGTCTCCTACCGAAACTGGAACACGACAGATCCGATTACCCATTTCACTCCGGATCCGCTAGGCGGGATCGAAGGGCAGCCATGCAATACGGTTCAATGCTTTGTAAATCCATTGATTGTTCAGAACAACCAATACAGCTCCGAGGCCTACGCCCTCTACGAGGGCGCTATCCTGGAAGTCAAAAAGCGCTTCCGCGAGTACTTCACTCTGTTCGGGAATTACACCTATAGCAAAGGGTTTGACACGTCGACCGATTACAACACCGATTACGGGCCACAGGATCCGACCAACCTCAACTTGGATCGCGCTCTTTCCGAATTCGATCAGCGGCATAAACTGGTAATCGCCGGAGTGTTCGACAGTCCATGGAGACAGAGAATTTTGTCGGGTTTTGAGCTGGCTCCGATTATCGAAGCTCACAGCGGACATCCTTTTAACCTGCTGGCCGGAGGAGAAGTCAACGGCGACAATCACATCACGAACGAACGTCCAATCGGAGCCCCGCGCGACACCGGCCTCGGTCCCGATTACATCGACTTCGACATGCGCTTGAAGTGGCAGCACAAACTCGGCGAGAAGTCGAACCTGCAATTTACGGCGGAAGGGTTCGATCTCGCGAACCGGACAAACTACGCCAGCGTGAACAACGAGGTGAGCCCTCTCTTTGCTATACCCACAGCCGAGGGGGGTGAGGGCAATACGACGTTCAACGTGCGTGGGATTCGACCGGGCACAACTCTCGTGGGTGGAGGACTTGCTTTTCCCAGTACGCCCCTTGCCTTCACCTCCGCTTTCCCCAAGCGCCAGATCCAACTCGGCGTGCGCTTCAGTTTCTAAGGCCAGGCGAAGCGAAGATTTTGTTCTGCATGTGTGGAGCGGGCGCCCTCGCCCGCTCCCTCTGACTCATTCCAGTCGGGCTGAACTCTTGGCTTGGTATTTCCTCAGCTCCAGCTTGGCGATCAGGGCGCGATGCACTTCATCGGGCCCGTCCGCGATGCGCAGGGTGCGGATCGTCGCAAACATTTCGGTCAGAGGAAAATCGGCGGAAACCCCGGCGCCCCCGTGCATTTGAATTGCCTGGTCGATAATCTCCAAAGCAATGTTGGGCACCGCAACTTTGATCTGCGAGATTTCGCTGCGAGCGCCCTTGGTACCAACTTCATCCAGCATCCACGCAGCCTTGAGGGTAAGCAGACGCGCTTGCTCCAACTTGATGCGAGCATTAGCAACGACATCGGCGTTGGCGCCCAGTTCGGCTAACGGCTTGCCGAAGGCAGCTCTTTGCAGCGAACGCCGGCACAAAAGTTCCAGCGCGCGCTCGGCTGCTCCTAGCGTACGCATGCAGTGATGAATGCGGCCCGGACCAAGCCGGCCCTGAGCGATTTCAAAACCCCGGCCCGGTCCGGCGATGATGTGGTCGAGCGGTACTCGAACATCGGTGAAGCTCACCTCGCCATGACCAAAGGGCGGGTCATACGATCCGAAGACCGGCACCATACGCTCGATCTTGACGCCCGGAGTATCGAGCGGCACCAGAACCATGGAATGGCGCTGATGCTTCGACGCCAAGGGATTGGTGACGCCCATAAAGATGAGTAACCGGCAATGGGGATGACCAATTCCGGAACTCCACCACTTCAAGCCGTTAAGGACTACGTGATCTCCTTCGATGTGCGCCTTAGCCTGGATGTTCGTGGCATCGGAGGAAGCTACGTCGGGTTCCGTCATGCAAAAAGCGGAACGAATCTCGCCCGCCAGCAGCGGCCTGAGCCAGCGTTCCTTTTGCGCCTCCGAGCCGTACTTCACCAGCACTTCCATGTTGCCAGTGTCGGGAGCATTGCAGTTGAAAACCTCGGGAGCGATCGAGGAGCGCCCGGTTATCTCCGCCAGCGGCGCATACTCCACGTTGGTCAGGCCCGCGCCATATTTGCAGTCGGGCAGGAAAAGATTCCACAAACCGGCAGCGCGCGCTTGGGCCTTCAAAGTCTCCATGACTGCGGGCTGTTTCCAATTGCGCCAGTCGGGAAGATTCTGCAACTGCGCTGCGTACTCGGGCTCGGCCGGCAAGACGTGCTCCTGCATGAACGCCGAAAGGCGCTGGACATAGCTCTGAGCCTTCGCTGACCGAGAAAAGTCCATAGGAACGCGCAGAAAACGAGCGCTAACCCCGCAGGTCACCTAGGCTAACGATTTTTACAAAATTCTCCTAATGAATCCTGTGAATCCTGTAATATATGCGGCGTGCATTTAAGTCAGGTCGACCTGAACCTGTTCGTGGTGCTCGAAGCCATTTATCGCGAAGGCAATATCACTCGCGCCGGCCAGCAACTGAATCTAACCCAGCCCGCGATCAGCCATGCACTGAAAAGACTGCGCGATCTTTTACAGGATCCGCTGTTCGTGCGCCAAGGCCCGCACATGGTGCCGACCCCTTTCACTCGCAACATGATTGAGCAGGTGCGGCAGGCGCTCCAAATCCTGGAAGTGAACCTCAGCCAGAGCCGCAATTTTGTTCCTGAAGACACGCGACGGAACTTTCATCTGTCCCTATGGGAATACGCCGAGGCCCTGATTCTTCCGCCCCTGATGCGCCGCCTGACGCATGAGGCCCCGGGAATGTCGATCACCACGTCGCAGGTCAAGCGCAGAGACTTGGAGACCGAGTTGGCGAGTGGTTCTGTCGATCTGGCTATCGATATCCCCATGACGATGAGTGATCGCATTCGGCATAAGTGGCTGCTCAATGAACCCTTCGCGGTCATGGCCCGGCACGGACACCCGGCCATCGCTGGCAAACTCGACCTCGGCACTTATCTGGCACAGCGGCATGTTCTGGTCTCTTCCCGACGCTACGGTCCCAGCCTGGTTGATATCGAGCTCAATCGAAGCGGGCTTCGCCGGCAGATATTTCTGCGCAGTCAGCACAACCACGCGGCCAGCATGGTGGTGAGTATGACGGACATGCTCCTGACCTTGCCTGAGCGCCATGCGCAACTGCTGAACACGGGTTCAGTCAACCAGCTGCATCCCTTCCCGCTGGAGGCTCCCCGTCTCGAAGCCCACTTGTACTGGCATGAGAGCGTGGAGAACGATCCAGCAAATCGCTGGCTGCGGCAAGAAATCGAAAAGGTTTTGTCCCCGCAACCGCGAACTCCGCCAGCCCCGCGCAAGGGCGCTAATGGGCGACGCGACAGACTCAACGGGACAAAGCTGGAGATCCCTCAATCTGCCGCCAAAACGCGCAGAACCAATGGCAGACCAGCGATTCAGTGAAACGAAGGCCAACGTGCGCAAGTCTCCATCAAAGGATGGATCGATTCACCGGCCCCCGCGGCTTGATCGCGACAATTCTTGAATCAAATGCTGAAAATCGCCGGGAAGTTTGCAGTCAATCGAGATGCTCTCTCGCGAGCGCGGATGGATAAACCGAAGATGCGCGGCATGAAGAGCGACGCGATCAATCAGCGGCTCCGACGACTCGGGCCGGTGGTACTTTCTATCGCCGATCACCGGGTGGCCGATCGCCGCGAATTGCGCGCGGATCTGATTCTGCAATCCCGTCACCAACTCGACTCTCACTAGCGAAGCATCGGCAAAGACGCGTTCGACGGAATATCGGAGTTCGGCACGAGCCGCCTTCGGGTCTCTCGCCGTCCGCAACTGCTGATAAAATCCTTCCCGGCGAAAATAGTGCACGAGCGTACCGGCCTCAACGCCCAGATGCCCGCGGAGCACCGCCACATACTCGCGTTTGGGAGTATGGTCGAGAAACTGTCGCACCAGTACATTGCGATCGCGACTCGTCTTCGCAAACAACAGCGCCCCAGAGGCGAAGCGATCGATGCGGTGCACGATCAATGCCCGCTGTTTTCTAGGCTTGAGCTTCGCGGCTAGCAGAGACAACGCCGACGGAGTATCGGAACCCTTAATCGGAACCGCTAAAAGTCCAGCCGGCTTGTCAAGGACGACCACCGCCTCGTCTTCATAAAGTATGGAAAGCTCCCGCGAAAAAGAGGGCCGGCGCCGGTCTTCTTTCGGCAGCACACGGTCAGCCGATACTCGGCCGGGCTTTCCCGAACGTCGACTAGTATTTCGCGGAAGCCTTTTCTTCATGGGCGAGGCAACTGATGGTCAGCCCATTATCAAACCAATTACGCCGGCTCGCAAACCGCCAGCCATTATCGATGTCTCGTTCGCAGCGTGTTTCGCCGGTGCCTGCTACTGGTCGCCGCGGACCTTCCACCAATCCGCGCGTTCGAACTCGGCCATCTTTTCATCCCCATGTTGCGTATACCAGTTTTGCCAGGCAGATGCATCGGCCGGCAGGGTTTGGTCGGTAATCTCAGTCAAGGCCAGGAAGGCCCAGTTGCGCATCTGCGCGGTGGTTTGCGAGTCTCCAGCTAGCTCGATAAGTTTGGGCACCATTCGCATGCGCTGTTTGCGCATGAAGTTACCGCAGTCAGATACGTTGCAACCCGCGCGATTACGCACCGCGTCGGATGGGTCGTGAGTAAAGGACTCGAAGAGCTGGTCCAGAGCTTCATCGCTGCCCAGATAGCGCATGCCTTCGACAGCCCACTGGCGCACCTGCGGGTTGGGGTCATTCTTGGCATAGTCCACGAGTACGGGATAAATACGATCGTAGGCCACGCCGCGGCCGGCCAGCATTCCCATGGAAAACACGTAATAAGCGCGATGCGCGGCGTCGGCTTGCGCTTGTGCGATGAGTTGATCCGCCGAGGCTTCCGTTTTCGCAACTCCGTTGATTGCCAGGTTCAGATCCGCATTGGCTTGACGAACCCGCAGGTCGGTCGAAAATTGAGAGCGCCTCTCCAGTTCGTCCATGTGTGCGGTGCGCGTCAGATCGCGCCAGGCGCCAATATTCTGTTCGAACACGTCGAGCGCGCCGGTATCGTGCCGGATTGCCCGGTCCAGCAACTCTTCTGCCTGTGCCTGTTCGGGGAGCGTTTGCAGATGTTGCATATCAACAGCGGTGAGCGGCGAGCGGACTGCCTGTCGCAGGGGAGATTTAGCTCGTGTGGGGACTTTGGATACTCGCGTGGGCTTGCCATAATCCCGAGAGAAGAAACGGTAGCCCACGAAACCAGTCCAAGCGAGGAAGAACGCAATGCCCACGGCGATTGCGGCGGG
>JBEKED010000159.1:0-9213 GCA_050014035.1 Terriglobales bacterium
AGTGAAAAGTCTACGAACTCAGCCTGAGAAGCCAGGGCAAACCGAAACTCGTTCATGACAGCAGCACCCCGGATGCCCGGTCCGACATGAACGGCACGTTCAGTCTCAGCGATGCACTCATTTCTTTTTCACAGCTTGACTATCGCGTTCCGGGTACCCAGGTGAATCTCACGGGTACGTACAGCCTCGATGGAAACATATTCGATTTTCACGGCAAGGCGCGGCTCGACGCGACACTCTCGCATATGGTCACGGGGTGGAAATCGATTCTGCTGAAACCGGTCGATCCATTCTTCAGCAAGAACGGTGCGGGAACTGAAATTCCAGTCAAGATTACCGGCACGAAGTCGGAACCGCACTTCGGCCTCGATTTTGGCCATAAGGATGTAGACAAGAACAGCGAGCAAGCTCAAAGAAAGTAGTACTGGTCTCATAAATACTTCTCCGGGCAACGGTCCGGCCCTCAGGGGCTAAAGCCCGCGTTGTTATCGGTCCTGAACGGCAGGGCTGAAGCCGTGCCCTACCCAAAACCATTTATGAGACCAGTTCTAGTGCACATTCTTACCTGAAGCCAAAAACGGCCTCCGAACACTCGCTACCCGCTGATTTGATCATCCGCAGCGCCCCACACTTTGCCATTACCTCTTCTTAGAACTCTAGTAACTTGTCGAGAGCTTACTCAGTGCCGCACCATAAGTAGGGACCACATAAGGCCACAACTATGTCATCGACTGGTAATCATGCTACGGGCGCCAAGGCCGCTAAGGCCACTTTCAGCGATTTGGAACAGATGCTTCCCGGATCTCCCACTTCCGACAAAGCGTGCCTGAAACTGGCACAGATTCTGGGCGTGCGCCGCAGCGAAGTAGCGCTGCTCAGGTTGGAAAAGAATAGTCTGCGCTTCATCTTCCCGCCCGAGTTGCGATCGGCGGGCGTATTGCCCTTGAGCGGATCGGCTGTGGCCGCGCGCACCGCATCGACTCGCACTCCGTTGTTGTCCAACACGTTCATGCGCGTGAAGCATGTCAGCTTGTTTGAAGCGGTCAAACTGGGAGCCGAAGTTGACGAAGACGATCGCAGCCAGCAGCAAATGCCGATTCAGAAAATTATGTCCGTTCCCATAGCGCGCTCGGAGGGAGACGTGGTCGGAGTGGTGCAGATTTCGCGCAAGGGTCTGGATGCCTCGCTCGCCGGCGCAGACTTTACCGCCGACAACCTGAGACAACTGGAGCAGGCCGCCGAAATTCTTGCCCGCATGCCGTTCATGCAGGACGGTGCGGAATTCTAGAACTTGTAATTTTGTAATTTGCCGTCTCGACCAATGGTCAATTGAGTTTCAATTACCAATTACAAATCACCAATCACAAATTGCCACTTGCTTCACACTGCCTGTCCGGCGCAGTATCCCGATGCCCACGCCCACTGAAAGTTGAAGCCACCCAGTTGGCCAGTCACGTCGACCACTTCTCCAATGAAAAACAAGCCAGGCACTTTTCGAGACTCCATCGTCTTGGCTGAGAGTTCGTCGGTATCGACACCTCCGGCCGTCACTTCCGCTTTCCCGTAGCCCTCCGTTCCTGCCGGCTTGATTTCCCACGCGTGCAATTGCTGTTCGGCCTGAGCCAAGGCGCGATCGGAGTTGCCGGCCAAAGGATACGTTTCGATCCAGCGATCCGCGAAGCGGCGAGGCAGGATATCTCGCACCAGCAAATTCCAACTGGAGGAGTCGCGATGGCCGCGCGCTCGCAATTCGGCGTTGAGATCGCGCCCCGGCGCGAGGTCGAGATAAACCGGACCTTTGCCGTCCCAGTACGAAGAAATCTGCAGAATCGCGGGCCCGCTGATGCCTTGATGAGTGAACAGCATGTTTTCCTTAAACGAAGGCAACGACTGCTTCGCCCGACCGGCGCATGCAATCACTTCGGTGGAGACTCCCGCCAGATCGCACCACCGCTTGCGCTCTGGCTCGCTGAATAGCAGAGGCACCAACGCCGCGCGCTGCGGGACGATCTTCAACCCAAATTGCCGCGCCAGATCGTAGCCAAACGAGGTAGCGCCGATTTTCGCGATAGACAAACCTCCGGTGGCAACGACGAGGCGAAGCGCGTTAAGGCGGACCTCTTCCCCTTGCATGGTGGCTCGCAGCGTAAACGGTTCGTCATTGTGCACTGCTTTTATCTGAGTGTTGCAGCGGATCTCGACTCCGGTGTCGCGGCATTCCTGTTCAAGCATGGCTGTGATATCGCTCGCCGCTCGATCGCAAAACAATTGGCCGAGTTTTTTCTCGTGATAGGGAATGCGATGCCTCTCGACAAGCTGCACGAAGTCGACCGCGCTATAGCGGGAGAGCGCCGATTTGGCGAAGTGTCGATTGGCCGAAAGAAAATTCTCCGGGCTGGTGTGGAGGTTGGTGAAGTTGCAGCGGCCTCCGCCAGAGATCAATATTTTTTTTCCGATTCGATCCGCGCGTTCGAGCACGAGCACGCGCCGTCCGCGCTTGCCCGCTTCGATGGCACACATCAGGCCGGCCGCGCCGGCTCCGAGAATGATGACGTCGTATTTCCGATCGTATTTCCGATCCACGCAGCCATCAGCTTAGCAGCCCTGCTCTGCACAAGTAATGACGGCCTTGAATGCTAGAAAAGAAATTTAACCGCCAACTGAGCCAGTCTGGGAGCCGTTGCACTCACCACCTGCCCGAATGTGGCACTCCCGATGTTGCCGTTGACTGCCGTGGGGCCGTAGAACTGCGCATGGTTGAAGACATTCAAACCCTCAAGCCGGAACTGCAGGGACTTCGATTCAGTCAGAGGCAGGTTCTTGAGAAGTGCCATGTCGTAATTGTCCATCCCCGGCCCGTAAAAAAAGCGCCGTTTGGCCGAGCCCGGCGTCCCCAAGGCGTTTTCGCTGAATTGCGTGGTATCAAAATACGCATGTCCGTTGCGCGGATTCTGATTCAGATGGAGAGGGCCGCCGGCGTAGTCCGGTTCGTCGACACCGTAGTTGTTCACACCATTAGGTTCGGTACCGAGCAGAGAATTGTCGCCATAATTGATGAGCGTCACGGGCAGACCCGAAGTAAAGTGCGTGATCCCCGAGAGTTCCCATCCTTCCGTCCAGCGAGTCGTGCTGTGGAATACGGTCTCGAACGGAATTTTGTAGCTGTAGCTGACCACAAAATTATGCTTCACGTCGAAGGCGGATAGGGCTTTGCTCAACGAGGGGTCGATCGGATTGACCTCTTCGCCAAGGTTCGAAGACTGGTCTTCGGATTTGCTGTAAGTGTATCCGGCCAGCAGGTTCAGGCGTTTACTGCTGTGGCGCAAAGTGATTTGCAAGGCATTGTAATTGGAGTTTCCGATGGTGGCCTGATCGGAATCGCTGCCAAACTTTGGACCCAAGCCTGTACGGGTACCGTTGACGGCATTGCAGGTGCGTCCCGAGCCATCTGCACACGGAGCCGTGGCGGCGACGCTCGTAAATCCAGGAGGCAGTGCCACTCCAAAAGGCAATACGTAGGAATAACCGAGCGCAAGGTTTGAGTTTTCTCCGCCCGGCCCGCAAGTGGGAGTCGCCCCCATGGAGTTGAGGTAAAGACACAGCGCTGGACTGCCGGGGTTGGCCTCCCGAAGCACCAGAAGGCGATGTCCCTGCGTGCCCACATAGTTCACGCTCAGCACCGTGTTGGTGGCGACCCCGCGCTCCAGCGAGAGCATGTATTCCTCGGTATACGGGATGCGGTTGGTGGCGAGGTAGTTTGGAAGACCGCTAATGGGTTCGAACTGCGCCCAGTTGATGTTGGGGTCAGGATGACTCGCACTGGAGTTCAACGGAGCGAGAGTAGCCGGGAAAACTTGCTGAAGACTTTGGCCATTCGAAGCCGTAATAAATGGCGTGGAGAACAGCGGCGACGCCGGACTTGAGTAGGTTGTGCCATAAGGCGCATTCGCGCTCATCACTCCGATGGTAAGTGCCTCGATCGCCGTGTAGAACATTCCATAGCTCGCTCTTACACTGCTTTTACCGGGGCCGCCCAGTATTTTTGCGAACAGTCCATCGCCTGTGGCGCTGGGCGAATAGGCGATTCCGACCCGCGGAGCGAAGTCGCGATTTCCCGGAGGCGCCAGCGTCCGCTGCACTCCCGGATCGGTTGGGTAAAGAATGCCGGCCGGAGCTCCGGGAAAGACGACCGATTGCCTACCCGGCTCGAAGGTCGCAATCTGGTTGTATTTTTCGTACCACGGCTCGATTCGATCCCAGCGCAGACCATAATTTAGTGTGAGGCTGCGCGTCACACGCCAGCTATCCTGCCCGTAGAGTCCGACATATTTGTTCCTGCCGTAAAAAGGCTGAAGCTGGCTCTGGTTGTATTGGGTCGGAACTCCTAACAGGAAATCGGCAAAGTCAGAACCGGTCTCGCTTCCAAAGAAGAGAAAGCTGCCATTCGATTGCGCGCGCGCATTAACATTGACCTGATCGATGTGGAACTCGCCGCCCACCTTGATCGTATGGGTTCCGACTACCTTGGAAAAGTTGTCGAGCCACTGAAAGGTGTTGCCCACCTGTTTTAGCTCATTGGTATTGGTTCCAATCGTGAAGCTGTTAAAACCGACACTCTCTACACCCTCTGTTGTTGGTGACAGTGGCACGATTCCCGAAGTTCCTTGACCGACCTCGAATCCCTGAGAAGCCAGACTGACGCCGACTCCTCCGATAGGCTGGCCAAGGTCGTTCGCGTCGCGCAAATAGCTGACGCGAAATTCGTTGACGGCCGTTGGACTGACGGTTTTTGTGTTGCCAAGCCCGAGCAGTTGCGCCCGCCCCGTGTTGAGTGCATTAAATCCGGGAACGTTGGCCCCGCCTTGGCCGATGGGGTAGGGATTGTTCTGCGACCAGTCATCGAGAAAGTAATAGGCCGACATCAACCCCCAACGCGTGTTGGCATCCAGGCGGTAGGCGCCCTTGTCGTCGCGCAGGGTTAGGTCGTAGGCCGAGGTGGAGAAGAGGTTGGTTCCAACGTTGGGCTGCGGAATGTACTGCAGCAAGTGCTGTGCGGGAAGGGAAAAGGCCGAAGGAGGGATGACCGCCCCCAGTCCACCTGCGCGGGTGTTCGGAAAAACACACTGTGTGGGGCTGGTGCAGTTGAAACCAAACGCGGTTCCTTCCGGGTTGGTGGGAGTAATGGTTGCCGGGTTGATCATTGATGCGGTGAAGTAGAAGGGCTGAGTGCTGGTCACTGCATATCCCAGCGATTTCTGAAGAACAGCCGCCAGGCATTGATCGTTCACACAGGCACTGTTCACGGTCGACGCAATCGGAATCCCGTTGCCGTTCGTGCCGCTGCTGAACAAAGTCGGGGAATCGGAAAACGTGCCCGCCCGGTCCTCGAGCGACGGCACCGGAATTTCTCCCGTGTCAACGCCCTGGGTCGAGCGAGTTCCCTGATAATCCGCAAAGAAAAAGATCTTGTTCTTTCGGATCGGCCCGCCAAACGTGCCGCCAAATTGGTTTTGCTGAAATGCGGCACGAGTAGGAGAAAAGTAGTTGCGTGCATCGAGGTCGGTGTTGCGCAGGAACTCGAAAACATCTCCGTGAAAGGCATTCGTCCCCGACTTGGTTACAACATTGATCTGGCCTCCGCTAAACTCGCCATATTCGGCGTCGAAGTTATTGGTAAGAATCCGGAATTCATCAATGGAATCGAGGTTGGGAACAACCGCCGTTCCCATGTTGACGTTTTCTTCAACATCGCTTCCGTTGACGAGAAAACTGTTGGCAAATTCCCGCTGGCCGTTGATCGAAATCGTGCCGGGATTCAAGTCTCCGGAAGGAGAAAGCGCGGTCGCGCCCACGTCCTGCACCGTGGCCGATGTGATGGAAGTGGTCGGCGCGACTCCCGGCTGAAGCGAAAGCAAATCCGTAAAACTGCGGCCGTTGAGGGGAACAGTTGTCATGCGCGTGCTGGCGATGACCTCGCCCACCTGCGTACTCGTCGTCTCCACCTGAACCTGGTTTTCGACCACGGTAACCACGTCCGACTTCCCGCCCACGGAGAGGACCGCGTCTACGGCCAACGCGCTGTTTGAATCCACGTTAACTCCGGTCCGCTGATAGGGGTTGAAGCCGGGTTTCTGTATCGCAATGTTGTAGCGTCCGATGGGGAGGGCGGGAAAAGAGTAGAATCCCTGGCCGTTGGTCGTGACTTGATGTGAGACCGCGGTTTCGACATTGGTTGCGTTTACGATGGCGTTCGCAACTACCGCCCCGCTCGCATCCCTGACGGTGCCCGAAACGCTTCCCCCAACCCCAGCCCACGAATCCAAATTGAAGAACAGAACAAATACAAAAGATAGAAATAAAGAGCTATGCCGGGTGAGGCTCGAGCGCGGAGAGAAAGATTGCAAAATATAACGTTGCTGAATATCAGCCATGCCACCTTTAGTTGCGACTCAGTCGCAATACAAGCTACAATGTCAGCCTAGAGTGCGATCTCGTGCGCTGTCAATCCGCAACCGCAAGATTTTGTCGCATTTCAGTTGCAATTGGGTTGCAACTCGCAAAAGGAGACTCTCTATGCCACTTCCACAAACCGAGATCCCCGGCCGTTTACAGATGCTGCTGGCAGAGCGCGGAATCCGCATGACCGGTCCACGCCGCGCGATTCTGAGCGTGATTGAGACTGCGACCAAGCATCTCGATGCCAGCCAGATCCTCCGCAAAGCGCGTTTCGTGGACGATTCGGTCGATCGCAGCACCGTCTATCGCACCCTCGACCTGCTCAAACGTCAAGGACTGATCGATGAACTCGACCTGATGCATCTCAACGGCGAACGCCACTACTACGAGCGCAAGATGGGTCACGACCACATTCACATGGCCTGTCTTCGCTGCGGGAAAATCACCGAATTTGTCAGCAAAACTTTTGAAGCCCTGAAAAAGCAATTGGAGGGGGAGTGCCGTTTTCACATCCTGGTGGCGCGCCTCGAAGTCGGTGGCTACTGCTCGGCCTGCCGCCGCTAGGCTATGCGTATCCACAGATGCCGCTTAAACAAGCGGCGAGCAGCGCCCTTTGGTATCCTGTTCGAAATCTTCGTGGGAGATAAGATTTCCGCGTGCTGGCCGGCATTAAGACTCGCGACTTGCGCAAAATCTATACTTCACCTCCTCCGCTCGCCTCCGGTGGCGGTTTTGGCTTCGGCGCGGCTCGCGGCAAGGCGAAAAAACAGCCGAAAGCGGAGATCGTTGCTCTCGACGGCATCTCGCTGGAAATCGCACCCGGAGAGATATTCGGTCTCCTCGGACCAAACGGCGCGGGCAAGTCGACAACCGTGGGAGTTCTCACCACGCGCGTGCGTCCGACCAGCGGCCAGGCTTGGATTGGCGATCATGATGTCTGGGCTGAACAGGTCGCGGTCAAACGCCTGATTGGCGTGGTGCAGCAGCGTCCGAACCTTGATTTTTCTCTGACCGCTCGCGAAATTCTGCTTTTCCACGGCGCCTATTTCGGCATCGACTCTCGCGAGCGCTCCGAGCGCGCGGAAAAATTGCTCGATCGCTTCAAACTCACCGACCGCGCCGACCAGATGGTCCGCGGATTCTCCGGCGGCATGATGCAGCGCCTCTCCATCGCGCGCGCCATGATGCACGACCCGCAGGTGCTTTTTCTGGACGAGCCCAGCGCCGGGCTCGATCCGCAGACCCGCTTGCTGCTGTGGGAAATCATCCGCGAATATAACCAGAGCGGCAAGACCATCCTGATGACCACGCACAACATGGAAGAGGCGGACGCTTTGTGCCAGCGTCTGGCCATCATCGATCATGGAAAAAATATCGCCCTGGGCACTCCCGCGGAGTTGAAAGCTTCGGTTCCCGGCGGCTATCTGCTGCGCTTGCGCTTTGGACGGAACTCACCGGAATTGCTGCAGCGCTTGCAGGCCCTGGCAGGGGTGAGAGAAGTGCGCGCGCATAGCAATAATGATGACGCGAATCGCGACAGCTCCGCCGACGTATACGCCGACCGCGGAGGCTCGCTGGTTTCCGAGATTGCCAATCTTGCCTCCAGCGCCGCGGTCGAATTGTGCGACGTGCACATCTCCGAGCCTAGCCTGGAAAATCTTTTTCTCCATCACACGGGAAGGAGCTTGCGCGATTGAACTGGACAACTTTTCTCGCCCTGCTGGGGCGCGATGCTCATGTCGCTCGCCGCAACGCGGTTCCCATGCTGTTGCAGACTTTTCTGCAGCCCATGATGTTCGTGTTTATTTTCGGACGCGTCATGGTGTCAAGCGGCTACATGCCCGCCGCTTACAAGAGCTTGCTGTTGCCCGGCATCATGGCGATCAGCATGGTATTCACGGGAGTCTGGGCGGTCGCGATGCCTTTAATTGCCGAGTTTCAATTTACGCGCGAGATCGAAGACCGCCTGCTGGCGCCGATCGACATGCACTGGCTGGCAATCGAGAAAGTATTCTTCGGCACCATGCAAGCCCTGGTCGCGGGACTGGCGGTGATTCCAATGGCGTGGCTTTTGCTGCGTCCGGGAGTGGAGTTTAATGTGCATTCTCCCATTGGCTTTGCCTGCGTCACGCTGCTGGTGGCGTTGTTCTCAGCGTGCGGAGGCCTGGCGCTTGGGTGCAGCGTCAGCCAAACTCACATCGGATTAATGTTCAGCATGGTTTTGACTCCGATGATCTTTTTCGGCTGTACCTATTATCCGTGGAGCGCGTTGGGCCATTTTCCCATCCTGCAGAAAGTTGTCCTGATCAATCCTCTCGTTTACGCCAGCGAGGGCCTGCGCGGAACCCTCGTCCCGCAGTTCCCACACCTGCCGGTACTGGCCGTGGTAGTGGTGTTAGCTGCGTTTGACCTAATGTTTCTGGCCGTCGGGCTGCGGCAGTTCCACGGGAAGGCCGTGAGCTAGTGTCGTGTCCCTCAACTTCTGCCATAAGTTAACTTTGTCATCCTGAGCGGAGCGAAGGACCTATGCATTTTGTTTGCAGCGTCCAACGTTTACGCGTTGCATCTCCGCTAATACCGCAAATACCCAATTCCCACGCGCATGTGATGCAGCAGGCTTTCGGGCACAGTGAGGGCGATGGTGAGTCCGAGCATCGCGTGCACGATCGCGAGCGGATAGACGTTGCGGTAGCGCCGGAACGCTTCGCAGAAGAAAAGCGCGCCAATGAGCGTGGCGGTGGTGAGGATGGGATTCGG
>JBEKED010000160.1:0-9193 GCA_050014035.1 Terriglobales bacterium
CAGGGTGCATCTCCAGGGCGAGACGAGGCAGTCAAGTTTTTGCGCGATCAGTTCAATTTATCGGTGTCGGCGGATACCAAGCTGTGACCGGTTAATCGACGGCAGCTAGCTTTGCTGTTGTAAAGGAGGATAAGACCATGGCAGAGAGTCCAACCAAGAATCCAGAGCTTTCGTCTCGTCTGAAAAATTCCAACGAAGAGCTTAAGAACCTGCAAAACTCAGTCAAGACCGGAATGATCAATGTGAAGGTTCTGATGGATTTCCGGACCGCTACCGAACGAGCTCGCCAGGCCAGCGCAGCCGTACAGCAATGGCTGGATGCACAAGGAAAAGGAGGCGATCCTTACAAGCTGATGGAGCAGGTAGTAAAACAGCGTGTTGAAATGACCACTCAACTGATCAAGGACGTTACCGTTGACCTCGAAAGCCTCGACGTAGACTACGACACCCCCGGCCTTTCTGAACTGAACCAGGCCGTGCGCAAGATTGCCGAGCGTTTAGAAAAACTGTTCCCCCGGTAATCTCTGCACTTACGCGATTTCTGCCGGGAATCTGTCGGTCTCGCGCGGTGCGGTGGTGTTGGCTCGCGGTGCGTGAAACAGCAGGTCCTTCGCTTCGCTCAGGATGACAAACTTGAATGGCGGGTACCTTGGTACTCTTTCCTTCCCTGTTTTTGGGCGCAGAATAGAAGTTGATCGTCGAGTTGTAGCGCCAGGGAAAGCTCGCTCTTTCCTACCACAATTGCTTTCGCAGATCACACATTTGGAGCCGCGCCATGGCCGAGCTGTTTCTCAAATTTGAAGACCGCGTCTTACAAGAGATCTTGCTTTCCGGCGGCACCGTCACCATTGGCCGCCAGCCAGACAACGTCTTTCGCATCGACAATCCTGCCGTCTCCGGACATCACGCCAAGATCTACGCGGAAAGCGATCACTATGTGATCGAAGATACGGAGAGCTTTAATGGCACGTACGTCAATGGTCAACGCATCAGTAGGGCGGTATTGAAGCACGGAGACAACGCTACCATCGGCAAGCACACGATCGAATTTCGTGACGAGGTACGCCCGGTTGCCGCGCCCTATGGAACTCTGGGTATGGCCGCTGATGGGCAAATCCTCAAGGCCCCGCCACAGCTCGATCGCACCATGGTCTTGGACACGGCCAAAGCCAAAGAAATGCTCGCGAAAGCAGCCGCAGCAGCTTCTTCTGCCGGCCCAGTTGTGGTGCAGAGAGTCGGCATCGCTGAAAGCCTGTCGCCAGTCTATGTCAATACCACCCTCGTACATCAAACCATTGGCACGCTGACGATCGTCAAAGGCCGAACTGATCAGCAGCGTTACTTTCTGACCAGCAAACTGACCATCATCGGAAGATCGAAGATGGCCGGCATTCGCCTGAAGCGCTGGTTCGCTCCGCGCGTCGCAGCCTTGATTTACCGGGCTGAGGATGGCTACTTCATCGCTGCTTCCGAAAACAAGGTAAAGATCAGGGTGAATGATATCGTGGTCGAGGGCGGCCAAAAACAACTCGAAGCCGGTGACGTAATCGAGCTCGCAGACATCAAGGCTGTTTTTTCTACCTAACGGGGGCGCTCAAAGGCAACCCTCCCATCCCCAGAGAACCGTTCGATTTTTCAGACTGCCCGGCTGCTGTCAATCCGTACCGCTGGGGGCAGGTTCCGCTCCATAGTCAAGTGCACCGTGTCGCCCTGCCTGCACGCGCAGCCGCAGCCGGTCGAATGCCAGATAGACGACCGGCGTGGTGTAGAGCGTGAGCAATTGACTCAATATCAGCCCGCCCACGATGGTGATGCCCAGCGGCCGACGCAGCTCAAACCCCGTGCCCGTCCCGAGCGCCAATGGCAGAGCGCCCAGTAACGCGGCCATCGTCGTCATCAGGATGGGACGGAAGCGCAGCATGCAAGCTTCAAAAATCGAGTCGAGCGGATTCTTTCCCTCCTGCCGTTCCGCCTCCAGCGCGAAATCAATCATCATGATGGCGTTCTTCTTTACGATTCCGATCAGCAGCACGATGCCAATGATGGAGATGATATTCAGATCCTGTTTGAAAAGCAGCAAAGCCAGCATTGCGCCCACGCTTGCCGACGGCAGCGTGGAGATGATCGTCAGCGGATGGATCAGACTCTCATATAAAATTCCGAGAACGATGTACACCGCCAGCAGCGCCGTCACCACCAGCACCGGCTCGGTGCCGAGAGATTGCTGATAGGCTTCGAGCGTGCCCGCAAAAAAACCTTGCAGCGTCGAAGGCGCTCCGAGCCGCTTTTGCATCTGATCAATGGCCAACGTGGCATCGCTCAATGATTTATTTTCCGCGAGATTGAAAGACACGGTGACCGAAGGAAACAGCCCGGTATGGTTCACGGCCAGGGGGGTGTTGTTAGCGTGGGCCGTCGCCACCGCGAGCAGCGGAATGTTGTTGCTGCCGTTGCTGGTGCTCGCCGTATGCAGATAAATGTCTTTCAATCCCTCCGGGCTTTGCCAATACTGCGGGGCCACTTCGAGCACCACGTAATACTGATTCAATTGCGTGTAGATAATGGACACTTCCGACTGGCCAAATGCGCCGTATAAGGCCGAGTCCAGCGATTGCACGGTGAGCCCGAGCTTGGCTGCAGTAACGCGATCATAGTTCAGCAGCTCGTCCAAGCCGCCATTTTGCTGATCCGAACTCACGTCCTGCAGACCCGGCAGGCGCTGCATCTGACTCAAAATTCGCGGCCCCCACGTGGCGAGATCCTGAACATTGTCGGCTTGCAGCGTGTACTGGTACATCGCATTACTCGACCGTCCGCCGATGCGCAGATCTTGCGCCGCTTGCAGAAACGCGGAAGCCACTGGCAAACGATTCAATTTCGGACGCAACCGGTCGATGATCTGCGAGGCGCTTACATTGCGTTGCGCCAGCGGCTTCAGCGCAATGTACAGGGAGCCGGTATTCGTGGCTCCGCCGCCACCGGTAAACGCAATCACATTCGCCACCGCCGGGTCGGCTTTGATCACCGCGCCAATCCGCTGAATAGAGTCGTTCATCGAGGGGAACGATGAATCCTGCGGCCCGCGCACACTGCCGGTAATCGCTCCCGTGTCCTCCACCGGGAAAAAGCCCTTGGGTATTTTGATGATCAGCACCACATTGAGCGCGATGGTGATGAACAGAACTATCAGCGTCGGCGCGGGATGTTCGAGCACCCAATGCAGGCTGGTGCGATACCACGAGAGCATGCCGTCAAAGAACTTTTCGCTGGCCATGTAGATGCGGCCATGTTTTTCCTTGCGCTCGGCTTTCAACAGGTAGGCGCACATCATCGGAGTCGTGGTCAGCGAGATGAGCATCGAAACGAAAACAGCGGTCGAAAGCGTGACCGCAAACTCGCGGAAGAGACGGCCTACAATTCCGCCCATCATGAGCAGCGGGATAAAGACGGCAATCAATGAAATACTGATGGTAAAGACGGTGAAGCCAATTTCCTCCGCGCCCTTCAGCGCCGCGGCGAATGGCGCCATGCCGTCTTCCAAATGGCGCGTGATATTTTCCATCACCACGATGGCGTCATCGACCACAAATCCGGTGGCAATGGTCATAGCCATCAGCGACAGGTTGTCCAGGGTGTATCCGAGCAGATACATCACAGCGAACGTGCCCACCAGCGAAACCGGCACCGCAACCGCGGGAATCAGCGTAGCGCGCCCGTTGCGCAGAAAAACAAACACTACGGCGATCACCAGCGCGATGGAAATGATCAGCGTCCTCTCCACGTCACTGACCGAGGCGCGAATCGTAGTGGTCCGGTCCAGAACGATGGTGGTATCGATGCCGAGCGGAATCGATGCCTCGATATACGGCAGTTGCGCGCGCACCAGGTCGACTGTGTTTATGATGTTGGCGCCGGGCTGGCGGAAAATGATGACCGTAACCGAGCGCTTGCCGTTGAGATATCCGGCAGCCCGAATGTTGGCGACCGAGTCCGTAACTTCGGCGACATCCGATAAACGAATGGCCGCGCCATTGTGATAGCCGACGACGAGCGGTTTGTAGTCGGCGGCGTGCGAAATCTGGTCGTTGGCCAGAATGTCGGCGGTTACTATGCCGTCGGAGATTTGACCCTTGGCCAAGTCGGCGTTTTGCAAGCTCAGCACCGATTGCAAATCGCTGAGCGTAAGCCCGTAGTTAGCCAGTTGTGTGGGATTTGCGTCCACCCGCACCGACGGTAAAGCGCCGCCTCCAACCACCACCTGACCCACGCCCTGGATCTGTGACAGCTTCTGTTCCAGCACGG
Organism: Terriglobales bacterium; assembly: GCA_050014035.1. Lineage (GTDB taxonomy): Bacteria > Acidobacteriota > Terriglobia > Terriglobales > Acidobacteriaceae > Acidiflorens. The sequence continues at coordinate 4,303 of JBEKED010000160.1, forward strand.
TTGAAGCTTCGTCATACATCTTGTCGGGACCGAATTTGTCGGATGTGAGGCCGAGAATCATAATCGGCGAATCGGCAGGATTCACCTTGCGATAAGTCGGATTGCCGGGGAGATTACTGGGCAGATAAGTTCGCGCCGCGTTGATAGCAGCCTCCACGTCGCGCGCCGCTCCGTCGATGTCGCGGCTGAGGTCGAACTGAATCGTGATCGACGTGCTGCCCAGCGAACTCGCGGAAGTCATTTCCGTCACGCCCGCAATATGGCCGAGTTGCCGCTCCAGCGGAGTAGCCACGGACGACGCCATAATGTCGGCGCTCGCTCCCGGCAAACCCGCGCTGATCGATATCGTCGGGAAGTCGACCTCCGGCAACGGCGCTACGGGCAGCACTTCAAACGCAATCGCCCCCGCAAGAGCAATCGCTACCGTAAGCAGCGTGGTTGCCACCGGGCGGGTGATGAAGGGTTCGGAAATGTTCATGCCGGCCCTGCCAGTTCTCCGCCTTCGGTCTCGGCACGATTGGACTGTTTCGTAAACCGGTGCGCCAGATTGTCAAAGAAAACGTAGATGACCGGCGTCGTATACAGCGTGAGCACCTGGCTCAGCAGCAATCCGCCCACCATGGAGATGCCCAGCGGCCGTCGTAATTCGGAACCGAACCCCGTTCCCAGCGCCAACGGAAGGCCAGCCAGCAGCGCGGCCATAGTGGTCATCATGATGGGACGGAAGCGCAGCAGACAGGCTTCGTAAATTGCGTCGGTCGCGTTCTTCCCATGCTTCCGCTCGCCTTCCAGCGCAAAGTCGACCATCATGATGCCGTTCTTTTTCACGATGCCGATCAGCAGCACAATCCCGATGATCGCCACCACGCTCAAATCCTGACGAAAGATGAGCAGCGCCAGAAAAGCGCCCACGCCCGCGGACGGGAGCGTGGACAGAATCGTAATCGGATGAATAAAGCTCTCGTACAAAACTCCAAGCACGATGTAGACCGTGACCAGCGCGGCCAGAATCAGCAATGGTTCATTAGCCAGCGAAGCAGTGAATGATTCGGCAGTGCCTTGAAAACCGGCCTGCACGCTGGCCGGCATGTGCATGTCTTTCTGCACTTTGTCGACAGCCGTAATCGCCTCGCCCAGCGCGGCATTCGGCGCCAGATTGAACGACACCGTGATGGCCGGAAACTGCCCCTGGTGGCTGATGGAGAGCGCCTCGGTTGTGTTTTCGAAATGCGAAAAAGCGTTCAACGGCACCGCATTGCTCGTAGACGAACTCGTGGCGCCGGCTGAGTTTGCTCCCGTGCTCGGCGTCGACGAGGCAATCGGGGTAAGCGCATTCGCGGGTGGAGTCAAGGTATTCGCCGCCGGAGTGTACAACGCCGAACCGGTCGGCGCATTCGATCCTGCCGAAGATGATCCCGAGGAAGCGAACGACGAAGCCGCGCCCGCGCCACTTGCACCCGCAGAAGCATTGGCCTGGATGTAGAGCTTATTCAGATTGTTCGGATCCTTCTGAAATTGCGGTTCCGTTTCCAGCACCACGTGGTATTGATTCACCTGCGTATACATGGTGCTGATCTGCCGCTGGCCAAAAGCGTCATAGAGAGTGTTATCGATGGTCGTCGGCGCAATCCCCAATCGCGACGCGGTGACCCGGTCGATCACCAGCGAAACCGCCGATCCGCCCGGCTGTTGATCGGTGGCCACGTCTTCCAACTCCGGCAACTGTTTCAGCCGCTCGACAAAACGATTCGTCCAATCGTTCAGTTCATCCGCGTTGGGATCTTCGAGCGTGTACTGGTATTGCGTGCGGCTCACCCGGTCATCCACCGTGATGTTTTGCACCGGCTCCATAAACAGCGCGATCCCCTGCACTTGGTTCACGCGCGAAGTGAGCCTGCGAATCAGGTTTGACGCGCTGATCTTGCGCTGGTCGAGCGGCTTCAAGTTGATCGACATTCTGCCGCTATTGGTGGTGGTATTCGTTCCGTCGGCGCCAATAAACGACGAAACACTTTCCACCGCCGGGTCATCCAGAACTGCCTTGGTAAGCTCCTGCTGCTTTTCGGCCATCGCCTTGGAGCCAATCGTCGGCGGCGCTTGTGATATCCCCTGAATCACGCCCGTATCCTGCACCGGAAAAAATCCTTTGGGGATGATGATGTAAAGAAAAACGGTGAGCACCAGCGTGGTCAAAGCGACCAACAGAGTAATGGTTTGGTGACGAAGAACAACCTTCAGCGTGCGGCCATAGAACGCGATCATCCCCTCGAACGCACGCTCGGTGAATTGATAAACGCGCCCCTGCTTCTCCTTTGGGTTGTGCCGCAAAATTCGCGCGCTCATCATCGGGGTCAGCGTAAGCGAGACCACCGCCGAAACAATGATGGTGACAGCCAGGGTGACGGCAAACTCGCGAAACAGACGCCCCACCACGTCGCCCATAAATAAAAGCGGAATCAGCACAGCGATGAGCGATACGGTCAGCGAGAGAATGGTGAAACCAATTTGTTCTGCTCCCTTGAGCGCCGCCTCCATCGGCGGATCGCCTTCTTCGATGTAGCGCGAGATGTTCTCGATCATCACGATGGCATCATCCACTACGAAACCGGTAGAGATGGTTAGCGCCATCAGCGATAGGTTATCCAGGCTGTAACCGAGCAGGTACATGGCCGCGAAAGTGCCGATCAGTGAAAGCGGCACAGCCACGCTCGGAATAATGGTCGCGTAGAGACTGCGCAGGAAAAGGAAGATGACGAGCACCACAAGTCCGACCGTCAACATCAATTCGAACTCAACGTCGGCAACCGATGCTTCAATGGAGGTCGTAAGATCGGTAAGCGTGGTTAGCTGTATGCCAACGGGAAGATTAGCCTGAAGCTGCGGCATCAGTTGCTTGATGCTCTTGACCACGGCGATCGTGTTAGCCCCCGGCTGGCGTTGCACGTTGAGGATGACCGCTGGGGTCTGATTCATCCACGCCGCCTGATTATTGTTCTCGACGCCGTTCACAATCCGCGCTACATCGGTCAGCATCACCGGCGCTCCGTTACGGTAGGCAACCACGACTTTCCCATAGTCGACGCTGGTGATCAGTTGATCGTTGGCGTCGATCTGGTAATCCTGGCGCGGCCCGTCGAAGTTGCCTTTCGCGGCGTTCACACTGGCGCTGGTCAGCGCTGTCCGAAGATCTTCCAGGTTGATGCCGTACGAGGACAGTGCCGTAGGATTAGCCTGAATGCGGACGGCGGGCTTTTGGCCACCGCTGATCGTAACCAGGCCGACCCCGCTGAGCTGCGAAATCTTGGGCGCAAGGCGCGTGTCGACCAAGTCCTCAACCTGAGACAGCGGTATCGAATTTGACGTGATCGCCAGCGTAAGCACGGGAGCATCGGCGGGATTCGTCTTACTGTAGACCGGCGGCGCCGGCAAAATTGATGGCAACAGACTCTGCGCAGCGTTAATGGCCGACTGCACCTCTTCTTCCGCTACATCAATATTCAAAGAGAGGGTGAACTGCAGCACGATGACGGAGGTTCCACCGGAACTGGTAGAAGTCATCTGACTCAATCCTTGGAGCTCGCCGAATTGCCGCTCCAGTGGCGCCGTAACCGTGGTCGCCATCACGGTTGGGCTCGCTCCGGGATAAAACGTGAGTACCTGAATCGTCGGATAATCAACTTCCGGTAAAGCCGAGACCGGCAGTTGGAAATAGCCAACAATCCCGACCAGCAGAATCGCCGCCATCAGCAAAGAAGTGGCGACCGGCCGCAAAATAAACGGGCGAGAGGGACTCACGGAACGCTGCTCCCGTTGCTGGCTGGGGCGGGCTTGCCCGAACTCGAATTCGAACTCGGACTCGAACTCGGACTCGCGCTCGGATTTGAAACCACGACCGCCGTGTTGTTCTGCAACTTATCGAAGCTGCTGTTGGCGACAACATCTCCTGGATTGATGCCGTCAACCTGCGTCATGCCGCCGTCGGTGACTCCTGGCTTTACGGTGCGCATCTCGGCCTTATCGTTCTGAATCACATACACGAACGATGCCTGCCCGTTTTGCTGAATCGCGGATGCGGGAATCAAAGTCACTCCCTGCAGCGTATTCACGAGCAACCGAGTATTCACAAACTGGTTGGGGAAGAGTGCATCATTCTTGTTCTCAAAGACGGCTCGTCCCTTGACCGTCCCGGTCGTAGTGTCGATCTGGTTGTCGATCGTCAGCAGTGTTCCGCTGGCGATTTTCTTCTGCGCCGAACGATCATAAGCATCGTCCGTGAGCTTAGCTTTCTTATTGAGCCGCGCCACAACCGCGCCGAGATTGTCTTCCGGAATTGTGAAAATAACGGTGATTGGAGTCAACTGCGTGATCACCGCCAGACTCACGGTTCCCGCCGTCTGCACGACGTTCCCCGGGTCGACCAGCCGCAGTCCCACGCGGCCGGAGATCGGCGCCGTGATATGGCAGAAATCGACCTGCACCTGGTCATATTGCACCGTCCCCTCGTCGTTCTTTACTGTGCCTTCGTCCTGCAGGACAATTTTTTCCTGGTCCTCCATCTGCTGCTTCGCGATCGCATTTTGCGCCCATGCGTCTTGATAGCGCTTCAGGTCCATCCGCGCTTCTGCCAGCACGTTCTGGTCGCGCTCGAGCGCGCCTTGCGCCTGCAAAAGATTCGCGCGATAGGGCCGCGCATCGATATCAATCAGCGGATCGCCCTTACTTACCAGTTGACCTTCTTTAAAGTGCACGGCCACGACCAGGCCCGTCACCTCTGCCGTAATCGAGTCGGTATAGACCGGAGTAACCGTGCCGATCGAGTCAAGGTAAACCCCAATGTCACCTTTCTTAGCTGTCGCGGTAGTGATCGCAATCTTCGCCGGTGTCGGCTTCG
>JBEKED010000161.1:0-9003 GCA_050014035.1 Terriglobales bacterium
CAATCGCCGGCACCGGCCTGCCACCCAAGGATTGGGGACGCATCGGCGTCGCGGTCGCTCCCGGGACGCATGGCGAGCGGGTTTATGCGCTCATCGAAGCGAAGGATAAGGACAATGGACTGTATCGCTCCGACGACGGCGGAGCCAATTGGCAACGCGCTACCACGGACGATCGCATCCTCGGCTTCTGGTATATGAGCGAGATCTTCGTTGATCCCGGAAATGCGGATGTGGTCTACGTTCCCCGGCAGTCGCTCTATCGCTCAACCGATGGCGGGAAGACGTTCACTGTTCTTAAGGGCGCGCCCGGCGGCGACGATTACCACACCGTGTGGATCGACCCGACGAACTCGCGACGAATCATGCTGGGAGTGGACCAGGGCGCGACCATCAGCCTGAATGGTGGAGAATCCTGGAGCACATGGTACAACCAGCCCACGGGTCAGTTCTATCGCGTGGCCACCGACCACAGGTTTCCTTATTGGGTGTATGGATCGCAGCAAGACAGCGGCACCGCGGCCACTTCGAGTCGCGGCAATGATGGACAAATCACCGAGCGCGACTGGTTTCCCGTAGGGCCGGGCGAAAGCGGCTACACCATTCCCGACCCGCTCGATCCCGACGTGGTTTATAACGCTGGCCCTGTGGGCAGCGTGGTGAGAATGTCGAAAAAGACGGGGCAGGTGCGCGACATTTCTCCGGGGCCAATCCCGTTCGGCACAAAATACCGTTTCAACTGGAATATTCCCATGGCCTTCTCGCCCCAGGATCCGCATGTTCTTTATCTGGGGACGCAGTTTGTGCTGAAGACCGTAAATGGCGGTACGAGTTGGGAAGCTATCAGCCCCGATCTGACGCGAACTCCGGCGGAAGAGAAGGACCCGAAAAAGCCGCGCGGCTCATTGATGACGATTGCTCCGTCGCCGGTAAAAGAGGGCGTGATCTGGGCGGGCAGCGATGACGGCGCAGTGCAGTTGACGCGCGACGGCGGCGCCACGTGGCAGAATGTTACGCCGCCCGCGGTTTCCGAGTGGAGCGCCGTGCCGCTCATCGAGCCGTCGCACTTCGACGCCGGTACCGCTTATGTCGCCGTCAATCGCAATTCGATCGATGACCTGCGTCCGCACATTTTTCAGACTCATGATTTCGGTCGCACCTGGCAGGAAACCGCGAGCGGGATCGGCGCCACCGATTTTGTTCGTGTGGTGCGCGAAGATCCGGTGCGCAAGAATCTGCTCTATGCGGGAACCGAACAGGGTGCGTACGTCTCCTTCGACGGCGGTGGCCATTGGCAATCTTTGCGTCTGAACATGCCAATGGTAGCCGTGCATGATCTCGCCATCGAGCAGGACGATCTGATCGCGGCGACCTACGGGCGCTCATTCTGGATTCTCGACGACCTTTCGCCGCTGCGCCAGATTGACGCGCAATCGCCTTCCGCCAAGGCCGTGCTGTTTGCGCCGCGGCCAGCGATACGTGTGCGCCGCGATGAAAATCAGGACACACCGCTGCCCCCGGAAATTCCAGCGGGAAGAAATCCTCCTGACGGCGCGATTCTTGATTACTTTTTGCCAGCGGAAACGGCTTCCGATATTCAGCTCGAAATTTACGATGCGGAAGGAAAACTGATTCGCGCATTTTCCAGCGCGCCTTTGCCTCAGGCGCATGAGCAGCCCTTGCAGATCGCCGAATATTGGATTGCGCATCCCGAGCCGCTTGCGAAAGGGCCGGGCATGCATCGGTTTGTCTGGGACCTGCGTTACGCCGATCCTCAGGCGGTGCATGTGCAGACTCCTTATAACTATCCCATGGGCGCAATCGTGGGCGAGACGCCGCTTCCCCCGCTAGGCCCGATGGTTTTGCCGGAAACTTACGAAGTGCAACTCGCTGTAGACGGCCAGACTTTCCGCCAGCCGCTGGAAGTGAAGATGGACCCACGAGTGAGTTACGCGCGCTACGAATTGGAGAGCTCACTCGACCTGGAACTGAGGATTTCGGCTACGCTGGGGCGCAACTTTGCCGCATATCAGCAGGTGAAGGATCTGCGTTCGCGGCTGGCGGAGTTCACCAAGCTACCGGCGGCCGATCCAGTTGCAACTGCAGCCACGCAACTCGATTCGAAAGCGGCAGCGCTCGAAGGCAAGTCCGTCTACATTCTCGACACTCCCAAGGGAGGCAGCTTCATCACCGTAAACGATAGCCTGGTATCGCTGATCGGCCTCGTGGATGGCGCTGATTTCGCGCCTTCGGCCGAATCCTTTACGGCATTGCAGAGAGTCTGCGCGGCGATGAACGGGACGCTGGAGGAATGGCAAAAGCTGAAAGAAAATGAACTGGCGAATTTCCGCAAGCTGGTTGACTCGCAGAAGTCCGGCGCACTTCCCGACTATGCGGCAATCGCGGCCGAAGCAAGCTGCGGCAAGTAAGGTCTCATAAATGGTTTTGGATAGGGCACGGCTTCACAGCTTTGCTGAAAAACTCGTTCTTGCCTGATTAGATAACCGTGTCGGCTCCGAAGCCCCCGCGCCTCATCCTTGCGCGTTTTGTGCGCAAGAGCCTGCCCTGAGCGAAGCCGAAGGGGTGGGATTCCACGGCAGCGTCGAGCAAAGACTTTTGCATTTGCTTTTGTTTTTGGGTGGCGCAGCGGTTTACCGCTGCGGTAAGTGCATGTTTTGAGCGCGGCTTTTAGCCGCTGAGGTAACGCTTTCTGCTTGGAACTAGCTTCTTGCAGCCTGCTCGACACTCCGGACTCACCGCGCCACGACATCGAACGGCCGCATCATCTCGTTGTCTTCGTGTTCCAGGATGTGGCAGTGCCAGACGTACCTTCCAGTGAATCCTTCGAATCGAACAATGATGCGGGTCACCATTCCGGGATCGGCGCGCACCGTATCTTTCCATCCCGCCTCGCCCGGTTCCGGAAGCACGACTGGGGCGGTATATCTGACCTGATGTTTCATCCAATAGTCCGCGATACTGAACGACCTGCGGTCCAGGATCTGAAACTTGACGAGGTGCAGATGAATGGGATGAGCGTCGTCGGTGGTGTTGATGAGGTTCCAGATTTCGGTCGAGTCGAGAACCGGATTCTCCGTTACCGGCATGCTCCAATGGGTGTTGTTCAATAGCATCTTCACCGGACGCTGGACGAGATCGTCAATCTCCACGAGAGACAAGTCACGAGTTTTCACCGCGGCGGATTCTGGAATCCTGGGAACTGGTCTTAACGTCTGCGGCATTGCGCTCTCGTCCCGCGCGCCTTTCGCCGCCACGCGAAGTTGCATGACATTCAGCGTGTCATTCTTGAGAATGATGTTGTTCCCGGCGTTCCCCGAAAAATCAACGATTAAGTCAGCGCGTTCGCCCGGCGCTATGGCCAAGAGCTTCAAGGGCACGGGCGCTGGCAGAAGGCCTTGATCGGTGCCGATCTGGTGAAAGCTTAGACCGCTCAACAGCGGGGCGTTTGGCTTCTGGGCGTCAGAAAAGGTCAGATGAAAGAACCTGCCGTTGGCTCCGTTGAGCACGCGGAAACGATACTTCCGCGGCTCGACTTCAAGATAGGGATAGATCTTCCCGTTCACGAGAATGGCATCGCCAAAAACTTCTGGCACCCACGGTGACTTTGGATCGCCCGCCGATACGGGGTAGTTCAGCTGCGCTTCGAGATCAAGGATACGGTCGCAGATAACCAGTGGAACTTCGTATTTGCCGCGCGGCAAATTCAGGGAATCTTCAAATTCATCGCGCACAATAAATGCGCCGAACAGCCCAGCAAAGACATTCAGCCGGTTAATGCCCAGGGCGTGGTCGTGGTACCACAGCATGGTTGCGTCCTGGCGATTGGGGTAATGGCAGATTGCCGACTTGCCGGGCACGAACCAGTTCTCGGGATAGCCATCGCTTTCGGGCGGCGCTTTTGCGCCATGCAGGTGCACCACTGCGCGCACCTCGGGCTTGTCCGACTCAGCGCCGTGGATGGTGTGGTCGATGGGCAGGATATGGGTCTGCGGGAGTGCATTGACCCATTCCACCAGCACACCTTGACCACTGCGCGTTTCAAAACTCGGTCCGGGCATACTGGATGCGTATCCCCAAAGGCGAGTTGGTTTCAAGTCGCGATGAAGTTGGGCCTCGAACTGCTTCATCTCCACGCGGTAGTAAGGGAGTTGGACATTGGAATTGGGACTATCCGTGCTGGGACGATGGCCGCTGGGCTGGATGATCTCCGGCAACGGCAACGGATCGACGAACTGCGCTAAGGAACTTGCCATGAGCTGAATACGAACCTTGGAAGGCGCCGGGTGAGACATCGCATAGGAAGTGCCTCCCCGCAGGGCCAGCGCCATGGTCGCTATTCCGCTCTTCTCCAGGAATGATCGTCGCGTAATTGCCAAAGCTGGGCTCTCCTCTTTTTGAATAAAGATACTAGAACTGGTCTCATAAACGGTTTTGGGTAGGGCACGGCTTCAGCCGTGCCGTTCAGGACCGATAACAACACGGGCTTTAGCCCCTGAGGGCCCGACCCGGAGAATTATTTATGAGACCAGTTCTCAATGTACGCAGCGGGCGACGCGGCAAGCCGCGTCTCTACTGGAAATCCGTCGCACACTGCGAAAACAAGAACGGGCATGCGATACCATTTTCGCATGCCCGCCCCGGCTAATCGAAGATAGCCTTCTTTGTTACAGACCACAGAGTGATGCTTTTTGCTCTTCTCCAGTGATTGGGTTCAAGCACAGCGTCCCTTTTGTTCTCATCTTCGCGAAGTCGAAATCCTGGACGATGGAGTTCGCAATGGCATCGAAAGAACCGCCGCCAATACGTTGTCCGCCCAGCCAGTTGTCTTCAATGAAGTGGATTACCGAGGTCTGGTCCGTCACAGTGTGATCCACGAAGTTTTCTTTTGCGTACGGTGAAATGACCAGCATCGGCAGTCTCGGGCCGTAGCCGCAACGTCCCAGCGCATTCGGACCGGAGATGCCAGACAGTTGGGGAGCGGCGGTGCCGCAGAAGCCGAGAGCGGTCAGACCATCCTGCGGACCTTGCGAGGTGTTGACGATCGGTCCCATTTCATGGTCGTACCATCCGTCGGAGTCGTCATACATGATAACGACGGCGGTGCTGTTCCAGTTGGGATTGTTGGCTGGGTTTTCCAGGAAGTTGATGATGTTGACCACGTTCTCCTGTTCGTCGATCGGGTCTGAGTAGCCAGGATGCGCATCCTGAAAACCCTGCGCCTTGATGAAGCTCACGGCTGGCTGTTGACCAGTGAGAACGGCGGTATAGAAATCCTGCTCGTCGTAGTTGTGGTTGGCGCAACCGGCGGTTCCAAAAGCCTCGCCGCAAGGCCGCGCGTGGGTCAGGTTGGCGATTGACGGCCAATACGAGGTGAGCGAGTGATGAGGGATGTAATCCTCTTCCGTTTCTCCCGTGATATTCGATTTTGTGCTGCGGGCACAACCGGTGGTTCCATTCTGATTCTGGATCGAGAGGTTGAACCCGCCCATGAACGCGCCCCAAGTCACGCCGGCGTTGTTCAGCAGGTCGCCGATGGTTAGGCCGCCCATCTGCGCCTGGTTGCGGGTCGGGCTGGAGCAAACGTCGCCGATCGGATCGGGATCGTCGATGTTCGTGTATCCGCCGTTTCCGTCCGGCACAAAACTACCGGTTCCGTTCAGATAGGCCACCACTCCATTGGTTTGCCCTGACATCAGGTTCATCAACCCGACCGTCGAGGGACCGAAAGTTGTTCCGTGGGAGTTATCGCTCATGGCAAAATTCTGAGCATAGTTCCACAGCGCGGTTACGGTATTTCCGTCGTAATAGCCCATGACCAACCCGTTCGTATTGACGATTCCACCACCTGCTGGCGGCGGTCCCGCAGTGCCGGTGTAGAGCGGGAACAGATCCAGCAAGCCGGAGTCGGACGCCTGTTGCTCGGGCTGATAGTCATGATTCTGGTCGGCAGTGTTGGCCTGCTCGACATCGAGGCGGAAGGGATTGGTGGCGCCGGTTCCGTTCAAGGGATTCAGATTGGGGTTGTTGGTGAGAAGAGCTCCCGACAGTCCGTTGACGGTTGGCGTGTTGGCTTTGGCTTTGAACGGATTTTCAAACCGTGGATTTTGCGCGTTGGGGTAAGTTCCGAAGTAGTGATCGAAAGAAACGTTCTCGTTGAAGATTACCACTAGGTACTGAATCGGCGTCGCGGTGGCATGGCCCCTTCCTGCTGGTTTTGTTTCCGGTTTGACGGAAGAAGCGAACGCAGGAGTAACAGTCGGTCCCACGGTAATAGCGATGGCCAGTAATGACGCCATCACCCGCCTGAAGTTGGCAAAGGCTTGCTGCAGTGCAGACATGCTGAGTTCTCCGTTTCCTGGAATTGCCGGGCGCAGGGCCCCACTGGCCTGATGCGTGGCGAGAAACTGCGGAGAACAGTAGCCCGAACATATTTCCCCACTATGACGGAAATGTTAAGGAAAGATGAATTAATAGGAAAGACTTTGCGACCTGGCAAACAGGCAGACTGCACAGTTTGCTGAAAAACTCAGCTTTTGCGCTTATCTGAGACCGTGGGTGCCCCATCCTTGCGCGTCTTTTCCGCAAGAGCCTGCCCTGAGCGGAGCCGAAGGGATGGGGTTCCAAGGAACCGTCGCGGAGACGAAGGGGTGGGATTCCACGGAACCGTCCAGGTACCTCTTGCCCTTGATTTTGTTTTTGGGTGGCGCAGCGCTTAAGCGCTGCGATCAACGGCCTTGTTCTGATTGCGGCTTTAGCCGCTGAGGTCGCGACTGCCGCTGGAAACCAAGTTTTTCGGCAACCACGAAGGACACAAAGTGCCACGAAGTTCTTTAGTTCTCCGGCTTTCCTTCGTGGACCTTCGTGCCCTTTGTGGTGGACGTTTTGGCAAATTGCGCCACTACCGCCGGCATCCTTCGCTGGAATAATCCCGCCAAGTGCGAGAAAATACCAGATTGTGTTTGCCGGACAGCGCAAGCCAGCTCAATCCGGCGAGGGACATACCAGCCTGGTTTGCGGCGGCGATTGGACTCGCAGCCTACGGTTAGCTCACGGGCGACACTTCCCTGCACGCATTCATCGCGACCAATAAGCAATCCGCGCTTTGTTCTACGGAGAGAATTTACTATGGCCAGCACCACCATCGAGGTTGAGACCACCGCCCACAACCATAGAAATGCCAAGCTGGAACGCTGGGTTCAAGAAGCAGCCCAGATGTGCAAACCTGATCGGGTGCACTGGTGCGATGGTTCGCCCGAGGAATACCGGGACATCATGCGGTTGCTCGTCCTCACCGGAACCGCCATCCCATTGGACCCCGCGAAGCGCCCGAACAGCGTTCTTGTTCGCTCCGACCCGGCCGATGTCGCCCGCGTCGAGGACCAGACCTTTATTTGCTCCCGAACCAAAGAAGATGCTGGCCCCACCAACAACTGGGAAGATCCGGCGCAGATGAAAAAGACGCTCGCCGCATTGTTCACGGGATCGATGGAAGGCCGCACCATGTATGTCGTCCCCTACAGCCTGGGTCCGATCGGTTCGCCAATTTCGCGGATTGGAGTGGAGATCACCGACTCCGCCTACGTTGTCGCCATCATGCACATCATGTCCCGAGTCGGCAGCCGTGTGCTGGAAAGTCTCGGCGAGAATGGCGATTTTGTACGTGGACTGCACTCAGTCGGAGTCCCACTTGCCCCCGGTCAGCCCGACAAAACGTGGCGCTGCAACGCGGAGAACAAGTACATCTGCCATTTTCCCGAAACGCGCGAGGTGTGGTCGTATGGCTCGGGCTACGGCGGCAATGCCTTGCTGGCGAAGAAGTGTCACGCCCTGCGCATCGCGTCGGTACAGGCGCGCGACGAAGGTTGGATGGCCGAGCACATGTTGATTCTCAAGCTGATCAGCCCGTCGGGTCAGGTGAAGTACATGACGGGCGCGTTTCCTTCGGCCTGCGGCAAGACCAACTTGTCGATGCTGATCCCGACAATTCCCGGCTGGAAGGTAGAGTCGGTTGGGGATGACATCGCGTGGATGAAATTCGGCGCCGACGGCCGCCTCTACGCCATCAATCCGGAGTACGGCTTCTTTGGTGTGGCCCCCGGCACCAGCATGAAGACCAACGCCAACGCCATGCTCAGCATAACCAGAAATTCCATTTTCACCAATTGCGCCATGACCCTCGACGGCGACGTGTGGTGGGAGGGAATGACCGAACAGAAACCGGCCAATTTAGTCGACTGGCTGCGCCGCCCCTGGACTCCAGAGTCAGGCTGGAAAGCAGCGCACCCGAACGCGCGCTTTACCGCTGCCTTGAGTCAGTGCCCTGTAATCGCTCCCGAGTGGGAAGACCCGCAGGGTGTGCCAATCGATGCCATCCTGTTCGGCGGCAGGCGCGCCGGAATTGTTCCGCTCGTCACGGAAGCCTTCAACTGGCAGCATGGCACTTTCCTCGGCGCAACCATCAGCAGCGAGACCACGGCCGCGATCACGGGAAAAGTCGGACAGCTGCGCCGCGATCCCATGGCCATGCTCGCCTTCTGCGGCTATCACATGGGCGACTACTTTGCCCACTGGCTCAAGATAGGAGCGCTCGCAAATCCATCGAAGCTGCCAAAGATTTTCTACGTCAACTGGTTTCGCCAGAATGAAAATGAGAAGGGAAAATTCCTATGGCCGGGTTATGGTGAAAACAGCCGCGTGTTGAAGTGGATCTTCGAGCGCTGCGACGGTAAAGTGCAGGCCCATGCCAAAGACACCCCCATCGGACGAGTTCCCGACGTATCCGATCTTGACACCACGGGGCTCAACATCACGCGCGCTCAAATGGAAGAACTGCTCAACGTCGATGTCAAAGGTTGGCTGGCGGAGGTGCCGCTGATCAAGGAGCATTTCGCAACCTTCGGCAGCCATCTGCCCGAAGGATTAAACGTAGAAATAAATGCGCTAGAAGAGCGTTTGCGAGCAGCCAAGCCGTAAATCACTCTCCGA
>JBEKED010000162.1:0-8998 GCA_050014035.1 Terriglobales bacterium
TGCCGATTGCGGCCTCTATGGCTCCAATCAGAAGATCCAGCCGCTGCTCATTCGGCATCGCGGGAAACTGTGCCGCCACAATCGCATCCGCATGCACCAGAACGATGCTTCCGTGCCGGATGCCGATCGACGTCAAGGCGTCGGTGACATCAGAAGGCGCGATAGTACTGCGATGGACGCCGCGAGTCACGCTGCGATTCACAATGGCAAGAGGGACTGTTTCGAGTTTCAGCAATCGTTATCATAACGTATCGTGCTTCTCAGGCTGGCGTGCGACTGCTAAGATTTTTCCTGCCAGGCGTTCCGCAAATCTATTTCTTCATGAAAATTCTGCTGCTGCATCCAGACGATTCTGTCGAGGTCGGAGCGTGGTCCGCGACCCGATGGGATATGGCCATCGATCTGGGCTGGTCCGGACGCCATGCTTACGCGCAGCAAAGCCAACGCCTGGGATTTCGCGTGGTCAGTATCTATGACTTGCTGGATCACGAGCAACATCGATGCCGAATGCGCGAGGTCATGGCCCTGGGATTGAATCAAGTGGTGGATTCGGAATCGGTGGACTGGTGGGACGCGTTTTCCCCGTTTCCTTATCGGCAACTCGACCAGCTGATATTATCGGCGGCCCTCGCTGATCAAATCCCCGATCATGCCGAAATTTTCGCAACCCGGCCGCACTTCACTTTGGCCGCGCTCGCCCTCCTATTAACCAACAAGGTAACCCCCGGTGAAATGCAGCAGCGCGAGATCAAGACATTTTCACCCGACCGTCCGATAGGCTTGCGAAAGCACGCCCGGCGCTGGTTAAAAGCCGCATTGGCATTGCGCCCAGAGCAGCTCACGGAAATAGCCTTCGACAAGTGGGACGCGGACTACCGTCTTCGCCGCCACTTCGTCCGCCAGCCCAAGCCATCTTCAGCCCCCGCCATCCTGCTCCCGTCCGCATACGGAAATGTCTCTCGGACTCAGGTCGCCTACGCGCAGATGCTGCCGCACCGCCGTTTTCTGCTCGTCGTCACCCGCCGCAACGGCCGTCTGCAAAAACTTCCCGGCAACATGGAACTGCGCTCGCTCGCCTCCTACGCTCCACGCCGCTCGCCGTCAATCGACAAGGAATACACCCAACTGATGTCACGCTGGCACAACTTGCAGAATGGCCTGTTTGAAACGAACCGTGTGCTCCGGGCGGCCAGAGACCTTCGCGTGTTCGAAGGCTTTGCTAAATTCCTGCAGAGCGGGTTGCGCGTCCGCGATGTCTGGCGTGAGGTTTTCGCGCGTGAGCCCATTACGGCCGTGCTCTCGGCCGACGAAAACAACCCCTACACGCGACTGCCGATCCTGCTGGCCAGCTCGAGAAAGCTGCCCGCCGTCTGTTGCGATCATGGCGCCCTTACCATGGCGTTCGGAATCCGCCCAACCGTTTCCGATACCTATCTGGTGCAGGGCGACATGGCACAGGATTACGCCGTTGCATGGTGCGGCCTGTCCGCCGATAAGGTCGTCGTTGGCGGCCCTGCGGAAACGCAAAGCGCCGGGCCACCTTCCGATCGAACCCACCGAGACTGGATTGTTTATTATTCCGAACCTTACGAACTGTCCTCCAGCCGCACCGCAACCCTCTATGCGGAACTGCTGCCGGAGTTGTGCTTGCTCGCCCGCCAAGTGAATCGCAAGGTCATCGTCAAGCTGCATCCTTTTGAAAGTCGACGAATGAGAACAGCGCTCATCGATAAAGTACTGTCCGCGGAGCAGCGCAGCCTCGTCGAAATACGCGACGGACCAATAACCGCCGACCTTTTCGCGCGCGCCTGGTGCAGCCTTACGGTCGAATCGAGTGTGGCGGTGGAGAGTACGTTCAACCGAGTGCCATGCTTTCTGTGCAGTTGGTTTGACGCTTCCTGGTATGACTATGGCAAGCAGTATGCAAAATACTCTGCCGGTTATCCGCTCGATTCTCCCCAGCGAATTCGCGAGATTCCGCAGCTGTTAGAACAATTTCAGATCACCGAAGAAACGCGCCGCAGCCTTCATACTTCAATCAGTCCGCAGCGTCTGGAGTCGGTCTTGTCGGGGCAATGACAATGACCAGGCGCGGATCAGCACACCAGCGCCCAACTCAGCGGCGTTCCCCGCTCCACATCGCAGGCTGCGCGCTTTCCGAGAACTTCGGCGAAGTGCCGCGGATGCAATCCGTCGGCGGGACGAATCGAGCGCACGTTCTGTTTTGTAAAGAGCTCGCCCTTCTTTATGTCTTCCACCACAAACAGCGAGCGCCGGAACTTACGGCTGTTGGCTTCGCGCGGTCCGGAATCGAATTGCACCACGCCCAGAGCTTTCTCGGCCGTGCGCACGGCCTCCACCATCGCCTTGAATTCCTGGGGCTCAAGTGAGAAGGCCCCGTCGGGCCCGCCATCGGCGCGGCACAGACAAAGATGCTTCTCAAGGATGCATGCCCCCAGCGCCACGGCAAGCACTGGAACCGCAATCCCCATCGTGTGATCGGAAAGTCCGACCGGACAATTAAAACGGCGGGCCAGTTCCGGAATCGTGCGCAGGTTCGCTTCCTCGGGCGGCGCCGGGTACGCGCTCGTGCACTTCAACAGCGCAATTTGAGTCGCGCCCGCTCCACGCGCCGCTTCGATTGCTTCCGAAATTTCCGCCTCGCTGGCCATCCCCGTCGACATAATCAGCGGCTTCCCGGTGCGAGCCATCTTCTGGATCAAGCCAATGTCCACCAGTTCAAACGACGCTACCTTGTGGGCGGGAACATTCATCTGTTCGAGAAAGTCGACGGCGCTGTCGTCGAACGCGCTCGAAAACAACTGCATTCCCAGTTCCTCCGCGAGCTGTTTCAGCTTGGGCTGCCAATCCCACGGCGTAAATGCCTCCTGGTAGAGGTCGTGAAGAATGCGCCCGTCCCACAGCGTGCCGCCGGCAATTCGAAAACATTCTCGATCGCTGCGCAGCGTGATCGTATCGGCCGTGTAGGTCTGGAGTTTGACCGCGTCCGCTCCGGCATCTTTGGCGGCGTGAATAATGCGGACGGCTTGATCAAAATTCTGATTGTGATTGGCGGAAAGCTCGGCCACGATGTAAACGGGACACCCGTTTCCAACTTCGCGGTGCGCGAGTTTGAGCGACGGCGGAGACTTTGCTTCGAACAGAATTTACTCCCTGATTTTTTTTTAACGCCGGTTTTTCAACACCGGTTTTCTCAACTCACTTGGATGATAACGGCGATCATCAGCACCCGCAACAGTGCGGGTTCGTCGGAGATTGCGTCGTTTATCATGTTGCCATGTCCGATTCTTCCTCACACTGGGACGCGCTCCACCGGCAGCCGCGCTTCCGCCCCGTGTATCCCAACGATCATGTCGTTCGTTTTCTGATGACCAATCGTGAACTATTGCAGAAGCACCCTCCGGCGCGGTTTCTCGATATTGGCTTGGGAGCTGGCCGCCACACCAAGTTGGCTGCCGAGCTGGGGTTCCGGACGTTTGGCATCGATATTTCCCTGGTCGGCCTGCAGCACGCTCGCGAACGGGTGCGGACTGTCGGTTTGCAGGCCAGCCTGTCGCAAGCTTCGATGCTGGCTCTGCCGTTTACGGATAGCAGTTTTACCGTCGTCTTAAGTTTCGGAGTTTTTTGTTACGGAACTGGGAAGGAAATGAGACAAGCCATTGCGGAAGTACGCAGAATTCTTGTGCCCGGAGGCAAGGCGTTCCTGGTTCTGAGGACAACCGACGACTACCGCTTTGGCAAGGGGACAGCGCTCGACCACAATACATTTCAACTGAGCATCAGTGAAACCAACGAGCTTCACAGCACGCAGCACTTCCTCGCAGCCGAGGACGTGCCTGCATACTTCGCTGCCTTTTCCCAGCTCAGCTTCGAAAAAAGCGAGACCACGTTCGGAAACCGCAGCGGTATAAATTCTGACTGGCTGATCACAGTGGAACGGTAGACCCGTCCGGGGGGGAACTGGAACCGTGGGCTGAGTTCTGCTGCAGCTCTACTTCCGATGGAGTGAACGGCGGTCGCCGTCCGCTGCGAATTGTTGCCAGCGATTTCCCGCCCTCGTTAAAGAGCAGATCGAGCACGCTGGCATGCGCCTGGAAAGGGGGGAAAAGCTGGTGATACAAAGGATGTTCATAATGCTGGAAGACTACCGTCACACCCCTGCCCGTCAGAATGGGCATCTCGTGTAGCAGATAATCCGCAGATCCCAGCGGCGACACGTAGGTTGTCGCTCCTGACAAACTGCAAATTTCCGCCAGCAGCTGAGTGCGTTTGCCCTCCGCGGCAAGCTCCGACGACCTGACGATCGGCGTCTTGATTCCCAGCACCTCCGATAGCCAGCGAAATAGCGTAATCGTCAGCTCTGCCAGACGTAATCCCGACGATCCCGCCCGCAGTAATTCGCTCAAGGCCGGATAATAAAGATCAAAGAATGGAGCCCGACGGTAATTCAACTCGATGGTGCGCAAGTGATCGCGCCAGAACTCCGGTTCCCGTATCTCCGCGTCCACGATCCGCTGTCCCAGCCGTCCTCGAAACACAACCGGCACGGTGAGCCACTGCAGGCCCGTCGGAGTCTTAATCCGGTTTCGTTGTTGCCACGACTGTTTCGAAAACTGCACCGTGTCAAGCAGCACGAACTTATCCACCTGATCGAGCAGATCGAAATAGCCGAGCCAGGGCAGATAGGTCGGTTGCGCAATGGCGATTTTCTCGACGTGCTTATCTACAACGCGTCGTGGCTCGCGACCTTCTGACATACGACACCGACTCCGATGTTCATCGACATGGGTTCGGTTGCCGCACTCCTGCGAGAAAAGCAGCGCCTCCTGTCCAGCCACCTGCTTGATACCCACGCGGCGATAACCAATCGCGTCGAACAGCCGAACTGAGGCGTCGTTTCCTAACTTGACGAACGCGTCAATGCGCTGGACCGAGTGCGCGCGAACTAAAGCGTGAGTGGCGAACGCAATCAGTCTCCTGCCCCAACCAATACCGCGAACCTCGGGCGCCACATTTACGGAGAGCACCGCAATCTCGCCTTTGATGTGAAATCGCACCAACCCAAGCGGTTTGCCGGCGGCGTTCTCTCCAATGTAGATGACGGAACCCGGGTCCCGAAGACGCTCGGAAAACCACCGTACATGCCCCTCCCAGGAGAAGGTTGCCGAATGAAACGAGGCCGCGCGCGCCGCCGGATCATCCGCCCACTCGAACAACAGCTGCCGGTCGCCCTCGCGCACCAATCGAAGCTTCAACTCCCGATCAAGAAGCGCCCCGCACACGCGCTCGCTGCCCAGACCATCCACCAATTCACGTCCACGCCGGTTCATCGCCGCGCGCCGTTCTGAAGACTCGATTAATGCTTGCAACTGGGCGGCAAACAACTCAGCTCGAAACTCCTGCGCCGTACCGGCGTTCACGGCGATTCCCAAGTCCGACAATCGCTCTGCGCTCTGCCGCTGGTTCTCCGCCACTACCAGCAGCAACGACGGCAGCCCCATGTAACAAAGTTCGTACGAAGTCCCACCGGCGCCGGAAATCGCCACATCGGCCCAAGCCATTAACGAGGGCATGTCTCGAACGCTGCGCTCCAAGCGTACCCGGACCGGACAAAGCTCCGACGCCGCCTCGAGAGCATCCCAATGCGGATTGCCGCCTCCCACGACCAAGACCACTTCCATATCCCCAGCAGTTTGCTGAAAAACTCGATTTTGGTCTTGCTCTTGGGTGGCGCTGCGGTTTACCGCTGCGATAAACGCGCTATTTTCGGTGTCGGCTTCAGCCGCTGAGGGCACGCCGTGCCGAGCAATCGAGTTGTTCAGCAAACCGCCAGGCTGTAAAAACTCTAAGCTCTGCAGAATTCGCGCACTCAGGTTTTCAGGATCGCTGCCGCCAATCGTGATCAGGACGTTGCGCGCGCGCTCCGGGATCGTCCGCTTCCACCCGGCCCAAGGCAGGAACTCGTCACGCAGAAGCGCGTACTCCGCACCCAGAAGCAGCCGGGTATCGCGATCCGTACGCGGATACATTTCCGGAGCGGCGTACGGGTTCTGATTCAAAACCCAGCGCACAGGATAATCGGAGGCGTGACCGTAGTCGTCGACCGTGAGAACGCGAACGCCAGCAGCGCTCAGCAGCGCCTGTTCAGTCGCGCCAAAGCTGTAACCATCGAGCACAACGAATGAGGGTTGGGCGCGCAGCGCCGCCCGAACAAAACCATCGGGAGAAGATCCACTCTCCTCAGGCAGCGTCTCCAGCAAAAGCCCTTCTGCGCGGACCCGTTCTTCGATTCCGGCCAATCCTTCCGGCAGCAGAAAAATTACCTCGCCGCCCGCCCGTTTCCAAGCCTGGCCCAGGGCCAGACAGCGCATGACGTGACCGGTTCCGACCTGTACTCCGCACTCGGCGCAAACCATCAGGCGCTCGGGCTTTTTCAATCTGAATTCTCCACCATTGTCACTCGTGAACTTTACTGCTTTCCTTCGTGTACCTCCGTGCCCTTTGTGGTGGACGTTCTGGCAAAATGAGCCACCACTGTCTGCTCTCTAACCTTCGCGCAGAGTTTTCTGACGTACATGGGAATTCAGCGCGGCGAGTTCGGGTTGCGCTGCCATAAGCTCCAGCACCTCGATCCAGCGGATGCTATCACGATTCCCGAAGTGCTTATAAACCGCGCGTATCAGTTCCAAATCCTCGGGCGTGTCCAGAGTCCAACGATAACGAGAGTTGCTGTGATCCGCTTCACCCGTGATCGAGATTACTTTGAACAATTCAGGGTTCTCATAAAAGTAAGGCGTGACGTGACTCCGCTGATACTCTCCTTTAGCAGCGGCCCATGCGCGTCCCAAGGCATCTGCGGTAAACACTTCCACATCCAAGCCCCGTGGATAACTACAGACCAGTGAATTGGAAGCATAGTCGGCTTTCTGGTCGAGACTAGAGCGAATTGCGGCGTCAATCAGTTCCGGATCGATCAGGGGACAATCTGACGTAATCCGTACAATTACGTCCCCTGCGAATTTCTGCGCTGCGCGATAGTAACGATCGAGCACGTCCAGTTCCTCACCGCGGAAACAGGCGACTAGCAGAGCTTCACACTCGCGTGCGATCGCATCATCCGCCGGAAGGATGGAGGTGGCAACGACGACCTCGTCGAGCAGGGTCGCGCGCCGGGTGCGCTTGACAACCCTGGCCAGAACCGTTTCGCCACCCAGGTCTTTGAGCACCTTGCCGGGCAGACGCGTGCTGCCCATGCGCGCCTGGATAATGGCAACGACCCTCATGCCTCTTCCTGCCTGAATTGGCCAACGGGCATACCTGCATTACCTGCTTTTGCGGCAGATGCTTTTCCGTAATAATCAACAACCTTGGTCACAACGTGGATCACGTCTTCGACGTCCTGCGCCGTCATGGAATGGAACATGGGCAGGCTGATCAGCCGTTCATAGGCGTCTTCGGCCACCGGGTAATTTTCATTGGGGAAGCGCTCGCGGTAGTAGGGATGACGATGAACCGGAATGTAGTGAACATTGACGCCGATATTCTCCGCCCGCAGCGCCCGAAAGATTTCCCCGCGTCCCGCTGTAAGCATTTCGAGGTTCAGCCGGACGGGATACAAGTGCCACGCGGGATCGACGCCCTCACGAACCGTAGGAGAAACAATTGCTGCCAATTCGCGGAATGCCGCCGTGTACTGCGCCGCAATTTCCCGCCGTCGCGCCAGGTTCGGCGCCAGCTTTTCCAATTGCGAAAGGCCGAGCGCGCAACCAATATCGGTCAGCCTGTAATTAAAGCCGAGCAGCACCATCTCGTAGAACCACTGCCCCGATTCCTGCCGCTGGCGCGCTTCGCTGCTGATGCCGTGATTGCGAAAACGTCGCAGTGTCTCGGCCAGCCGCGCATCGCTGGTCACAACCATGCCCCCTTCTCCCGTCGTCAGGTGTTTCACCGGATGAAAGCTGAAGACGGTCATGTCGGCAACGCCACCGACGCGCTTGCCGTGGTACTCCGCGCCCAGTGCATGGCAGGCGTCTTCAATCAGGAGCGCACCGTGAGCCGTCGCCAGTTCCCCCAATTCATCGAGAGCCGCGGGATGCCCCGCATAATCGACCGCGACTATAGCCTTCACGCGAGAAGACGTGCGCGCCGAAAGTTTCCTGGCGACCAGTTCGGGATCAAGATTCAGCGTGTCCGCCGAGACATCGGCGAACACTGGCATCGCGCCCTGGTACAAAATGCAGTTGGCGGTCGCACAGAAAGTCATGGGGGTGGTGATCGCCGCATCTCCAGGGCCTAATCCGGCGGCAAACGCCGCGCCGTGCAACGCGGCTGTCCCCGAACTGAAACTAACCGCATGCCGCGCCCCAACCCAAGCCGCAAATCGTTCTTCGAATTCGCCAACCTTGGGTCCGGTAGTAAGCCAGTCGGACTTTAGAACCTCAACTACGGCTTGAATGTCTGCGTCATCCAAACTTTGCCGCCCATACGGCAGCAACTTCTCCCGCACCGGCGAACCGCCATGGATGGCCAGCGTTTCCATAACTAAGCGGACGTCGGAACCGTCTCCGTAGCACTGGTTTCGGGCGCGACCAGTTCTTCCAATTCCCGCCGCGTCAGCCAGCGGTCATTCGTATCGCTCGAATAACGGAAGCCTTCCGGCAGCGGCTTCCCATTGACCCAGTTTTCCGAACTCCACCACGGATGAGACGGCTGAATCACGTACATATCGTCCGCTTCCAGTGTCTGCCGAGATTCGTCTTCCGAAACCAGCACCTCATGCAACTTCTCGCCCGGGCGAATGCCGATGTACTCCACCTGGCATCCGGGAGCAACCGTCTCCGCCAGATCCAGCAACCGCATGCTCGGAATCTTGGGAACAAAAATCTCGCCGCCGTGCATCTGCTCCAGGCAGCGGATGACAAACTTCACTCCCTGCTCCAGGGTCAGCCAGAATCGGGTCATGCGGGGATCGGTAATC
>JBEKED010000163.1:0-9720 GCA_050014035.1 Terriglobales bacterium
AACCAATGATGAAGGGTTCCCCAATCTTTTCGATAGTCAAACCGATCAATGCAGGCGCCGCTTTCACGGATGAACTTGTCAATCTCATCGAAAAGTTCACTTCCTAACGGATAACCAACCGATTTTGAGACCCCCGCTCCCAGCACATAGCATTTCATCACCCTATCTCCGGTTAGATTTCTTTCTTCAGCTCTGCCAGCAAGTTTAGCGCCTTCCAGTGGCGTCAGCCGATTCAAATCTACTTCGCGCAACTTTTCCAGCACGGGCTGGGCCGCCCGGTCAAGGCCAATCTTGCGCACCGTGGTAGATGCGCAAAATCTCCAGGTTCTGATCTTGAATGCGATAGACAACGATGTAAGGCAAGCCAGAGAAGACGAGTTCCCGAGTACCTTCCATCCGGCCCTTGCGGCCGCGACGCGGAAAGTTTTCCAGGCTGTCGCACCCATCGTAGAGCGCCTGTGCCACCTTGTCCGCGGCGGCAGGATTGTCTTGCTGAATGTGGAGAATAATATTGTAGAGATCCTGCGCCGCGGGAATGGTCCAGCGCAGGCGCATTATGGCCGCAGAATTTGCCGGAGCTTGTTCCCGACTTCGCTGTGCTCCACGAACTCCCCGCGATCGGCAGCTGCCAGCCCCAGGTTTACCGCCTCAATGAAGTGGCTGTCGTCCTCCAGGTAGCGGCTTAGAACCTGCCGGGCCAATTCGTCGGTTTTCAGCCCCCGCTGCGCCGCGATTTGGGCAAGCTGGGCTTCCTCCTCGGGTTGCAGAGGTACTTCCATGGTCACAGTCTAGGAAGGTTTGCGAAGGCTGTCAACATAATCAGCCCATCATCTGTTGTCGCTCTCCGCGTCTTGGCGGTTAGATTTCTTTCTTCATTTCTTCAGTTCCGCCAGCAAGTTTAGCGCCTCCAGTGGCGTCAGCCGGTTAAAATCCACTTCGCGCGAGTCGTTCCTTGGCTGCTTGGTTAAAGGTAAGGTCACACGACGGAGAGACCGGGAATGCGCTGGAAGTGACGGGGGTTGAGCGTGATCACGGCATAGCCGATATGCAAAGCGGTTGCGCCGATCAGCAGGTCCTCGAAGGCAATGCTGACGCCCCGAGCTGCCTGCTCACCCTCGATGCGGCCCGCGAGTTCCGCGATTTCAGCAGACCGGATGCACCGCCACGTCCCGGCGCAGTTCTTCGGTAAAAGCCCGCCGTCGTGTACGGTCGGCGTCGGTGCGGGCGCGGTAGATGCCGTGGGTGAGTTCCACCAAGGTCACCACCGAAAGAGCGGAGTCCTGTTCTCCCTGAGCCGCAAGCACCCGCTGGAGGATGGCCTGCACACTTTCCCCGCGGTCCTGCGATGAGTACGCTGGTATCGAGGATTATTCCCATGAAGAGATTTTGCGGGGCTTGCGACTCTTAATGATCTCCTCCAAATCGGCTGCGAAGTCCGCATCCAGCGTCGGTTCGTAGCCCAGTTCCTGGGCATGAGCCTTGGCAAGTGCGATGGATTCGGAGAGCAAACGGCCACGCACTGGCTCGGCGTGGGCTTCTCCGGCACGCACGATAACGATTGGTTCGCGCCCTTCAATGACGATTTCGGCCCCGGCGCGCACCCGCGCCAGAACGGCGGCGAAGTCGTTGGCGGCTTCCGCTTCCGAGATGTGGATGACATGCTTCGCCATAGGCAGCATTATAGCTACTTCTCGTCACTTCTCGGCGCTCTCCGCGTCTTGGCGGTTAGATTTCTTTCTTCAACTCTGCCAGCAAGTTTAAAGCCTCCAGTGGCGTCAGCCGGTTCAAATCTACTTCGCGCAACTTTTCCAGCACTGGCTGCGACAACGGCGTGAAGATGGTCAACTGCGTCGGACGCTCCGCTTCCGCGGAACCGCCCGGTGTCAGATGCCCCGAAAGACGATGCTCGGAGGACTCATGCTCGGCCAGCACCTCGCGCGCTCGCACTACTACTTCATTCGGTAGTCCTGCCAACTTGGCTACTTCGATTCCGTAGCTGCGGTCGGCCGCTCCCGGTTCTACTCGGCGCAGAAAAACTACGCTTCCGCCCGTCTCTTTGACCGACACGTGATAATTCTTTACGCCGCTTAGTTGCTCGGCAAGTTCGGTCAGCTCGAAGTAGTGGGTGGCAAATAAAGTCTTGGCATGGACTCGCGCATGCAGATATTCGATGGCGGCCCATGCGATTGCCAGTCCATCGTAGGTGGAGGTGCCGCGGCCGACTTCGTCTAACAAGATCAAGGAGCGCGCGGTTGCCGTGTGGAGAATGGCTGCTGTCTCCGTCATCTCGACCATGAACGTCGAGCGGCCGCGGGCCACGTTGTCGCTCGCGCCAATTCGTGTGAAGACGCGATCGACTATGCCCAGGCGCACGGCGTGCGCGGGGACGAACGAACCCATCTGTGCCATGATCACGATCAGCGCCGCTTGCCGCAGATAGGTGCTTTTGCCGCCCATGTTCGGGCCGGTCAGAACGATGATGTTCTGTCTCGGGATATTCTGTCTCGGCGTATTCTGCGTTGGGCTATTCTGCATTGCGTGCGGCGGAGACGAATCGAGAAACAGATCGTTGGGAACGAAGCGCTCGCTTCCCGTCGCCAGTTCCTGTAGTTCGATGACCGGATGACGGCCTTCGACAATTTCCAGATCTCCGCCGTCATCGTCTTTCTCCGCCTCGTCGAATGTTCGCTCAAACCGCGGCCGGCAATAATTTCTGAGCGCCGCAATGTGGGCCAGGCATCCGAGCACATCGACTTCCGCCAGCGCCAGAGCGGTTTGCCTTATGCGTTTGGCCTCGGCCGTAATCGCAGAACGCAACTCGGCAAACAGCCGCCGCTCGATTTCTACGATCTTTTCCTGGGCATCCAGAATCTTGGATTCATACTCTTTCAGTTCGGGAGTCGTGAAGCGCTCGGCATTCACCAGCGTCTGCTTGCGCTCGTAATCGGCCGGCGAAAGATGCAGGTTCGCCTTCGAAATCTCGATGTAGTAACCAAAAATCGAATTGAACTTTACTTTGAGCGAGCCAATGCCCGTGCGTTCGCGCTCGCGGGTTTCGACTTGGGCGAGATATTGTTTCGAGTTGCGGCTCAGGTCGCGGAGTTCGTCCAGATCCTTGTCGACCCCTGCGGCGATCACTCCGCCATCGCTCAGGGTGAGCGGAGGTTCGGGGACCAGCGTGTGATCGATTTTCTCGCGCAGATCCGCCAGTTCGTCGATCAGTTTGTGCAGCGTGGCCAGCCGCGAGGCAGTCCGCTGAGACTCGGTCAATCCGGTTAATACCGCTCGCACCTTGGGAATCTTTCCGAGCGACGCGGCCAGCGCCAGCACGTCGCGCGGATTCGCCGTTTCAAGCGTGACTCGGCTGAGCAGCCGCTCCAGGTCTAGAATCCCGTCCAGCGCCCGCCGCAATTCCTCGCGACGCACCGTGTCTTTGACTTGCACTTCGACGGAATCCAGCCGGCCCTCAATCTCGACCCGATCCAACGACGGACGCAGCAGCCACGTCCGCAACAACCGCTTGCCCATCGGCGTAACGGTGGCATCGAGGCAGCGGAACAGAGTGACTCCGGCGCCGGTTCCGGCGGTCATTCCTGAAAAGAGGGGTTCGATCAGCTCCAGGTTGCGCACCGTCACTGCATCGAGCACGAGGCAATTTTGGCGCTCGTAGAAGCCGATGCGGTCCACGTGATCGAGCGTGCCGCGCTGCGTCGACCGGATGTAATAGAGGATCGCGCCTGCCGCCGAAGCGGCCGCGCGCTTGCCCGCCAGGCCGAAGCCTTCGAGCGAGAGCACGCCGAAGTGATTTTCGAGCAGAGGGATGGCGTGGTCGGGAGCGAAGATCCAGTCGTCGAGCGGAGTCTCGGCCCAGCCGAAGCCGGAGATCCGGGCGACCGGCGCCGTGCCGGTGGAGGGACCGGCGTCTCGCCCGTCCAGCGGAGCGAAGCTCCGCATCTGGTTTCCAACAGCCCGTTCCAGCAATGGCGCCGAAGACCCATACAGCATTTCTTTTGGCCGCAATTGTTCAAGTTCTTCTTGAATGCGGCGTCCAGCCGACTCGCCGACAAACTCGGTGGCTCTGAACTCGCCGGTGGAAAGATCAAGCGCGGCGAAGCCGACGTGATCTCCGACCGCGGCCACTGCGGCCAGGAAGTTGTTCTCTTCCGCGCTCAGAGACGAATCGGCGGCCGTTCCCGGCGTGACGACACGAGTCACTTCGCGCCGTACCAGTTTTTTCGCCAGCCGCGGGTCTTCTACCTGCTCGCAGACTGCGACTTTAAAGCCGCGCCGAATCAGTTTCGCGATGTAACCCTCGGCGGCGTGGTAGGGCACGCCACACATGGGTATGTCCACGCCCTTTTCTTTATTGCGTGAGGTCAGCGTGATCTGTAACTCGCGCGCAGCCAACACCGCGTCGTCGAAAAAAAGCTCGTAGAAATCCCCCAGCCGGAAGAACAACAGAGCGTTGGGATGCTCTTTCTTGATGGCGGCATACTGCCGCATTAGCGGCGTCGAGGGCTCGGACATGGGGCAATTGTGATGGGTAATTTGTAATTTGTAATCTCGTATTTTGCAATTCTATGCTTGCCCGCTCTCCTATGTCGGCTCGCTGAATCGCGGAAACGTCTCCCATTCCAAATCACCAATTGCAAATTACAAATTCTTTTGTTCTCCTTACCCCATGGAACTTCGCAAAGATCCGATTACCCGTTCCTGGGTGATTACCGGCGATGATGTCGTCGAGCCTACTCCACATTCTGAAGCTTGCCGATTTTGCGGGCCGACCGCCGAGACTGCGCAAGTCATCGCCAACCTGACTGGGGTGGATGGCAGCGCATGGTCGGCGCGTTCCGTCGTCCATCCGCACGCGCTTTATCACATCGAGGGCGAGGCGGCGCGCCGCGGCGATGGTCTTTACGACCGCATGGGGTCGGTGGGTGCGCACGAAGTTCTACTGGAAAATCCTCGTCATGACGGCCATCTCTGGAATGCGAGCGATATCGAGGTCGAGCAGTTCCTGCGCCTGGCCGCGCAGCGCATTCAGGATTTGAAGCGTGATAGCCGGCTCAAGTACATCAGCATCTTCAAGAATCATGGCCCCGGAGCGGGACAGGAATTCGATCACCCCACATCGCAGCTCACTGCGACCACGTTCGTGCCGCGCCGCGTGCTCTACGAACTGCGCGCCGGCCGCGACTATTTTGAGAGCAAGGAGCGCTGCGTTTTCTGCGACATTCTGGCGCAGGAAGAGCGGCAAGGTCTGCGCGTCGTAGAAGCCCGCGGAGACTACGTGGCTTTCTGTCCTTATGCGCCGCGGGTTCCCTATGAAACCTGGATTATGCCGCGCAGCCATGAATCTTCCTTTGAACGCAGCGGTTCTTCGCGTGTGGGCAGCGTGAGCGATCTGGCCGCGCTGCTGCGGCGGACGCTGCAACGGATCCGAACAGTGACCGAAGGTTTTCACCTGGTGCTACACACTTCGCCGAACAGCCAGCATCCGTCGGCAACGCTGGGATATTGGAAGACGCTGGATGAGGATTATCACTGGCACATCGAGATTCTCCCGATTCTTGAAGCCAAGGCGAGGTCGTACACGTTCAAAGAAATTTATTATTCGCCGGTGACTTCCGAGACGGCGGTGAAACGTCTGCGGGAAGCGAAAATCTAAGAGCAGTCGGTCGTCGTTCGCTGTTCGCTTTTTGCACCCACAGAGGCAAACGGCCAATAGCGGAAAGCGAACCACGAACAGCGAACGACGAACAGCGCCCCCATGACCATCCGTCGCCTCAAAACCTACACCGGAGGGCTCGGCTACGTTTACCAGTACTATTTCGTGGGGAAACGCGCGTCTCCGGCAGCGGATGGACGGCTGTCCAATGCTACCGAGTACATCTTCGACGTCACCTCCGACCGCAAGCTGACCTACGCGGTCAGTATTTTTTTGCCACACGCCGTCGTTGCCGCCTGGGCCGAAGGCCATGGACGCCCGCTCGCTGAGTCCGAGCAGTACGCCGCAGTCAAGATGCGATTGTTCCGCGGCTTCGACGAAGTGGAAGAAATGCAGGCGCAGGGGCGCCAACTGCAGATCGACTTGCAGTCGCTGGAGGAATCGCTGGCGTCGTTGGGACTGGAATAGCGTTGAGAGTGGAATAGAATCGAAGAGGACGGCACGAATCGCCTCATCGAGCATTGATGAGGAGGCTTCACCAGGCTAGTGTTGCATAAGTGTGCGGGCATATTTTACGCAACGCGTAGACGTTGAACGCCGCAAACAAAATACATGGGTCCTTCGCTGCGCTCAGGATAACAAGCCTTACTGATGGCAGAGAGTTGTGGCACCACGCTAGCGCGCGCATGCGATCACGAGCGTCAGATCATCTTCTTGCTCGCCTAGCCGGAATTGCCGAACCGCCTCCTCGACATTCCGCAATATGCACGCCGTCTCAAGATTCTGGTTCTCACGCAGGGATTCCAACAGACGGGTTTCGCCGAATTCTTCTCCAGCGTACCCGGTTGTCTCGGTAATGCCATCGGTATAGATACTCAGGAGATCTCCGGGTTCCAACTGAACTTCGGCGACGGAGCAATCGATGCTCTCAAACAGGCCAAGGACGGTGGCGGTCGCGTGCAGCTTTTCCACCGCGCCTCCCTGGCGGAGCAGTAAAGGAGGGAGATGCCCGCAGTTGGCGTAGTGCAGGGTTCTGGTGGCGTCGCTATACCGGCCGAAAAAAAACGTAGCATAACGTTCGTTCGGGGTGTGGCTGTAAAGGTGGCGATTGACCGAAGCGAGGAACCGAGGAATATCTTGCACCTCTGTACCGTGTTCGCTGCAAAGGCTCCCGTGCAGATTTGCCATCAGCAGAGCCGCCGCGATGCCCTTACCTGCAATATCCGCCAGCGCGAACCCGACGGTTCCCGGTCCCATATTGAGAAAATCGTAGTAATCTCCCCCGATCATTCGGGCCTGAGCGCAGATTCCGGCGTACTCGAGAGTCTTTAACGAAGGTTGTTCATGCGGCAGCAAGGCGCTTTGTACGGCGCGAGCCCGCATCATCGGTTGATCATCCAGTTGACCCGCGTCCAATTTCCAGATGTTTGCGTCCACCGCCAGACACGCCAGGCCGGCCACGCCCTGCTTCACCGTATCCCGGGCACCTTTCCAGACCACACGGAAAGGTGCCTGCCGATGGCCACATTCGACTCTGAGAACTTCACCGATTTCGACCTCTTCTTCAAGGCCAGCCAGGCGCGCTCCCGACTTGGAGATATCGATGGTGTGGGCAAGTTGAAGCGGCAAGCCTGGGGGTTCCCGATATACGCGTACTGGTAATTCGACCCGCACTCGGTCTTCTTTCCGGTCGAGGTAACACGTCAGCGCCGTCGCGATCGCCTCGGCCAGAACCGATTTCTCGCAGGGCTTCAAGAGCAACCGGAAAACAGAAGCCTCGTTGACCGCCTGGGCTGCCACATCAAGATCCATGTGACCCGAAAGCAATAATCTCATTGTGCTGGGGGCGATCTGACGCGCACCCTTCAGGAACTGCACTCCATTCATGCCGCCCATCTGCATGTCGGAAATGACGATGGCAAAAGGACCTCGGGTGCGGAGCGATGCCAGGCCTTCTTCGCCGCTGGTTGCGGTGGCAATCTCGAAGTCACCTCGCAGCATTCGCCGATAAGACTCCAAGGCCGCCGGTTCATCGTCGACAAACAGTATTTTCTGGTTCACTGGGAGCGGTGCCTCTTACATCGGTATTCCAGACGGCAGTGCAGAGGGATTCGACCTCAGTAAGGAAGATCGGCTGAAAGAAGTGCAATCTGGAGGCATTGCAGGCATAACCGGAGTAACCTGGCGGTCGCACCGGTGGCTTGTTCTTCCCAAATGCCGCCACCTTTGGCCATCTTTTGGCCATGTGACACAGATCACACACGGTTGTGACAGCCTCCGTTTCCTCCGCACCCTCCCGCCCGGCAAACTATAATCACCCAGGCGGGCGTGGGGATGTAACGAATCGGCCTGCGGAAGCACTTTAAGAATGATGACCTTGATCTGGCTGCGGGTTGCGCTGGTTTGTTATGCCGCGGGACTGCTCTACGCGCTGGTGGCGCTTACTCGCACCACGGAAATCCTCGGCAAAATTGCGCTCCATGCCTCGTATCTCGGCATGGTGTTTCATTTCGTTTCGCTGACCGAAGCCGTCGTGCAGTCGGGCCAGGTCGCCGCCGCTTCGGCGCATAACTCGGAATCGCTGCTGGCTTTCCTGATCATGGTTGTCTTCATGATTGCTTACATGGTCTATAAGACGACGACGCCGGGCATTGTGATTTTTCCGCTGGTATTTCTGCTGACCTTTGTGGCCGCTACCGGCCAACAGCCGCTGGTCTTCGCTTCGGTGGCCGTGAAACACGGTTGGCTGGCGGTGCATATCCTGATGATCTTTACGGGATACGCGGCGCTCTTCCTCAGCTTTGGCGCCAGCATTCTCTACCTGATGCAAGAGCGCGCCCTGAAATCGAAGCGAGCGAGTGGAATGTTCGCGCGGCTGCCCGCTCTGCAAGTCATTGACGACATCGGCTATCGCTCGCTCATGCTCGGGTTTCCTTTCATGACGCTGGGCCTGATCGCGGGCATTGTGGTTGCGGAAAGCACCTACGGCCGTCTTGATTTCTTTGATCCCAAGATTTTGCTTTCCGTGCTGATGTGGGCGGTATACCTGCTGATGGTGTTTATGCGCCTGAATGCGGGCTGGCGAGGACGCCGCGCCGCCTTGCTCGCCAGTGTGGCCTTCGTCGCGGCCATCGTGGCCTGGATTTCCAACTACTTTAGCGGTATGCACAGGTTTATCGCATCATGAGATTCCAGCTCATCGGCGTCAATCACAAGACCGCGCCGGTCGAGGTGCGCGAGCGCCTGGCGATTCCCGAATCGCGTCTGCCCGAGGCTTGCAAAAGACTGTCTGAGCATCCCGCCGTTGCCGAGGGGATGATCGTTTCCACCTGCAACCGCGTGGAATTTATCGCCAACATGAAGAATGGCACGGGCGACCTGCGCGAATTTCTGCGCGAATATTTCGCCATCGATCTCGCTCCGTTTGAAACTCATCTTTACGAATTTAAGGAAGACGAGGCGATTCGCCACATTTTTCGCGTAGCCGCCAGTCTCGACTCCATGGTCGTCGGCGAACCTCAGATTCTGGGGCAGGTCAAGGAAGCCTACGCCACGGCCCGAGCGGTGGGAGCGGTGCGTGCTCAACTCGATCAATTGCTGACGCGGGCGTTTGCCGTGGCCAAGCGCGTCCGCACCGAAACTGCGGTTGGATCTTCGTCGGTCTCGATTGCGTCGGTCGCCGTCGAACTGGCCGAGAAAATCTTCGGCAGCCTGAATGGCAAGAACGTCTACCTGGTGGGCGCGGGCAAGATGAGCGAGTTGGCGGCGCGGCATTTGTTGGCGCACGGCGCGGCTTCTCTATTTGTCGCGAACCGCACCTACGACCGGGCGATCGGCTTGGCGCACAAATTTAATGGACAGGCGATCGAGTTCAGTCGGCTCTATGAGACCTGCGATCGCGCCGACATCGTGATTACCGGTACTGGCTCGCCCAACTTCATCTTCCGTCCCGAGCACGGCGAAAAGCTCATGGCGCTGCGCAAGAACAAGCCCATGTTCTTTATCGACATTGCCGTTCCCCGCGACGTCGATCCGGCGATGAATGAGATCGA
>JBEKED010000164.1:0-8940 GCA_050014035.1 Terriglobales bacterium
GGTTGTGTGGTTTTACCAGCCGGCGGAACGGCAAGTCAGGAAGACGGCGTTCCGAAAGCTGGACGACTTGCGGTCACCACTGGCTTTCTTGCTCGGTAAAGCAAAACTGGAGAATGAATTACAAGGACTTTCTAAGGCGGTGGATCAATCGCCGCTGGAGCCAGGCGACACGGTATTGCGTGGCGTTCCCCAAGCCACGGCGGGCCAGGTGAGCGAGGTGCTGCTGGAGATCACGCCCTCCAATCAGATTGTCCGCATCGTATTGGAAGAAGCGGACGGGGGGACTACGGAGTTTCGCTTCGCGGGCTGGAAAGAGAATGCGGAGATGAGCGGGAGCCGGTTTCAATTCACGCCGCCGCCGGGAGTGGAGACGGTGGAAACTCTGGGAGGAGAGTCGGGGCCGTAGGGGATCGGGTGATCTGGCCATCGGGTCATCGAAGATCAAAGGCATCTGCCTCGAGCGGATTACTTACGTACTACACGGGTGGTCGGGTTGCGGTAAGGGCTTGCGGAACAGAATGTTACACTTAGCTTAGATACTTGGCTTAGATACCCGGCACGAACACAACCGGCAGTTCAGAAGAAGATAGGCATGGCACAATTCCTGGTCAAAGTCGCCGACGAACAGGGGCATCTGCGGCAGCAGGTGGAGAACGGCTATTCCGAAGCCGAAGTGCATGATCGCTTTGTGCAGCAGGGGTATTTGGTTTACTGGGTCAAGCCCCGTACCATTCTCACGGGCAGCCAGTTCGGGCAGCGCGGCAAACTCAAGCAAGCCACCTTCCTGATCTTCAACCAGCAGTTTCTAACCCTGATCAAGGCGGGATTGCCCATCCTGACCGCAC
This sequence comes from Terriglobales bacterium, assembly GCA_050014035.1. Classification (GTDB taxonomy): domain Bacteria; phylum Acidobacteriota; class Terriglobia; order Terriglobales; family Acidobacteriaceae; genus Acidiflorens. The sequence goes on from JBEKED010000164.1 coordinate 846, forward strand.
TCGATCTCCTGATCAAGCGGCAACGCGACAAAAACCTGCTGAATCAACTGGAAAACGTTCGCGAGCGGGTGAAAGGCGGCGAGTTGTTGTCCGACGCTTTCGCCGCGCAGCAAGTTTTTCCCAAGATGTACACGACCACGCTGATGGCGGGTGAAAAGAGCGGCAACATGGAAGAGGTGCTGAGCCGCTACATCACCTATCAGCGCATGGTGCAGACTTTCCGCAAGAAGCTTCTGGTGTCGCTGGTGTATCCGGCGCTGCTGGTTTCAGTGGTGACGGTGATGCTGATTTTTCTGATCACTTACGTGGTGCCGAAGTTTGCCGACCTGTTCAACAACCTGGGAGCCACGTTGCCGGCGATCACCGTCTTCATGCTGTCGTTAGGCTTGAACGCGCAACGATACGGCTGGATCGTGGCGCTGGTTTTGTTCGCCGCCGGCGTGCTTTTGTGGCGCTGGAAGCAAAGCGACAAGGGCGCTGAACGCATTGACCACTTTCTCTTGTCGCTTCCGCTGATCGGAGAAATCCGGCTTAAGTATCAGGTGGCAAATTTCTCGCGCATTCTGGGGACTTTGCTGCAGGGCGGACTGCCGCTCGTACCGGCGATGGAAACGGCCGCGGAATCGCTCAGTAGCCGGCAAATGCTGAACGGAGTGACGACCGCAGCGGAGCGGGTAAGAGAAGGCCAAAGTCTGGCGCACGCGCTGGAGACGCAAAATCTGTTTCCCGATCTTGCGGTGGAGATGCTGGAAGTCGGCGAATCGACGGGCGCGCTGCCCGCCATGCTCGCCTCGGTGGCAGAATTTTATGAAGAGGATGTGCAGACCGCGCTCGGCGCAGCCATGGCGCTGATTGAGCCGCTGATCCTGGTAATCATGGCCGTGTTTGTAGGCGGCATCCTGATCTCGCTGTATATGCCGATCTTTACCTTGGGAGCGCAGGTGCACTAGAAAAGGCAGGTTTCAGAGTTTCGACCTTGAAACCTGGTTCTGGAAGGGGCTGTAAACTGAAATGGCAATGGCCGACAAGAAAACAGTACTCGTAGGCGGCGGGAATGGCGGCAAGTTGGTGCCGGAACCGGCGCCGGTTGCCGACGAAATGGCGCGGGCGCGTGACATCGCGCGGCGCTACCGCTGCGAATTCGTCGATCTGACCGATTTCCAGTTGCACCACGATCTGTTCGAGAAGATCCCCGTGCATCTGATGTTCCGCTACAAGTTCGTGCCGCTCGAAGAAACAGCAGACGGGCGGCTCGCGATTGCCATTGCCGATCCCAGCCAGTTGATGATGATTGACGAGATCAGCCTGCTGCTCGGCAAACGCATCCTGACCAAAGTTGCGACTGACAAGCAGATCTCCGACATTTTGCAGAAGACGGAGCAGTCCAAGCGGGTGCTCGAAGACGCGAGCGAGGGATTCACGCTCGACGTGATCCGCGAAGACGAAGCCGGGAACGACGAGACCATCTCGATCGACAAGTTGACGGCTACGGCGGGCGCGGACATGAGTCCGATCATCCGCCTGGTTGACACCACGATTTTCACCGCGTTGCAGCGGCGGGCGAGCGATATTCACATCGAGACGCGCGACGACTCGGTGTACATCAAGTTTCGTATTGACGGCGTGCTCACGAATGCCATGCCGCCGATTGGCAAAGAGCATCACTCGACCATTATTTCGCGCATCAAGGTGATGAGCGAGCTCGATATTTCCGAGCGCCGCGTGCCGCAGGACGGCCGCTTCCGCGTCAAATACAACGGGCGCGCCATCGACTTCCGTGTTTCGATTATGCCGTCGATTCACGGTGAAGACGCCGTGCTCCGCGTGCTCGACAAGGAGTCGATGAGCGAGAAGTTCAAGAAGCTCACGCTCGACGTAGTCGGCTTCGATCCCACTGACTTGCGCCGTTTTCGCGCCTACATCAAGGAGCCCTACGGCATGGTGCTGGTGACCGGGCCGACGGGCAGCGGCAAAACCACCACGCTCTACGCCGCGGTCAACGAGATCAAAACCGACGAAGACAAGATCATCACTATTGAAGATCCGGTGGAGTATCAACTGCGGGGCATTACGCAGATTCCGGTCAACGAGAAAAAGGGATTAACCTTTGCCCGCGGGTTGCGCTCGATTTTGCGTCACGACCCGGACAAGATCATGGTGGGCGAGATCCGCGACAACGAAACCGCCCAGATCGCCATCCAATCGGCACTTACGGGCCACCTTGTGTTCACTACCGTCCACGCCAATAACGTGGTCGATGTGCTCGGGCGCTTCCTGAACATGGGCGTGGAGCCGTACAACTTCGTTTCGGCGCTGAATTGCATTCTGGCGCAACGGTTGGTGCGCGTCATCTGCGATTCCTGCCGCACCGCTGTGCATTATCCGTCCGAGGTTCTCGAAGCCAGCGGTCTCGATCCGGTACAGTGGTCGCAGGTTCCTTTGTACGAAGGGCAGGGCTGTATCGAGTGCGCGGGCACGGGGTTCCGCGGCCGCACGGCGATTCATGAACTTCTGGATTTGACCGACCGCATCCGCGAGATGATTCTGGAGCGGAGACCGACTTCGGAGATCCGCAAAGCTGCGCGCGAAGACGGCATGCGTTTTCTGCGCGAATCGGCGCTCGACAAAGTGCGTGGAGGATTCACCACCCTGAAAGAGATCAACAAGGTCACCTTCATCGAGACCGGGCGCTGAGGCTCAGTCAATAGAACTAGAAACTGGTTACCCTCCGTGTGGCCGGCAGTCCAAGTCCTGCATCCCCGGAGGTAACTACTCTTGGCATGAAAGTACGGGATATCATCGAGGTTACAACGCTTAAATAGCCATGGCTTCCAACTCCAAACACGTTCGCCGTCCCACGCTCGCTTGCGAAATCGCGGCCGATCGCGTGCTGGCGGGCCGCGCCTCCGACGCGGGGCGCATGGTGGAAATGGCATCGGCGCGGGAGTTGGCGCCGGGCACGGTGGTGCCCGATCTGATGGAAGCGAATCTGCGCGACTCGGGCGCGATCCGGCAGGCGATTGAAGGCGCGCTGGCGAGCGTCGGCGGACGGTCCCGCGACCTGATCGCGATTCTGCCCGATACCGCGGTGCGCGTCGTGCTGCTCGATTTCGAAACGCTGCCCGCGAAATCCGATGAGGCTGAAGCCGTGGTCCGTTTCCGGCTGAAAAAGTCTCTGCCCTTCGATCCTGCCGAGGCCCGCATCTCGTATCACGCGCACCCGGTGAAAAAAGGAGTGCAGGCGGTGGCAGCGGTGGTGCTGAACAAGGTGCTGGAGGAATATGAGTCGGCGTTTCGCGATGCCGGCTACAACCCGGGCGTGGTGCTGCCGTCGATGCTGGCGGCCCTCGGAGCGGCGGACGCCGACCGGCCTACTCTGGTGGTCAAGGTCGACGCGCGTACCATCAGCATTGCGATTCTGGATCAGGAGCAATTGCTGCTGGCCCGCACCCTGGAAAATGTGCGAGGCGTAACCATTACCGGCGAACAACTGGCGGAAGAGGTTTATCCCTCGGTCGTATTTTTCCAGGACACTTATAACCTCAACATTGAGCGCGTGTATGTAGCGGGCCTTCCCGATGCGGGTGCCGCCGGGCCAGCGTTGAAGAGCCAGTCGGGCGCTGCCGTAGAGGAGTTGGTGACGGCGTCGCAGATCGAGTCGACCGCGGGAACGGTTCCAAGGTGGCGAATGGCAGGAGTCGTCGGAGCATTAATTTCGTGAAGAAGCTCTTGGCTATTAGCTATTGGCTTTTAGCTAACGGCCAAGAGCTAAGAGCTAATAGCTAAGAGCTAATATGCGTTTAGATATCAATCTCGCGACTCACCCCTACGAGGATGCTCGTGAATTCTGGGTGCGCTGGGGATTGGGTGTGGGCGTGCTGGCGGCGTTGACATTGTTTCTTCTCGGCGTCACGGTCAATGACTGGGGCAAGGCGGGAAGAGATCGCCGTGAGATCGCGCAACTGCAGCAGCAGATTGCGGAGCGCGACCGCGAACGAGCTCAGGCCCAGTCCTATCTCGATCTGGCCGCCAATCGCAGCACGCGCGATCAATCGCAGTTTCTCAATGGATTGATTCAGCGCAAATCCTTCTCGTGGACGCGCGTGTTCGAGGATCTGGAGCAGGTCATGCCTGGCAACCTGCATGTGGTTTCGCTGCGGCCGGAATTGAACGATCAGAGTCAAATGGAACTGCAGATGAAAGTGGCCTGCGATTCGCGCGCGGCCGCGGTTGAACTGGTTCATCGCATGGAAGGCTCAAAGCACTTTCAGGGAGCGCAGCTGGTGGATGCGAGTGAGGCTTCGCAGACGGGGGGTGTCGCCGCTTCCGTGACCGCGGTGTATGTCCCGGACTTGATCGCCGACGCGAAGGATCAAAGCGAAAAAGACAACGGCGACAAAGATAAGAGGCGGAAAGAGAGGAGCCGAAGGTAATGCCCGACCTCAGGGATTCGCGGCGGAAACTGAAGATCGCCATGGGCGTGATGCTGGCGGCGGACGTAGTGGCCGTGGCCGTTTTGTTCTCTCCGCTGGTGGGCTCAGCCGATTCGCGACGGTTGCAGATCAACGAACTGCGCGCCGAACTGACCAAGAAAACTCGTGCCGTCGAACCGCTCCGCGGCATGGACAAGAAGATCGTGCTGGCCAAGGATCAAATCAACGAGTTCTACCAGGACCGCTTTGCCCCCAAGGATTCGGTTCTGGTCAATGAACTGGGCAAGCTGGCACAGGAGAACGGCATTCGCATCCAGCAGGAGCACTACAAAGAAGAAGACGCAGAGACTTCCGGAGTCGTACCGGTCGAAATCGGCGGCAGTTTCTCCGGAGACTACCTGCAGTTGGTGCGCTTCATCAATACGCTGGAACGCTCGAAGATGTTTTTTGAAGTGGATAGCGTAGACCTGGCAGGCGAAGGCGCGGGACCGGTGAAGCTGGGAATCACGATCCACAGTTATTTGCGGTCGGGTGCATAAGTGAAACTGGGAACCGAAAATAGGAAGCAAGTCATCGCGCTGGCGGTGCTGGGCGGCATTGCGGTGCTGATGATGGTCTATGAATTTTGGCCCGCGTCCACTTCGACGGTCACTACGGCGCAGACGGCAGCCACGCCCGCCAAGCCCGCGACGCGGCGCAATGCGTCGGGAAGGATGGTCCCTGTTCTTGAACCACGGCTTGATCCCACGCTTGACCTGAAGCTGCTCAGCGAAAGCGAGGAGATCAAGTACGCTGGCAACGGCAGAAACATTTTTGTCGCGGGCTCGGTCGCGGTGATCGAAGCGCCTAAAAAGAACGGCACCACCGACAGAGAAGAGGCGGGCATTCGCCAACCTCCGCCGGTTCCGCCGCCGCCCCCAATCACGCTCAAGTTTTTTGGTTTTGCCAACCAGCCCGGGGAAACGAAAAAAGTGTTTCTATCGCAGGGTGAGGATATTTTTATCGCCTCCGAGGGCGACATCGTCGATCGCCGCTATCGCGTCCTGCGCATCTCGCCGACGGCGGTGGACGTGGAAGATGTGCTCAACAACAACCGGCAAAGTCTTCCGCTGATTCAGGGAGCTCCGGGATAAAGGCCGCGGGCGATTTGGATTTTGTAAATTGGTAATTTGTAATTTGGTAATTTGAAGGCGAGCGTTATGCAGTGTGGTTTTAAATTGCGCAATTGCAAAATTGCAAAATTACGAAATCGTTCCCGCGGCTACATGATGATTACGCTCATGCTGGCCCTGGCGCTGATCAGTCTTGCCATGCTGGCGGCGCTGCCCGGCATCAAACAGCAGATTATGCGCGACCGCGAAGAGGAAATGATCCATCGCGGCAACTCCTACATGCGCGCGATCCAACATTATTACACCAAGCTTGGACGGTATCCAAACCGCGTCGAGGATCTGGAAAATACCAACAACATTCGTTATCTGCGCAAGCGCTATACCGATCCCATGAATGTCGATCCCGTCACGCACAAGGAAAGAAACTTCAAGTTCCTGACGCAGGCGGATATCACCTTAAACAATGGGCCGGTGCTGCCGGGACAAAGTGGGCCCGCGGCGCAAGGCGGATTGGGCGGAGCACAAGGCGCATTTGGAGCGACGCCTGGTGGCCTGAATGGTCCGCAAAATGGGCCGGGCAGCTTCGGGGCGCAACCCGGTGGCGCTCAGCAAACGAGCACGACCACGGCGAGCGGCGACTCCGGCAGCTCTTCTTCCAACAGTTCCTCTTCCAGCAGTTCCTCTTCCGGCAATTCAGCAGATACAGGAGGGGGCTCGACGGGGCCGGGATCATCGTCTCCCAGTTCCAGTTCGAGCTCCGGCCCCAACGGGCAGACGTTCGGCGGAGGCCCGATACTCGGGGTCGCGAGCACCAGCAAGGCCAAGACGATTCGCGTGTTCTTCGACAAGAACCATTACAAGGATTGGTACTTCATTTACCTGCCGATGGCGAGCCTCGGCGCCCCGACCGGCGGACTGCTGACGGGGCCGATCAATCCCAATGGGCCAACGGGGGGTGGGCTTATTTCCGGACAGGCGCCGGGCGGTGCTGCGGGGCAAGGTGGAACAGGACCAACCGGTCTTGGATCGGGGCCGGGGCTGGGATCAACCCCGAACGGCGGCCAGAACCCGATTCTTCAGCCAGTTCCGCCAACTCAGGGACCCACGCAGGGCCCGCAGCAGTAGAGTTGCATTTGCGGGCCCCATTTGTCTTATCACGCAAATCCAGTCACGCAATTCCAGTCACTCAAATCCAGGAACAGAAAAGCCCCGCAGCCAGAGCGGGGCTTTCCAAAATCAAAAATTCTCAACCGTCGACGGTTAAACGTTAAATGAGGAGCCACAGCCACATGTGCTCTTCACGTTGGGGTTTTCAAACTTGAACCCGGCACCTTCCAGGGTCTCTACGTAATCCACATGGGCTCCGCCCAGATACATGAGCGAAGTGGCGTCGACGTAAACTTTCAGGCCGTCAAAGTCGAAAGTCTTATCCATCATGCCGGCGCCATTCTCGAAAGCCATCGAGTATTGAAAGCCGGAGCAACCGCCGCCGACAACCGACAAGCGCAATCCTGACGGGACCGGCGTCTGCTGGGCCATAATCTCTTTGACTTTGGCAATCGCGGACGGGGTCAGCACAGGCGCCGCGGTTTTAGGCTGCGTTTGGGGTACGGTGGTAGTCGCCATCTGAGTCTTCTCCTTGTAAACAGCTATTATAACAAATGTCGCGCGCGGCTCGGAAAGCTTTTTACGAGCCGGTATTGCATTAGCAATCTAGTGATTGGATGCGTGGGCGGGCAAGAAGTCGCGGTACCTCTTGCCAAGGGGTCTATAATCTTCGGCAGAAGAGTCAGTGCCCGAACGGCCGCGGACGGAACCAGGGTTTCCGCCGTAGCTATAAGATGGCAACTTCGGTATATTGGCTCGAACTCAGCTCCGAGGTGGCGTATGACTCCTATGTTCATGCTGCTGGTCGTGTGGGGTATTCTAACCGGGATACTGGTCATCCTCTTGATCTATCGCAGCACTCTCACCATGCACGAGGATGATTCGATTTTCCTCCATGAGACCGAATCCCAGATGCATAAGGATCAAACCGAAGTGATTGCCAAGATGAACAAGATCACTCCCATCGTCAAGGTGCTCGGCGCCTTATCGGGAGTCATGATCCTGGTGATCGCCGGATTGTTCATTTATCAGGGGCTGACTGCCTCTACCACGCTGCAGTAAAAGGGGAGGCTTTTGCCCATCCCGGCTCGGGACGAACCTGCGCGAGCGGCGGCGGAATGTCGCCGCCCGCCGGCCAGTGTATGGCATGCGCCATGCGGCAAAATCGCTAACCCGGGCATGACCACTAAAAATCCCATCGCCATTGTCGGAGGCGGTCCCGCCGGCGCTCTGGCCGCAGCGCTGTTGGGAAGCGGTGGCCGAGACGTCCTGCTCTTTGAGGAAAAGCTTGCCTGGGAAAAGCCCTGCGGCGGCGGGCTTACGCACAAGGCTTTGCAGCAATATCCCTTTCTGGCCGACGCCGGCGAAAGCAATCCAGTCGGGCGTAACCAGGTTGAGCATAATTCCGTTGAGCTGTGTGAGTTGATTAGTCCATACGGTCGC
>JBEKED010000165.1:0-8902 GCA_050014035.1 Terriglobales bacterium
CGTCCGCCGCTGAAGGAGAAAGCGAATGGGGTCGCGCGTCCGCGCATTCCGTTCTGGATGCAGGCCCCCTTTCTTTCTGTAGTAATCGCTTACCTGGTTTTCATGTCGGCGGTGGGCGGCGCGGTGCTGGCTCGTTACATGTTGCCGGTCGTCCCGCTGGTGATTCTGCTGATGGTCTCGACCTTGTGGCGGCGAGCCCGGTATTGGGCAGTGATTGTGGGAGCGGTGGCCATTGCTTTTATCTCCGGCCTGTTCAGCAATCCCCCTTATGGATTTTCGCTCGAAGATAATCTCGCCTATCGCGACTACGTGGTAATGCATGCCGAGGCCAGTCGTTTTTTGGCGCTGCGATATCCGGGGGCGCGCGTTCTGACGGCGTGGCCGGCGTCGGATGAAATTACGAGGCCGTGGCTGGGCTATGTCAGTCAGCCGTTCCGCGTGCTGCGCATCGAGGACTTCTCCGTCTCGCAGATCGACGCCGCGGTCACGGCTCGCGCGCAGTTTGACGTGGCCCTGGTCTTCTCCACGAAGTACCAGCCCGCGCATCCGTTGCTGGAGAATTGGGAATTTTGGCAGCGCATGAAAGAAAAGTTTTTCGGCTACCATCGCGACTTGTTGCCCGAGCACATTGCGCAGCGTCTGGGTGGAACGATTGCTTATCGCGACGAAATGAACGGGCAGTGGATCGCGGTGATTGCGGTGAAGCAGTAGCTTCGTGTGGAGACGGAGCTCGGCCCCGTCCGAGCGGCTCGATCTCGATGGAGGATTTGATGAACAGGAAAGGGCGACGTTTTTCCGCGCTGCTTGGCTGGGCGATTCTGGTTTGTCTAGCGCCGGGCTGGCAGACTCCTGTCATGGCCACGCCGGGCACGGACGCTGCAGTCACGGACGGAGCGGATGCCGAGGTAAAGGAGTTTCGGCTCGATGAACTGGAGGCACGACTCGGCACCATGCCGCCGGGAGCCGGTCGCGATTACTTTGCTGGAGTGCTGGCTAACCGAGCGGGGCGAATTGCGGAATCAATCCGTCTGCTGAAAGGGGCTCTCCCCGATATTCGAACCGCGCGTCCGGATCGGGCAGCGGTCGCTTTGGAGGCGTTGGCAGATGACTATTGCAAGAGCTTTCAATACGACGATGCGGCGCAGGCTTATGACGATTTGCTGGACCGCTTTGCCAGCCAATTGAGCAGCGAACGATTGCAGGGTACGAAGGACGACGCCAACGTGATGCACATCTTGCGCGACGCGCCGGCACAGACCATCACTTGGAACGGGCCGGTGCGCTTGAAGACCTCGCGCAACCCTCTGGGCTCGATCAATGCAGAATTGACAGTCAACGGAGTGCGCGAGCAGTGGCTGTTGGATACCGGGGCAAATCTTTCGGTCGTCAGCCAGAGCTTTGCGCACAGGCTCGGGCTTAAGCCGCTGCCGGGAGCTTCGCAGACTACGGCGGGGGTTACCGGAATTGAGAATCCGCTGCATGTGGCTTTGCTTCCGACGTTACAGATGGGAGGCGCTACGCTGCACAATGTGGTGGTCATCGTACTGGACGATGCCAACTTGAAAGTCGGCCCCGGAAAGCACGCGTACCAGATCAACGGAATCGTTGGGTATCCGGTTTTCCAGGCGCTGGGAGCTATAACATTTCTTCATAACGGAGAATTTACGGCGGGCGATAAGGCTCGGTCGAGCGCGGGCACCCGAATGTATATGAAGCTGCTGACGCCGGTGATCGAGTGCGTGGTCGAAGGCAAGAGTCTGCCGTTCGGTTTTGATACCGGCGCGTCGGGCACCGATTTATCGGTTCGATACTATGAACGTTTTCGCAGCGAGTCCAGAACTTGGAAGAAAGCTAAGAACAAAAGTGGCGGCGCGGGTGGGGTAATAACGCGGAAAGTTTATCTGCAGCCAAAACTCAAGCTTGGCATCGACGACAAAACCGCTACTCTCAAGCGGGTGCCGATTTTTCCTACCACCATGGGATCGGTCATCGACGAAGTATATGGGAATCTGGGGCAGGATGTGGTGGCAGACTTCGACAACTTCACGCTGGATTTTTCAGCGATGAGCTTCAGCTTGGGAGAGCCGTTGGCGGTGCACGCGCGGCGTTAGAGCAGCATCTTGTGATGCGCGCAGAGTGCGTGCCCGCAACGTGTGGGGACCGGGCACAGCCCCGCTACTACACGTGCACAGCAGTTGCTTTCAGACCCCCATCAAGTGGCAGGAGTGCGTTTTGACGACGACCCAAACGCTCTTGCCGGAAGCCAACTGAAGAGCGTCACGCGCGGCTAGCGTCAAGTGCACTTCAAACTCCGTGCCGCCGCAATCGATCATCGCGGCAACGATGACGTCTCTTTGTACCAGCCGTCGGATGGTTCCCGGCAAAACATTGCGCGCGCTCAGACCGTGTGGCTCTTGCGTTGCCAGCAGGAGATCGCCGGCGCGAACGCCTACGCGCAGATGCGAACCAACCTCGGCTCGAACTAACGGCGTCTCCAGTTCCACTTTTCCGCAAGCAACTGCGGACGGTCCGGCTGGGACGGCCGGGGACGCCCGTCCCTCCAACAGACAGGTCATGGTGCCGCGAGTTTCATGCAGCGCCAGCACTTTGGCATCGAAGATATTTTCGAAGCCTGCAAGGTGCGCGACCGTCTCCAGTCGCGGCGCTCGCATCACTTCATGGGGCTGCCCTTGCGCTACGATTCTTCCCGCGTCCAGCATGATCACCTCATCGCCCAAGGCAAATACTTCTTCTCCGTTGTGAGTGACGAAGAGAATCGGGACGCGGTGACTCTGGTTCCACTGCCGCAGATCGCCCACCAGCAGCGACTTCGTCGGACGATCGAGCGCCGCCAGCGGCTCATCGAGCAGCAGCGCTCGCGGTTCGGTCACCAGCGCGCGAGCCAGCGCGACTCGCTGGCGCTCGCCTCCGGAGATTTGCGCTGGCCGCCGATTGCGCAGGTGACCGATCCGGAACAGGTCGAGAATTTCGCGGCTGCGCATTTGCCGCTTCGCGCCGCTCAACGTGCGGAGACCGTACGCGACATTCTGCTCGGCGGTAAGGTGGGGGAAAAGAGCGAGATCCTGATGGACGTAACCGATCCGGCGTTTCCAGGCGGCTATGTTCTGCTTCTTCTCCGAGTCGTAAAGGTCTTCGCCGCCTATCGCGATGCGGCCTTCGTCAGGATCGGTCAATCCGGCAATGGAATCGAGCAGCGTGGTTTTCCCTGCGCCCGATGCGCCGAAGAGAATCGTGAAACCGGCGAGCGCGCGAAAGTGGACATTCAGATTGAAGCTGCCCTCGGGATTCGGGAAGCGCTTGCGGATGCGGACTTCGAGATCGGCGGAAATTGCCGCTGGCGAGCGTGGTGTTGCGGATGGTGATGCGCCAGTGATTGCCGATTTTATCGCCACGGGCCAACCACCCAGGGACGCCGGTTCACCCCGTAGACGATCGACAACACAACAAACGAAATGATCAGCAACACCAGAGCCGTCTGGTTCGCGCTGGAATAATTTGCGGTTTGCACCTGATCGTAAATGTCAATCGAGATGGTGCGGGTTACGCCGGGAATATTGCCTCCGACCATGAGCACGACTCCAAATTCGCCCAGCGTGTGCGCGAAGCTGAGGGCAAATCCCGTAACCAGCCCGGCTTTCGAGAGAGGAAGCACGATGCGGCGAAAGGTTTGCGCCGGCGAGTGGCCAAGCGATGCCGAGGCTTGAAGCAGATTACGGTCGACCGCTCCGAACGAAGTGGCGAAGGGCTGCACAGCGAAGGGCAAGCTGTACAACAGCGACCCGATCACCAGGCCTTCAAAAGTGAAGGCCAGGGTGTGGCCGGTAAGCGACTCCCACCAGCGGCCCAGCGGGCTGCGCGAACCGAGCGCCACCAGAACATAAAAACCCAGCACGGTCGGAGGCAGGACTATGGGAAGCGCTACCGCGGCTTCGATCAGAAATTTCCCGCGCCAGCGCGAGTAGGTCAGCCAGTAAGCGATGGGGATTCCGATGGCCAGCAAGAGCGTCGAGACGATGGCCGCCAGACGCACCGTTAGCCAGAATGCCTCCCAGTTCATTTCATTCTTCCTCCGTTGGCAGGGTTCTCCACAGGCAGACTGAAACCGTAACTGGTTAGGAGCGCGGTGGCTTCGGGCGTCCGCAGGAAGTCGAGGAACCTCCGGGCGGCGTCCTGCTGTTTTGATTTCGAGAGCACTACGGCAGCTTGATTCAGCGTGGGATAGGCATCGAGCGGGACAGTCCAGTAACGGCCCTTGTCTTTCATTGCGGGCGCAAGGGCGTGGGAGAGGGCGATCAGTCCGGCTTGGGCGTTGCCCGATTCCACGAACTGAGCCGCCTGCGAGATATTCTCACCCACGACCAAGCGGCTCGAGACCTGATCGTAGATTCCGAAGTGGCGCAGGGTGGCGGCGGCGGCGCGTCCGTAGGGCGCGGTTGCGGGATTTGCTACGGAAATCTTTTTTACCGATGGATCGAGCAATGCCTTTATGCCGAGCTTGGATAAATCGGGCGTCGAGTCGTTCGGCACCCACAGGACCAAGCGTCCGACGGCATAACGGTAGAGCGTGTCTTTCGACGCCAGTCCCTCGGCGATCAATTGTTGTGGGTAATCCTCGTCGGCCGAGAAAAAAACATCGAAGGGAGCGCCGTTGCGAATCTGATTGGTCAGATTGCCAGACGCGCCGAACGACAGCTTCACCGTTTGCCCGGTCTGTTTGGTGTAGGCATCGACCAGCTGCGGAAGCGCGGCGCTCATGTCGGCGGCCGCAGCCACGGTAATCTCCTGCGCGGCTGTGCATGCGGCACAAAGAATCAGAAACGCTGCGAGTTTATGGAGTAGTGTCATGGCTGTCAGATTTTGTCATCCCGAGCGAAGCGAGGAATCTGCATTTGGCGGCGAACTGCAGATCCCTCGCTTCGCTCGGGATGACAATTCGTAAAAGGTATAGATCATACACCGGTCGAGCGGTTGACTCTGTTAAAGGCTCCTACACCAGTTTCGCCTTCGACAACGGGAGCTCGCGCACGCGCTTGCCAGTAGCCGCAAACACCGCGTTGTAGATTGCCGGAGCAATGGGCGGTAGGCCTGGTTCGCCGACTCCCGCGGGCGGCGCTTCGCTCTCCACAATGTGCACCTCGATGTGCCGCGGGGCGCGGTTCATGCGCGTAATCTGATAATTGTGGAAGTTGCTCTGGTCGATTACTCCGTTGGTCGCCGTAATCTCGCTGAACAATGCGAGGCTCGTTCCAAATACCGCTGCACCCTCGAACTGGTTGCGAATGTTGTCGGGGCTGACGATGGTGCCGGCATCGACAGCGGTCCACACATTCGGAATGTGCACCTGTCCGCGGTCGTCGACTTCCACTTCCACCACGGTGGCTACGTAGGTCAGAAAACTGCGATGAGCGGCTATTCCCATACCGTGGCCCTTGCCCATTGGCCGTTTTCCCCATCCCGATTTGTCGGCTGCGATTTCGACCACGCGCCGCAACCGGGCCGTGTCCAACGGATACCGTTTGTCGTCTTCCGCTTCGTCTCCCGTAAGGTCAAGTTTGACGATGCGCGGCGGGCCGATCAGGTCGAGCAGATACTGGACTGAATCTTTGTTGGCGTTGTGCGCCAACTCGTCGGCGAAGGAGTGAATCGCAAAGGCATGATAGACATTAGCCACGCTACGCAACCATCCGATGCGCACGTGGAAGTCGGCGGGACCATTCTCAGCGCGATGGTTGGGAATATCGAAGGGCAAATTGTTCCATCCCAGGCCCATTTCATCGAGCGCATACGTTGCTGAGACGTCGAAAGTCGAACCGATGGGCGGGTATACGGTGCGCTGTAACCACGCTGTTGGCTTGCCATCCGGCCCAATTGCGGCCTTCATATACATGGCGGCCACGGAGTGAAAATAATCGAAGCGAATATCGTCTTCGCGGCTCCACACTACTTTCACCGGCTTGCCTAGCTGCTTAGACAGAACGGCAGCTTCCGCCACCTGGTCGGGCTTCGATTTGCGCCCGAAGCCGCCACCGAGTAGCGTGACGTGACACGTTACATCTTCTTTCTTGATGCCGAGGACGCCCGCAATCGTCTCCTGCACAGCTTGTGGATTCTGCGTGGGGGCCCAAGCCAGAACTTTTCCGTTGCGATATTCGGCCACAGCTACGGGCGGCTCCATGGAGGCGTGCGCAAGGTGCGGCGTGTAATACTCGGCCTCGATTATTTTTCCGCCCTTGGCAAATGCGGCATCCACGTCCCCAACGTTGCGTACCACTTTGCCGGGTTGGCGTGAGGTGGCTTCGAGCGTCTTGCGAAACGGTTGAGAGTTGTAAACCGAGTGCGGGCTGCTATTAACGTCCCATTCAATCTTCAGACTCTTGCGTCCTTTGAATGCCGCATAAGTGTTGTTGGCGATGACGGCGACCCCGCCCAAGGGTTGGAACAGGTGCGGCGGTTTGAAGGGGGCGATGGTCAGCGTTTTTTGAACGCCGGGCACTTTGAGCGCGGCGGTGTCATCGTAGGACTTGATCTTTTGTCCCAGCACGGGCGGATGCTCGACCGAGGCATAGACCATGCCAGGCATGGTCGCGTCCATGCCGAAGATGGCTTTGCCGGTGACGATCTCGGGTAGGTCGAAGAGCGAACTGCTTTCTTTGCCGATGTAACGCCATTCTGAGCGTTGCTTGAGCGCCACACTTTCTTTTGTCGGGACCGGCAACTGGGCAGCAGCGGCCGCAATTTGACCGTAGCCCAGCTTGCGGCCACTAGACTTATGCACGACAAAGTGGGGCTCGGTGCTGCAGTCTTTTGGCGAGACATTCCACTGCGCGGCTGCGGCTGTGATTAGCATGGCGCGTCCGGTAGCGCCCACCTGGCGCATCAGGTCGAAATTGCTGCGCACCGAGTGCGAGCCATCGGTATCCTGATCGCCGTATTTCGGATCGCCGATTGCCTGCTCGATGTTTACTTTTGACCAGTCGGCATCGAGTTCGTCGGCAACGACTAGCGGCAACGCCGTGCGGCTGCCGCATCCCATCTCCGAGCGATGGGCCACAATGGTGACGGTTCCGTCGGACGCGATCGACATCCAGAGACTGGGCTCAAAGGGCGGCGCAGGCGTTTCGCCTTGCGCGGCCCATAGCGGCTCGGGAATGAAGCGCGCACCCAACACGAAAACGCCGCCGGCTAATGCGCCTTGCAAAAAACTTCTTCGGCTGAAATTCCCACCGACCTGACGGCTGACATTTTCAATGAGTTTCATGCCGTCTCCTTCGCCGCCTGGTGGATGGCTGCGCGAATCCGCTGATAGGTTCCACAACGGCAAAGGTTGCCCGACATGGCGGTGTCGATATCCTGGTCGCTGGGATTCTTGTTGTCTTTGAGCAGCGCAATGGCCTGCATGATCTGACCGGTCTGGCAATAGCCGCATTGCGGAACCCGAATCTCCATCCACGCTTTTTGCACGGGATGCATCGGCGCTATGCCTTCAATGGTCGTGATCTCGGCGCCGCCGACTTCTTTCATGGCAGTCGTGCAGGAGCGGATGGCGGCGCCGTTGCGGTGCACGGTGCAGGCTCCGCAGAGTGCCATGCCGCAGCCGAATTTCGTTCCCGTGAGTTGAGCCACGTCGCGCAAATACCAGAGCAGCGGCATGTCAGGATCGCCGTCAAACGTCTTTTCCTGGCCGTTCACTTTCAAACCGATCATGGGTTCCTCGCCGCCATGGGCGCTTGCGAAATTGATTTCCATATCGTAGTCGCAGAGAGCGAAATGTGGAAGGCTAGTTAAGCTTTTCCCCTCGGATTCCCCTATGCTCTCCATGGTTCAAGGTTTCCGTCAGCGCCGTCATATAATCGTCTGTCCTTGTTGGAGGAAATTTGGCCTACGACGATCTGCGAGACTGGATCCAAGCCCTCGACCGAGCCGGCGAACTGAAACGCGTTCGCACGGAAGCGGACCCTATTTTAGAAATTACCGAAATTGCCGACCGGGTTTCTAAGAGCAGGGTTATAGACAGAGTTATAGGTAAAGACCGGCAGGGAGCGCTCGGCGGCAAGGCTCTGCTCTTCGAGAATCTGAAAGGGTATCCCGGCTCGCAACTTCTCATCAACCAGTTTGGCTCTGCCCGGCGAATGCGGCTTGCGCTTGAAGTCGAGACGCTCGACGAAATTGCCGAGCGCATCAAGGGTTTTATGGATGTGAAGTCTCCGCAAGGTTTTCTCGACAAGGTGAAGATGCTGCCCATGCTGGCCGAGATGGGCAAGTTTTTTCCCAAGACCGTTGCCAGCGGCCCCTGTAAAGAAGTGATCAAGCGCGACAATTTTTCCCTGCTCGATTTTCCCATTCTGCAATGCTGGCCCAAAGATGGCGGACGGTTCATTACACTTCCGTGCGTGATCACGCGCGATCCGAAGACAGGGAAACGCAACGTCGGCATGTATCGCATGCAGATCTATGACGAGCGCACCACGGGCATGCACTGGCAGCGGCAGAAAGTTGCGGCGGAACATTACCGCGACCACCTGCGGAACGCAGCGATTACCACAGATCACGTAGGGACGGCCGCCCCCGGCCGTCCAGCCGTGCGAAGCGCGGCGGCCGCGGTCGACATCATGGCAAGGTCGTCTGGAGGTTCGATCCTCGCTGCGGGCGATCGCCCCTCCGGAAAAATGGATGTAGCCGTAGCCATCGGCACCGAGCCTGCGCTTACTTTTTCCGCGATCGTGCCCGCGCCGCCGGATGTCGAGGAATTCATCATCGCCGGATTTCTGCGGCAGAAGCCGGTCGAGCTGGTGAAGTGCGAGACCGTCGATCTGGAAGTTCCCGCTCATGCCGAAATCATTCTCGAAGGCTACGTCAATCTCGACGAGCTCCGCACCGAGGG
>JBEKED010000166.1:0-8869 GCA_050014035.1 Terriglobales bacterium
ACCAGTCCGGGCAACACGAAAAGCGCCGCCGCGCCAATGATCGGCACATGAAATACGTAGATACCATAACTGTAGGTGCCAATCGGGGCAAGCCAACGCGATTTAAGAAACTTCTGCATCCGGGTGTGATCCCTTTCTGTGTCTGCGGCCAGCAGTACCAGCGCCCCGAATCCCAGCGCCAGCAGGCTATACCCGCCGCAGTCCGCGAAAAATAGAGTTGCATCTTCCACCGTGTGCTGAACCGGCGACGACCCGTACAGAAGCAACGCGGCGCGCTCCGGAAAGAACAGCATCCCGCTCACAGCCAGCAGGAAGGAACCGATTCCGAAACCCGCGATCCGCGGCAGGTACTTGCGGATTCTCGCCATCCGTTCAGCGTCGCGGAAAAGAAATGCGCAGAGCGCTCCGATGGATAGCTCATCCAATCTGCTGGTCGTGGCGAATGCGACAGCTCTCTCCCCACCGCCTTGGGTCACCCAGGCGAAACGCATCACCGCCGCAGCCACCGCAACCGTGCCGGCGACCCATGGAATGCTTCGCGGCCGAACCAGCCAAATTACGAGCGGCCAGAAGAGATAAAACTGCTCCTCCACCGCCAGTGACCAGAAGTGCGCCAGATAATTCACGCCTCCCCATTGGCCCTTCCACAAGCCAATCCAGTTCGCCAGATAGCAATAGTAGAGCCAGCGATCTTGCGGCAGTGGCAGCGTGGCTGCGACCCGAGGAGAATTGAGCCAGCTTCCCAACAGGATTACGACCGTGAGCACGACATAGTAGAGCGGAAATATCCGCAGAATGCGGCGCGCGTAAAATGCGGCAAAGTAATTGTTCGCCTCTCGCGTATCCAGCAGAATCCCTGTAATCAGGAACCCGGAGAGCACGAAGAAAAGGTCCACTCCCATCCAGCCTTGCGCAATGTACATTCCGGCCACGCGGATCGGCTGGTTCACCGCCGGAATGTAGATCTCAATGTGATGCAGGAAAACAAGAATAATGGCCACTGCGCGCAGTCCATCCAGCGATTGCAGCTTGCGCCCGACAATCGCGGTCGGAGCACGGGACGACATCTTGGACCCTCCATCAAAGTTGGGGTTAGTGAGAAGATAGTAGTTGCTTCTCAGCCACAGGATCAAGCAACTGGGTAACGGATATAGCACCCTAGTACCGTGACAGAATAATGATTACGGCGTGGAAAACGAGTAGCGTCGGTATCTTGCCGGCTGTCCCTAGAGCCTGCTCTGACTTTAACGAAGGGGCGCCCGCCGCACAGTCGCCGGAACGGCGGCGCTACGCTGAGCGGCGCAGCGGTACAAATCACGTGGTCACAGTACTAGACGGTAGTCCATCCACCATCCACAACGATATTTTGTCCAGTTACGTAAGAAGAAGCTTCCGACGCTAGAAACAGCAACGCGCCCGCAAGCTCTCCCGCCCGCCCGATTCGTCCCAGGCTCGTATTGGCCTTAAGTTTTTCAATGAAAGGATCTCCCGCCCGAACCGAGTTCGGGCCCGCATCCTCCGTGTTAGAAAACGGTCCCGGAAGAATCGCGTTCGCGCGTATTCCATAGCTTCCCCAGAACGAGGCAACGTAGCGTGTGAAAGCGATCATCGCCGCCTTCGACGCCGAATAAGCCGGAGGATTCAAAAACGTCGTCCCTTCGTACAGCGAAGGACGGGGCGCCACCACTGCATACATAGTTGAAATATTGATGATGCTGCCACGCCCACGCTCTTTCATGCCCGCGCCAATTTTCTGCACCGTGAGCGCCGGCCAGCACACCCCAGCCGTCAGATTGCGCATCCACACATCCATACTTCCCTGATCCAGGGAGCCTGCCGCCGTATTGAATCCCGAAGCCGGCGCCAGCTCATGAGCATTGTTGATGAGCACATCGACGGCATGGCGTTCGCCAACCTCGTCCAACTTTTTCGTCAGTGCTTCCAGGTCGAACATATCCACGTAATAGCCATGCACGCGCCCCGATCCATATTTCTCCTTCCATACTTCCACCTGTTTGCCGAGCTTTGCGGGACGCCCGATCGCGATCAACTCGGCGCCGTTCGTGAGCAGGGTTTCCGCAAAGGTTCGCCCCAGAAATCCCGAAGCGCCCGTCAACAACGCAACCTTCTCCTCCAGCGAAAATAGCGACGAGCGCTCTAGTGAAAATCGACCCCGCGACTGATTTTCCGAGCCTACCAGCACGTTCTTCCTCCATCTACGACAAGATTCGCCCCCGTCATGTACGAAGATGCATCCGAGCAAAGAAACAGGATCGATCCCTGATATTCATCGGCATGGGCCATCCGCGCCAACGGGATCCGTTGATGCAGTTCCGCCAGAAACGCCTCCGGCTGGTTATTAAAAACGCCGCCCGGCGAAATCGCATTCACCCGCACGCCCGCAGTAGCCCAGTACGTTGCCAGATAGCGAGTCAGTCCAATGAGTCCAGTTTTTACCACGGAGTAAGTAACGGGCTTGACCGGCTGCCGATCCTCGGCCACGCCCGGCTGCCGATACAACCGCTGGTCGGGAGCGATCACCGCCAGGTCCGAGGCGATGTTGAGAATCACTCCCTTGCCGCGCTTCGCCATCTCCGAGCCGAACACGCGGCTGCACAGAAATGCTCCGGTGAGTCCCACCCGTAAGTCGTCATTCCACACTTCGAGAGGAAAGTTCTCCAGGCGCGACCAAACCTTGGCGCCGTCCGCCTCCACTTTGGGATTATTGGCAGCGTTGTTAATCAGAATGTCGACGCGCCCAAAGCGCGCCAGCAGCGTGTCGCGAACCTTTTCGACTTCTGCCAGTTGCGTAATATCGGTGGCAAATCCCGCGGCCTCGACGCCAAACTTTTTCGCGATGGCCGCTGCCGCAGCGTCCGGCTTCGCCTGCGCCAGATCAAGCAGCACGGGAATGCCTCCCGCCGCCGCGATGATCTCCGCGTGTTTGGTGCCCAGCAGTCCCGCGCCTCCGGTAATCACGGCGACACGTCCCGTCAGGTCAAACAGCGCCCGCGCCCGGTTCGTTGCCTCAGCTTCAATAACTTTTAGTTTGTCCGCCATCGGCCTTGAAACACGCTCCCGTAATAAATGTGGCGGCATCCGAACACAGGAACACCGCAATGTCGGCAATTTCTTCGGGCGTGCCAAAACGTGCCAGCGGCACGCTCGACTCAATCATCTGCATAACCTTGCTCTTGTCTTTTTCGAGACGACGTTCCCAGCTTCCACCCGGGAACAATACATTTCCCGGCGCAATGCAGTTCACCCGCACGCCCAGCCGCGCAACCTGCCCCGCAAGATTCTTCGAGTAATTGATGAGCGCAGCCTTGGCCGCACTATAAGGAAGCGGCGCCGCGGTCGCCTCCACTCCCGTGATGGAAGCAACGAACAGCAGCGCCCCATGCCCGTTCTCCGCCAGCAACGGCATCGCGGCTTGCGCCAGGTTGACGCTCCCAAAGAAATTCAAGCGAAAAAGTCGCTCCCACTCCTCGCCGTCCAATTGCCAGCCATGTTTCCCGCTGCCCGAACCCAAATTAGCCACGACCACATCCAGCCGGCCCCACTGGCCGTGCGTCGCACGCAGTGCCTGCTCAATCACTTTCGAATCGGTAAGGTCGCCGCAGAAAGAGATAGCGCGCTCTTTCCCGAACGCGCCTTCAAACTCCGCCAGAGCCGCGGCGAGCGGCGCCTCATTTCGGCCGGTGATGCAGACGCGGCCGCCCTCGCGCAAAAAAGCCGCTGCGATCGCTTTGCCAATGCCCCGCGATGACCCACTGACCAGCGCCACGCGATTGTCGAGGGAGAGCTTCACACCGTCAATTGTGCCAATGCCTGCGAACAAATGCGAGGTTCTGTTTTGCCCAGTCCACTTCGTCCCCAGGAGTCCCGCGCGCCACCTGCAACGTGAAATCTCCCTGGTAACCAAGTTTTTCGAGCCCCGAGAACAGCGCCGCAAAATCCGCGTTCCCCGTTCCCAGCGGAACCGTCCCGCCCTTCAGCACGCGGTCCTTAATGTGGACGCTCCCGATCCGCTCGCCATAAGCCGCAAACTCGTCGGCGACCACATACCCCAGCGAAGCGCTATTCCCGGAATCGTAATTCACCCTCAGCATCGGATGCGGTATCCCGTCCAGAAATCGAGCGAATTCCCTCGGCCCCAGCGAAGTCTCCAGATGAATTTCAATTCCGCTCTCGTCGGCAAATGGCATCGCAGCCTTAAGCGCGTCTTGTACGGCCAAGAATTCCTCCTGCGAGCGAATGGCCGAAGCATCCACGAACGGAATCACCACGCGATTCACGCCGATCGAACGCCCGTTGCGCAGCAACCGTTGCAGTTCCAGCAGTCGTTCGTCAAGTTCCTGCGGGCTGCAACGGACCAGCGGCTTATCCATGAAATAGTCGGCACACACCGAACGAATCGAAACTCCCGTAGATTCCGCCAGCTTCTTCAACCGTTCCATCCCCGCCGCATTGCCCAGCGGATTCGCATCGTGTCCATAAAGATCGTAAACCCACTCGATGTAATCGAAAGGAACCTGCGCCGCGTGCGCAAATTCGCTCTCCCATTGCGCGCGCGGAAAGCACTGAAACCGCCCATCTTCCGGAGGCACCAGTCTCCCTTCCATGATTCCCATCTTTGTCATGTGCGTCCTCAGTGTAGGCTCGTCATTCCCTCACCGGTTCCACGATCATATTCTGCGCAAACTCCTCGCGATCCAAAAACGGCCACAGATCTTCCAAAGGTTTCGAGACAAACGATCCATCAGCCCGCTGAATCGACGTCACCCGAGGAGCCCGGATCTCATCTGGAATCACATGTACGTCGCAAACCACCGGCCCACGGCTTCGCAGAACCTTACGGACAGCAGCCCGCAAATCCAACTCGCCTTCCCCTTGTCCCTCGATCACCTCAGTCTTCAACCCATAAGCGCGAGCGACCTTGCGATAATCGGGAATCGACACACCCGTCTCCGGACTGCATCCGATATTAGGCCCGCCAAAATAATTGGTTTGGCTGGCTCGAATCGAAGCGTATCCCTGATTGTTCAGCACGAAAAGCTTGATCGGCAATTGCAGGTGCGCGATGGTAGCCAACTCCTGGATGTTGAGCTGCAGTCCGCCATCGCCGTCAACGCAAATCGTCTTTCGGCCTCCGCTGCCCACACACACGCCAATACTAGCGGCTATGCCGTATCCCATCGCCCCCAGTCCGGCGGTATGAAAGACGCGACGTCCCTTGCGAGCCCGGTAAGCCAGCA
Source organism: Terriglobales bacterium (assembly GCA_050014035.1). Lineage (GTDB taxonomy): Bacteria > Acidobacteriota > Terriglobia > Terriglobales > Acidobacteriaceae > Acidiflorens. The sequence goes on from JBEKED010000166.1 coordinate 5,259, forward strand.
AAAAAACTTCGATGGCGCTTCCTGAGTTCCCGGAGACAACGCGGTCGTTAGGTCCGGCTTCCTGCCCGATAACTTCGGCGAGGTGGTAAATGCTGACCAGTCCCGGAGCGCGGTGCGCCGGCAACACCAGCGGATAACGCGCCTTCCAGTCAAGGCAGCGCTGGAGCCACGGACTGCGATCTTTTTTCTTGTCCAGCGCAGAGCCAGCCACCCGCAGCATGTCCTCAATAAAAGTCCGAGCGTCGGCGCAGATCGGATTATCGATAGCTCCCTCAAGTTTGCGCAGCTCAGCCGGGTCGATATCGACCACAGTCTTATAAGCGCCGCGAGCAAACTGACGAGGGTCCCAACCCATCAGCGGAGGATCAAGCCGAGTCCCGATCACAAGAACGAAGTCAGCATTCTGCAAAGCGAAGTTGGCCCCGCGAGAAGCCACCGTCCCCGGACGCCCGACCAGAAGCGGATCGTCATCGTCCAACAAATCCATGGCCAACCAAGTCAAGCCGACGGGAACATTCAAAACCCGCACCAGCTTTTCAAACGCGGCCGCCGCGCCGGAAACGCGCACCCCATTTCCCGCAAAAATAAATGGCCGCTCCGCTCGGTTCAGTCGCTCGAGCAGGTCGCGTACTTTGGCAGCCAAGTCGTTTTGCTCGGGCTTAGCAGCCTCGCCAGGATCAAACCCGCGCATGGCATCCGGTTCAATCGGCGAAGCCTGCACGTCGATAGGAATATCAATCCAAACCGGCCCCGGTCTTCCGCTGCGAGCCAGGTGCACCGCTTTCTCAAGGTGGTAGCGAATGCTGTGAGGATCGTCGATGGTCACCGCGTACTTGGTAATCGGTTTGACCAGCGAGACAATGTCAACTTCCTGACTGCCGCGCTGCCGCACACCAAGCGGAGTTCCATCGGCGCGGTACATGCGATCGGCACGTTTCACCTGACCCGAAAGAATCAGCATGGGAGTCGAATCCAGCCAGCCGCCGACCACGCCCGTAATCGCATTCGTGCCGCCGGGACCGGTAGTCACCATGGCGACGCCCAGATTGTTAGTAGCCTTCGAATAACTTTCAGCCGCAATCGCGCAGGCCTGTTCGTGGTGATTGCAAACGAACTTCAAATCGCTGCACCGCGCCAGAGCATCGTTCAAATGCATCGCTCCGCCGCCGGTGAGAAGGAAAACGTGCTTCACGCTCTGCTGGGCAACGAAGCTCATGACATAATCGGCGAGTCTCATGCTCTCCTAGCGAACCGAATCTACCGCCGCCCCAGTGTGCCGGAGCGAATGCAGCCCGTCAAGGCGTCACCCATTCGGTAGTAAAGTCCGCGTGGTGGAGGGTGATAAGAGTTGGTGTTAAGATCATCGTTGTTCTGGGGAAAATGGCGGCTCTTGGAGTCTGATTAATGGAATCAAAAAGAAGGCGACCATGAAAAATCTTCAGCGGCCCTGTCCAGTTTGCGAGGGCGAGCGTGGAGATGTGCTGCATCACCAAAAATTTGCAGTTTCAGACGACTATCCACTGCCCGATGAATACGACGTCGTGATCTGTGCGTCATGCGGCATGGTGTATGCTGACACGCCTGCGACACAAGCTGACTATGACAGGTTCTACGCTACCTGTTCCATTTACGAGCAGCCAGCTGAAGCCCAGGCGGGGACGACTCCACCGGAGGATATGGCGCGTCTTCAGCAGGCCGGAGCGCTATTCGCCAAGCACATTCCTTCCAGGGAGGCTCGCATTCTTGACGTGGGGTGTGCCAATGGGGGTCTGCTTCAGGTGCTGAGTAGTTTGGGATTTGTGAATCTCGTTGGTGTCGATCCTTCTCCTGCGTGTGTAAGAAACACCCGCAACGGGGGTCGTGAATCCTATCAAGGAGAACTTGCTCACCTTCCTGCAGAGGCAGGCTGTTGTGATGCCGTGATACTCACGTCTGTACTGGAGCACGTCCTTGACGTGAAGGCTGCCATCTCTGCGTTAGTGAGTGTTTGCTCTGGCAATGGCCGAATCTTCCTCGAAGTGCCGGACGCGTCCGCATACGCGGACTATCTGCATGCCCCACTTCAGGACATCAATACTGAGCACATCAATCACTTCTCCATAGCCTCATTGCGCAACTTAATGGCCCAGTTTGGATTTGCGCCAGTGCTCGAGGAACGCGTGGTAGTGGCTGGGCCTTCCGGCTTGTTGTTCCCTGTTCTCGAAATTGGATACGAGCGTCGTCCCGGTCGTGTTCAGCAATCTCGGCTCATCGACAGCACATTTCGCATCCAGATGGAGCGCTACATTAATGAATCCAGTGTCATGATGCAAGAAATCGATCAGCAGCTGCGGAGTGTGCTTGCGTCTTCGGCAGAAGTGATTGTTTGGGGAACCGGCCAACTGACAATGAAGCTCTTGTGTGATACGGCATTAAAGGATGCGGAGGTGGTTGCTTTCGTGGATGGGAACCCGGTGAATGTCGGAAAAACTTTGCGCGGCGTGCCAATCATTCGTCCCGACCAGTTGAAGAACCAGGGCGCTCCAATTGTCCTTGCGACCTTACTGCATACTCAAGGCATCCGCGATAGAATCAACTCTCTCGGACTAACAAACCCAGTGGTTACGCTGCAATCGCGCTTGAAGCGCGAGATTGCGGCCTAAGTCAAATTCTCGCGGGCCGCTCTCCATCGCGGCAAACGAGGAATGCAGCTTACGAAACCGGCTTAGCCGTCCTTTTTGGTCGATGCGAGCAACATGTCCACGACCTCTCGCACGGCACCGTTACCGCCACTGAGTTTCGCGACCACCTTGCAATGTTCGCGAATCGCAGGACGCGCGTCCGCGGGACAAGCGCTGAGGCCGGCGATATCGAGCGCGGGCAAATCGTTGACATCGTCTCCAATGAAACAGATCTCCTGCAAGCGCAACCCGTGCTTTTCCGAAAAAGCGCGCAGCGCGGCAGCTTTGTCCTTGCATTCCTTGTGCACGTCGCTGATGCCGAATTTAGCGGCCAGCCGGTCGACGAGCGGACTGTTCTCGCCCGACATCAAGGCAATTATCATTCCCGATTTTCTCGCCAGCGAAAGCCCCATGATGTCGGCAAAGTGAAAGCGCTTCCATTCTTCACCGTTTGGACCCCACCAAACGCCGCCATCGGTGAGCACTCCATCGACATCCATGGCGATGGCCTTGATCTTCGCCATGATCTGCGGCAGATTCTTCGGCACTCTTTCTGCCACTATGCCGCTCCCACGCGCCGCAGCTTTTTGATAATCGGTTGCTCGCGTTCCAGCACGCGCTTAACGCCATCGCCCTTCGATTTTTCAATCAGGCGGATGTCGCGAACCAGGCGCGTGATGCCGTTCGGTTCAAGCGATGCGGCATGGTCCGAACCCCACATGGAGCGATCCAGCGTGATGTGCCGCTCCACGATGCAGGCGCCCAGCACCGCCGCCGCAACGCTCGAAGGCAGCCCGGTTTCGTGCCCAGAGTAGCCCACCGGCACGCCATAGCGCTCGCGCAGCACATTGATAACTGAGAGGTTCAACTCTTCGTAATACGCGGGATACGTGCTGCAGGCATGCAGCAGAATGAGATCCTTCTTGCCCAGAACGTCCACCGCACGGTCGA
>JBEKED010000167.1:0-8852 GCA_050014035.1 Terriglobales bacterium
AGGAAATAGACGATGGTCGTCCACACGGCGGTGAAGACGATTAAAGTCAAGACCTGGGACGGATTGCGGAAGGCTCGGAAATAGAATTCGGCGCTGCCGTCCATCCCGATCGTGAACGCAACTTTCGGGTTCTGCGGAGCGGGCACGTCGGTAGGATCGGATTGGAAGGCAGGCGGGGCAGTTGCGGCCTGCGCATCGCTCAGAAAAACAGGCGTCGGCTCCGTTGCTGAGGCCAATGATGGCGATGGCGTAAGGCGGAAAACGGGAACCTCGAAGTCATCCGAAAAGTTCACGCCGGGAACGTCCGCCTGCGCGTGCAAGAGCCAGAGCACCTGATCGTTCGGATCGTCATGATTCGACTCGTAGGCGTCGCTCGGGATGCTGAATTCCACCGGAATCGCGGCGTCACCCATGGGTCCGGGCAGGAGTAATTCTCGCGGCACATTCTTGTCCGCTTGCCACAGAACGCTCTCGAAAGTGGAGCGATTTTTACCCGCGCCGGTTATGACCTGGCGGACACAGGAAAGACTCAGGTCGATGCCATGTCTGGCTTCGGTGTTGAAACGTAGATGAATCGACCCCTTCAACGTGCGACCGGGAGAAAAGGGCAGGGAAGCAAACTCGAAATAGGTTTGCCCAAAACGCTCCCGGCGAATACTGGCGCGCAGGGCCGCTCCCGCCAGAATCACGCCAACTGCGCAGAAGGCAAGTACGAGGAATATCTTGGGATCGGACGTTCGCCAGAGTTGGGGCAAGCTCGTAAATGCGAGTGTGAACACAATCCCATTCGCGAAAATCGCCGCCGCCCACAGGCCGAAGGCGCGGTTGCGGTTCTTGCTTTCTGCTCGGCTCGCCGCCCAGTCCTTCCGCCACAGCCAGGGTGATCGGGGATTGTTCACCTCGGCTGCCACCTGCTCTTTCAGTTTGCGAGTGCCATAGATTCCGGCAAAAATGATCCCACCGCCAATGAGAGCGAAGAACACGCCGAACATCGCTCCGACCCAGCGATTGCCATGGATGCGGCTGGGATCGGCGAAGAGAAAGCCGCTTGCGAAAAAGAGTCCAAAGGCCATGAAAATCAGCCCAAAAACAATAGGGAAGATCAGGGCGCCCTTGGTTGGCCTCGTCATAGCGGAATTATAGGGTTGGCCAAGATTGGAAGCAGCGTAGGATGGCTGCATCCTTATTACTCAAGTCACAGGATCTGAGCAGCTCGCCCGTGTTGGCCTGGCCGACTAAGTGTATGCCATTCGTACTCGGCGTCCGAAATATGCTGCCGACACCAATATGGCGCTCGACACGATATACAAGACCGGCCGGCTCGTGGCTGAAGTGGTCCCTATGAAGTCAAATCCCGGAGCGTGGTTTAACGGCCCCAGGTACCACCACACGGTGTAGATCGCTTCGAAGGGCTTCGAGGTTCCGCTCCATACTCCCAGGGCTAGCGCCAGACTGGGGATAAAGAGCGCACCCGCGAACCACGCCAGCAACCTGTGCCAGTCGGCAATCACCAGCAACCGCAGCGCATAACCGCCGCCGGTGATTAGCGCCACGACGAAGCCTGCGACCCAGACCGCGGGCAACTGGCGCTGCAACGTCCGCGCGGAGGAAAAGACGAGCGACTGGGTGGCGTAACGCGACTCGCGCGCGCCCATCTGCGACCACACCAGCGCCGGCCAGAGCCACGCCGCCGTCAGCACTCCCTGCCGCGCCGCGACGGTGGGGGAAACGGCGCTGGCGATCAGCAAGCCGAACGCGACTACATACCACCACCAACGCTGCCCCTTTAGCATCAAGCGCAGTTCGGACCCGACCAGTTGCCAGAACCGGGTTTCTCCCGCTCCCTGAGTAAGTGGAGTGAGAGGTCGGGGCGAAGGCCGCACTCGCGGCTCGACCGCGGTGGCCAATGCGTCACCATTCGTCCCGGCAGCGGCTGGTGATTTACTGGCTCTTCGGAACGACCATGCCCGAGACGGATCGAAACGGTGAAAGAATAATGATGCGACCACGGCCGTGGCCAGGGCGGCCAATATCCATAACATGCGATGCAAGACGATCGCCGGAGTCCAATCCACTCCGGTCCAAAGAAATCGTTTGGTGGCAAGGATACTATCGCCAAGGCTAAGGGAGAAATCCTCTTTATAGGCCGGATACACTTTCCTCAGCGCCGCCTGCATGCTGCGCGCTATCACCTCGAAACCGGCAAAATCATCGATGCCTTTTTCGTGACCCAGAGCGAAGCCAGCTACCCAGACGAAAAAATAAATCACATTGCCGACGCCACCACGCAACACGGGCAAGGTCTCAAATAATACGGCGACAGCCGCCGTAATCGCCATGGCGGGAATCCCCACCCAAAGGAACGGCGCCAGCAGCCTGCCCAGTTGGTAATGCGTATCTTCGGCGCGGAAGAACTGGATGAAGGGTGCGGTTGCTGCCAGCACAGCGATCATGAGCGCCAAGACCGCGAAGTTGCTCAGGGTTTTTGCCAGCGTGTAGAAGACTCGACTCATCGGAGTACTGGCTAAAATTCTGCCGACGCGCGTCTGCTCGTCGCGCAGAATCGCGTTCTTCACGATATAGAATCCAACGAGCGAGATGAACAAGGTGCCCACCAGGGTCATCATGCTGCCCACCCAGGCCGAATTGAACACCCCGCGGTACTCGCCCAAACGCAACACGATCAGCCCGGAAGCCGAGCCCCAGGCCAGATAGGCGGCAAAGGCCAGAGTCAGCAGAAAGCTGTAACGCCGCACGCGCTCAAGGAAGTCGGCCCGCACCATCTGATACAGAATGCGCGCGTGCTTCATGCCGCAACCCCGGCGCGATGATGAGCGAGACAGAACAGGTACGCATCCTCCAGGTTCGGCGTGACCGGCTGTGCTCCAACTGGTGGCGCATCTGCCAACACTCGGGCATGCACGCCGTCGCCGCGCCGCGACGTGTTGCTGATCAGATATTTTTGTTTCGCAACATTCAATTCGGCGCTCGGCAGTACCCACTCCCAGACTTTGCCTTCCACGCGGCGAAGCAACTCCTCCGGCGAGGCATGCGCCACCAGTGTGCCTTGCGCAATCAGTGCGATATCGGTGGCCGTAGCTTCGACGTCGGAGACTATGTGAGTCGAGAGAATCACAATGCGCTCGCCGGAAAGATCGGAGAGTAGATTGCGAAAACGCACCCGTTCTTCGGGATCAAGCCCGGCCGTAGGCTCATCGACAATCAGCAATTGCGGATCGTTGAGCAACGCCTGCGCGATTCCTACCCGTTGCTTCATGCCTCCGGAATAATCGCCCAGCGGGCGCTTGCGCACATCGGCCAGGTTCACCAGGCTCAGCAGTTCGTCGATGCGTCGGCGGGAGGTAGCCGCATCCAGACCTTTTACCGCCGCCAGGTATTCCAGAAATTCCACGACATTCAGATTAGGGTAAACCCCGAAATCCTGTGGCAGAAAGCCGAGCGCCGTCCGCAACTCGTCGGGATTCGCCGCCACGTCGCTTCCATTCCACGTGACTCTGCCCTCAGTCGCACGAGTGATCGTGGCCAGGATGCTCATCAGCGTGGTTTTACCGGCGCCGTTCGGTCCCAGCAGCCCCAGCACCCCGGGGTTCAGTTCGAGCGTGAATCCCTTCAGCGCCCAGTTCCCGCCGCTGTAGCATTTACTGACTTTGTCGATGACCAGTTGCAATCATTCCTCCGACCCGAAACGGCTAGTGCGTGAAACGTGTGCCATTCAAGGGAAGTTCCACGAAAGGCTCTCCCGGATTAAGTTTATGCCGCCAAGTGCCCGGCGATGACTCTTACTCACGAATAATGCAGTTCGCTGAAATTTCGACAATCGAGTGAAACGATCTGACAGTTTTCGACACTATATCGATAGTGGGAAATGTCGCTCTGTACGGCGATTACTCCACAGTTCTGGACCTTAGCCCGGTAACCTCCGGACTAAGATCCAATTACAGCGCCGGAGCCGACGGGGAAGCGGCTCCGGTGCGTTTTCGCTGCCTTTCCCAGTAGCCACTGACTAGGAGCTTTTCGACTTCCCTGTGCCTGCAACTCGCCCCAGTTCGACGCCCGGACGCCGCCTCAGCGGCCACACTGCCCCGAAAAACCTGCCCCACATCATCGTCCCGGAGAAAGCCTTCACATCGTCACCTGAAGTGCTACACTGTGTGCCACTTTCAGGTTCCCGGGGCAGGCTCTTGCAATTCCACTCCTTTGACGACAATTATCTTGGCCGCCTGCGAGATGGCGACTTCCTTACCCAGGACCATTTTCGTAAGTACTTCACCGCACTCATGAAAGTGAAATTGCAATCCCGGCTGAAGTCTCCGGAAGCCATCGAGGATGTGCAACAGGAAACCTTTGTGCGATTTTATGCGGCGCTGCGCGAAGGGAAGATCCGCGAGCCCAAGAGCCTGGGTTCCTATGTCAACTCCGTGTGTAACAACGTGTTGAAAGAATCCTGGCGCCATGAAGATCCGGCTGTTTCTCTGGACGACGACGGCGCACCCGAACTTCCCGCCGCACCTTTTGATCTGGGGAAGATTATCGATGACCGCAAGCTGGCACGAAAGGTTCAGAAAGTAGTCGAGGAACTTCCGGAACGCGACCGCCGCGTGCTGCGCGCAATATTTTTTGAAGAGCGGGACAAAGACGAAGTGTGCCGCGAGCTCGGTATCTCGCGCGACAATCTGCGTCTCTTATTGCACCGCGCGAAACAGAAGTTCCGGGACTTATATGAAGAGGGGGACCATTCCTTGAAACTTGTTCCGGCCTCATAGGTGTGCAACGCCGGATCGCACCGGCGCACTATTGTTTTTAGGAAAGGCATTAATTATGGATCACAAGGTGGTGACTGACCAAAATATGACAGAAAGATATCTGCTCAATGAGCTCGACCCGGCTGCCCGGGACGACTTTGAAGAACATTACTTCAATTGCACGGAATGCGCAGCCGATGTGCAAGCGGCCGCTCTGCTGGTCGAGACGATCAAGGATGGCGCCATCCCAGATCACGAGAACCGTCCCGTGCCGGCACCCACGCCCATTCCGCCGCGATCGGCATGGTTTGCGTGGCTGCGTCCGGCGTCGTTCGTCCCGGTGATGGCCATCTTGCTCGTGGTGGTTGGGTATCAAAATCTAGTTACGTTTCCGCAGATGGCGAACCGATTGAATAGTCCGCGCATTCTGCCTTATGCGCAGGTGAACCTTGACACTTATGCAGCCGAAGGGCCCACCATTACTCAACCACCGGGGCAGGACTTTCTCCTTCTAATAAGAATTCCACCCAGCGGCTTGTATTCCAAATACACGGCGGATCTGTATAATCCCGCAGGTAAGCTGGAATGGTCGTTTACCTTCACCATTCCGGATTCATCCGAGCAGGAGCAGTGGCCGCTCCATGTTCCAGGAGCGAACCGCGATGCGGGGAGATACAAATTAGTCGTCCGGGGAATTACAGCTTCAGGGGAAAGTAAGGACGTGGGCAGTACATCGTTTGAATTGCAAATTCAAAAGTAAGCCCAAAATGAGAGGAGCTTCTATATGGCTGCAAGTCCGAAATCACCTATGACGGAGCCGTACCACGTGTATCACGCGCAAGCCTACATACTGAAAGGCGAACTCGAGCACCCGATCAAGCAGCCTATCCAGGAATATGGAGAGGTTGTTCTGGAGAATACCCGCCGCGAAAGCCTCGTCACCCAATCGGTAGGCGAGACTAACATCGAAGGCCTGATCTCCTTTAAGCGCGGACATACTCGCGTGGCCGGCACCCAAGTCAAAACCAAGACGGATATCTACGGCAACGATCACGCCGGCTTTGTGACGCTGGCAACGGCGGCGCTCGAGGGCTACAACGTGGTCGATACCGTCACCGTCGATCGGGTTGTGGCGCAGCTTTCCACCGAGCATCCGATGACGAACGGCAGTGTTCCCCGCGTTAGTTTCATCGGCACGCGCTTCGAGAACTTGCGGGTTGGCGGATACCCGGTCGAGGTTGAACTCGATCTGGCCATCTGTGGTCCCAAGCCGGCGAACGACCGTCACTATTTTCAGGACGTCCACTTTCTTGATAGTATTCACCGCCAACTCGATAGCATGGTCCACTCCGAAGACCTTCCCGAGAGCATGGAGGAAGGCTACGGCGCCAAGATCGCCTACATCGACGAACTTAAGAAGCACGCCAAAGAGGATGCGGTGAAGGTCGTGCCCCACGACGGGAACGGCCATCCGAAGCTGCGATTCTCGCTCGTCACCAAGATCAAGCCGATTCCGATTCCGGGAGTCAGAACCTTTGGCAACCACATCTTCATCCCAAACTTCGGGACGGTGGCGCTAGCCGAAGTCGAGATCGGCATCAAAAATGACCACCACGACTGGCACCGGAAGGATGATCCACGGAAGGAACCCAGCGGCAGCAATTACTTCACACTGGAAATGCTGAAGATGCATCTCGGGTGTCCGACCACTGGGAACACCCAGACGGGGAGCGCCACGGCCAACGGGAACGACAGCGGCCCAGGCCATTAACTAAGGGTAGTGTTAATAGTTTGCTAAGAGCTACAACTCGCCCTTGCGAGACAAGTTATTCCGGGATAATGTCCCCTGCCAGGCTCAACTGAGCCTCCAAGGAGACTTTCCCATGGGCTCTGATCGCAGACAGTTTTTCAACCAGTTAGTAAATGTTGGGGCTTTGTCCGGCCTAGTGGCGATGTTCCCCTCGGACGCTTTCGCGAGAATGAAAGCGCACGCTACGGATGGCACTGCCAATGGGAGCGACGGCCCCGGTTAGAAAACCACCAAAGACATTCCAGCCTCAACCACCGCTCTCGGCGAAGGAACCGGGGGCGGTGTTTTTGTCTCGGCTCATACCGGCTGCGAAAAAACTCGATGTTGCATTCGCTTTTGGGTGGCGCAGCGGTTTACCGCTGCGATGGCCCGCTTGTTGCCAGTGCCGGCTTTAGCCGCTGAGGCCACAGGGCGGCGGGAGAGGCACTTCCCTGCATCCTCTTCGACTCGTGCCGTTAGCCGCGGAAAACGTGTCGGAGCTTTCAGCGCGTGAGGTCCGCTCCTTCGCCGTGGCTGCATTCCTGCGCCGCTTTGCGACTCTCTTGCAGCGCCTTTGGCTCTTGAGCAATTCGCCTCTCATTTTTCTGTAGCTACCAGGCTGCGCTACGGACTAAATTGGGATTCTTCCGCAGCCGCAACAAAAGGCGAGGTCGAATGCCCATTGGTCAACAGCGTGTGACCGGCCGTTCGGGGCGCATCAGGGCCCAGGTCATCATTGTTTCTGGCACATCCCTTCTGCTGCTTATCTGCCTGTTGGGATGCAACGGCAACGGCGATCCGCAGGCGCTTTATGATCACGCTTACAAGACTCTGGTGCATGGCGATCTGATACAGGCCCAGGACGAAGCCCATCGCGAATGCCAACGGTTCCGTTCGAACCCGGTATGGACGTGGAAGTTCCGGACGCTCGAAGCAAGAGCGGTGCTCCAACAAGGGCACTACCCAGAAGCCGTGGAAATCCTCAAGTCAGCCCCGTTTCCCTCAGGCCAGCCTGACTTGGCCGTCCCGATATTGACGCTTGAGGGGGAAGCCTATCTTGAAACGCATGACTTCCAGGAAGCGGGGCGCTTGTTTGGCGAGGCCACGACGATGTGCGACTCCTCTGCCTCGGCGAGCTGCGGGTACGTGCTCAAGGCGCGCGGTCGCATGGAAGGCCAGCAGAACCATTGGGACTCCGCGGGGCGGACGTTCGAACTCGCCCTAGCCTTCGCCCGCGCCCACGATGACACCTCGCTAGAGTCCCAAGCTCTTATTAGCCTAGGGAACGTATCGCTTGCGCAGGAACGCTACGATGAAGCGATTGACAGGTCGGAAGCTGGGTACCAAGCCGCGAAGGTTGTCGATGCCCGTCGGCTCGAACTCATCGCCCAGGGAAACCTGGGTTGGGCCTACTACAAACTGGGCAACTCCGAGAAGGCTCTGGAACTGTCGAGCGCGGCAGCGAGCCTTGCGAAGCAGTTGGACGATGTCTGGAATGAGGAGAACTATCTCACAAACATCGGCTACATCTACATGGACGAACACAAGCTCGATCTGGCCGCGCAATCGTTTCAGCAAGCTTTGGGCCTCGCGCAAGGAATTGGTGCGAAGAAACACATCTACAACGCGCTGCGCGCGCTGGCGCGGCTCGCCTTGCAGACGGGCGATTTGCCGAACGCCAGCCAATACGCTCACCAGGCTCTGGAGATGGCACGACGAGATGGGAACCATCTCGACGAACTCTATCCTATGCTGGTCGAAGGCCAGATCGCGGCTCGCGGCGGCAAGACTGCCGAAGCTGAGACTACGTTTCTGCAAGTCGAGCACGACAAGAGCTGTCCCGTGTTTTTGAAGTGGGAGGCGGAGCATTCTTTGGCGCGGCTCTATGAAGATGAGCAACACCCGGACGCCGCCGACAAGGTATATCGCCTGGCGCTGGCCACTTTCGAGGGCGCGCGCTTCGAGGTGCGACATGAAGATTCGCAGATTTCTTTTCTCACCAACGCCGCCCGCATCTACGACGACTACGTCCATTTTCTGGTAACCCGTAAAAAGACGGAGGAAGCGCTGCGCTGGGCCGACTACAGCCGCGCCCGCACCCTGGCTGAGGGATTGGGATTGCTGGCGAAGGGGAAGGCAGTTGGCCCTCCCGAGCTGGACGCCCGCCAAATCGCGCGGCGCGCCGGAGGCACGCTCCTTTTTTATTGGCTGGGAGAAAATCAGTCATACTTGTGGGCGATCACGGCGCAGAAGATCAGCTTGTTTCCATTGCCACCGGGCAAGGAGATCGACGACGCGGT
>JBEKED010000168.1:0-8827 GCA_050014035.1 Terriglobales bacterium
ATGCCAACCATCTTTGCGATCGTAGCGGCCCAGGCTCCGGCGCAGTTCACTATCGTGCGCGCGGAAACCGGGTCGCGCGTGGTCGCGACCTCGAAGCCGCCGTTTCTACGAGCAATTCCAGTCGCGCCAGTGTTCTTCCACAACGTGGCGCCGCGATCGCTCGCCCAGGTCATGAATCCGACCATGGCGCTGTTGGGATCGACGAAGCCGTCGGTGGAACAGAAGCTGCCGCCAACGATGTCGTCGCTGCGCAAAAGGGGAAACTGGCTGCGAATTTCGTCGCCCGCAACCAGGCGCACATTCTTCAATCCCATGGCAATCTGCTTTTCGTAGTTGGTACGCAGATAAGCCAGCTGCTTTTCATTGGTCGCGCAAAAAAGATATCCCTGAGGGCGATAATCGCAAGGGTACCCGAGCCGCTCTTCGAAACTCGCATAGAACGGGATCGAATACAGCGACATTTGAATATTGACGGGCGTGGAAAATTGCGCCCGCACGCCGCCCATGCTCTTGCCCGTGGATCCCTTGCCCTGCGCCGTCTCGCGCTCAATCACGAGAACATTCCTGCAACCGGCCGCGACCAGGTGGAAGGCGATGCTGGAGGCAACAATTCCTCCGCCGATAAGAACAACCTCTGCGGTGTACATGGTCGCGGAGCCATTGTAAATGCTTAGCTGGTGAGCGGGCGCAGCCGGCAAAGAGCGGCGCCGCAGAGCGGGGCGTAGCCCCGCGACCATACGGTCCCATTCAGCTTTGATTTTTACTACTACCTTCAGGAAAATATCGCGGCAATCGCGACCCTGGCTAGCACCACGATTCCAAACCACCCGAACACTATCGCAAACGCGGTCCCAGGCTTGACCTTGCTGATGCAAGTGATTCCGATGGCGGTCAGGACGAGGGTCCAGAGGCTGAATACATCTAACGGAGTAAGCAGGGCACGCAGCACCGCGGAGCCATTCGCATCGATGAAATATCCGGGATTGGTCGCCACGGGATTCTGAAGGTTGAATCCATCGACGCTGACTCCCGCCAGAAGAGACAACATCCCCAGCAACGCTTTCAACACGGAAGGCAAGCTGGCGTAGATGTACAGGGCAAACATAGTTTTGAAGTTCACCTCGGCGCCCGCGCCAAAGTTGAGCGTGGCCAGCAGAATGGCAGCGGCGATGGCATAGATAATGAGCGCGAAGATGGGAGTTGCGTAGGAGAGAATCTCGGTCAAGGTGATCTGCTGCTGGATCACCTTTTGCCGTTGGTCGGCCGGTAATTGTTCAACACGTTCGGCCTGCTTGGGTTGCGACTGGATCAGATTGTCCACCACCTTGCGAAAACCAACTTTCTGCTCGACCACGTAGATAAACAGCAGCGAAACGACAGCAATGATCAGAAACGGGGCCCACCAACTCGTGTTTCGGCGGAGGTCGGTGAAGATTCTGCTGGGCGCAAAAAAAGTGTAGGCGAGGCGTTGTCCTTCCGACAGTGGTGCTGGTTCCGGCGAAGGCTCGGTTGATGCGGTTGGGTTAGTCGCCATGCGGTTTCCCCTGACAGGACGAGATTGTAGTTCCCTTCCGGCGGAAGGACAACCGGACGCGATGGGGATTCCAGAAATAAGAGGTCTGATTGCAGAAGTGACCCGACACCCTGCTAATTCCATTTCACTTTTGCAATCTGACTTTTTACTACTGCAATCTTACGATGCCGCTATCTCCGGCGTTGCCGCCAGCAGTTTGCGGGTATAAGCGTGCTGCGGTTGGGTTGTGATCTGCTCCGTGCTTCCGATCTCGACGATTTTGCCACCATACATCACGGCGATGCGGGTCGAAAGATAGCGCACCACCGGCATGGAATGCGAGATGAACAAGTAGGTAAGCTTGAAATCGCGCTGCAATTGCTGCAGGAGATTCACAATCTGCGCGCCTACGCTGACGTCAAGAGCGGAAACTGGTTCATCGGCAACGATGAACTTCGGGCGCAGAGCAAGGGCGCGGGCAATACCGATGCGCTGCCGCTGGCCTCCGGAAAATTCGTGGGGATAACGAGGCATGGCCGATTCATCCATGCCGACTGAACCCAAAAGTTGCGCGACGCGCTGGCGGCGAGCCTCGCGGGTGAGGGGTTCGTGAGTGGCGTTTCCGTGAAGAAGAAGCGGCTCGGCGATCACGTCCTCCACCCGATAACGCGGATCGAGCGAACCGAACGGATCCTGGAAGATGATCTGCATATCGCGGCGCAGACCGCGCAACTCGGCTCCGTTCGCTGCCAGCAGATCGACCCCGTCAAAAACGATGGCGCCCGAAGTCGGTTCGACGAGGCGGAGAATGAGCCGTCCTAGCGTGCTTTTGCCGGAACCGGATTCACCGACCAATCCCAGCGTTTCGCCTCGATGGATATCGAGGGAGACATCGTCGACGGCACGGACTTTCGTGCTGCCCCGCCGCCGGCTGCCGAACGGAGATTCCGCGAGATCGAAAATCTTGGTCAGGTTGCGAACTTCGAGCAGAGGCACGGATTAACGTCCCCCAATAATCTGTTGCATCCGGTCTAAGACAATTCGGATGCGTTGTTGGCTTACCGCGTCTGGCAGCATGTGTCCCGGCAGAGCTTCCAGAAAATCGCGCTCAGACAGTAACGCTCGAAACTCATCAGAAAGGTATTGCTGAAGCGAAGTCTCGGATGTTTGTGTTTCCGCGACGATTTCCGGCCTGCCGTCAATTACAGCAACGATATCTTCCAGATCGTGGCTCATACGATAGTCGAATTGACCGCGTCCGTGAAAAGCTCCGAGCTTAGTCGCGAGAAAATAGGGAGCGGAAATCAACCCGATTTGGTGGTGGCCAACCTCCGCCGTTATAGAGTTTTCGAGGGCGGCACGATACCAGCGATTGCTAAAACCGAGAAGCGTTGAATCGGTGGGCATTAAATCGAAAATGACGTTTTCATGAACCCATCGGCAAAGCGGCGTACCTCCCGCGTGTGGCTGTGCGAATCCTAACTGCCGCAAACGATTTCCGACGTCTATAAAATCCGCATAAGATGCGAGTTCGACGATGGCATCGACGTCGATGGTTGCACGGATCGGCGCAGCTCCCGGATCCGTAATCAACAGTCCGGCGGCGCAACCGCCCACAAAAACAATCCGATCGAGCAACGGAACAAGCTTCTCCACGGCAGAAAGCAGCAGAACTACATTCGGGTTTTGCAATGGGTTCACCGCTCGTCGATCCTCGTCGTCAGTTCGCGGACCGCAATTTCGCGTTCCCGCGCTCTTCCGTCGCGAATCGCGTCGACGAGTGCCAGAAGTTCGTACAGTTTTGAGTCACGCCGAGCCGCTGCCGGCACATTCTTATAAAGCGGCGAGAACTCCAATCCGCGGACCGTACCGTCTGGATCAGGCCAAACCGGCGGAGGATCAAAAGACTCTGCAAGCTGCTCTTTAAGCGGCGGGGCTGCGTGGGCGGTCGGAATTCCGCGCACCATTCCCCCACGGTGCACTGGGAAGACATACTTCGCGCCGTGGATTAGGAACTCCTTCAAGCTTGCCCGATTGGGCCATGGAACAACCGGGCGGTCCTGACTCGTCAGACCTGTCGGGGACGGTACCGTACGAAAGTGGGGATCAAGCAGTCGGACTGCCTCGGCCCGCTCTACCGAGCGAAACACTTGCGAGGGGCTCATCGCCAACTCGTCCGCTAGCCCGGCGTAGGTCCAACTTCTAAATCCAGCGGCGAGAAGCTTCAACGCAACTACTACATCCTGCGGGCTCAAGTTCATAGCTATGTTCTATATTCCAGAATATGGAATATGCTAATTATAAAACAGTTGTAAACAAACTACAATATAATTCCATATTCGAGAATACTGCATCGTACGCCTATTTAACCCGCAATCATCGGCACCGCCACCAAAGCCGCCACCATGCCGATGGTACGCGCGCGGCTGAAATGCTCGTGCAGGAAAATGCGAGCCAGCACAACCGTAACTGCAGGATAGAGCGAACTGAGCACGACCGCGGCATCAAGCCGTCCGAGTTGAGCCGCGCGGATGAAAACCACGCTGCCTGTGACATCGAGAATTCCGGCAACCACGGCGATCGTCAGCACGGGCATAGGCATAGCGCGGAGCTGTCTAGTGACCACGACGATGATCGCCGTCAACACAAAAGAGGCCGACCGCGAGCAGGCGGCCACCCACAACGCCGAGGAGTTGCCCGCGCGATGGGCACAAAGGTACCAACCAGCAAAGCCGATTCCCGCCAGCACAGCCACGCCCAATCCTTCAGGACGCCCGGCAGTGCCTTCAGTACGTGAGATGAGCCAGACGCCAACGCCCGCGAGAATAAATCCACTCACCTGCCGCATGCCCGGAAAGCCCGACGCAAACGCGGTCACGATGGCCGGAATCCCAGCGCTGAGAACCGCCGCCACCGGCGCGATCAATCCCATATTTCCGCAGGCCAGAGCGCTATAGAAAAAGACCAGCGACACGCCGGAGAGCATTCCGGCGACAAGCGACCAAAGCAGACCGACGGTGCCCGGAAATGGAGCGTGGGTCATCAGCGCCAGTGCGCCGACCACGACCAAGCCGCAGCCGTGCACGATGGCCGTGAACAGAAAAGCGTTCACTCGGCGCGCGCCTACTCCGCCCAGAAAATCGCTGGCGCCCCAGACCCCGACCGCGGTCAAGCTATAAGCAGCGGGGATGTATTGGGCTGCGATGGACATCGACATTGGAGTTTGAGATTAGCACGCGGCAAACAAGAACCGACTTAGGCACAGCCAGACCAGAGACCCTTGACGCCAGTTACCTTTCCACCAGTGATTCCGGTAGAACATCGAACTGGGTTACGCCCTCGATCGACTCCACACCCCAATGCCGCCCGGTATCGATGCGAATCAGTTCCCTTCCTGCGCTGTCAAGGCTGGGTCCAACAATCTCGCAAGCGACAAAACCTTGTTGCGGGTAGGTAGCTTGGGCATTCAGATCTCCTCGGCCGCCGACGACCGCGGTTTTCTCCACAATTGACGATCGTCGTCCGTTGGCATCTTCCAGTTGGCACTCCACGATACCGGGCTGGGGTTCATCGCTGATGTACCGGACAATTGTGATCTTGATCCCCAGCATCGCGGCCTCCTGCACTCCGAAAGCATCACCATCGCTAGACGGCAACCGCTTCCGGTTGCGTCTTCCCCGCCAGCAACTGGCGCAGCACGTATTGGAGGATCCCTCCGTTGGCGTAGTAGAGAGCTTCCTGCGGCGTGTCGATGCGGACGATTGCCTGAAATTCCGGAGTTTTGCCGCCCTTCACGCGCACCGTGATCTTGCGGCCAGAAGAAAATTTCTCGACTACCTGGCTGATGCCAGCGATCTCGAAAACTTCTTCGCCTGTCAGCTTCAGCGTCTCGGTATTTTCTCCCGGCAGAAACTGCAGCGGTAGAATGCCCATTCCGACCAGGTTCGAGCGGTGAATGCGCTCGTAGCTTTCCGCGATCACAGCGCGCACGCCGAGCAAACGCGGTCCCTTGGCGGCCCAGTCGCGCGATGATCCGGAACCGTACTCCTTGCCGGCTAGAATCACCAGCGGCACTTTTTCGGCATGATATTTTTCCGACGCGTCAAAGATCGACATTTCGGCGCCATCGGGCAAGTGGCGGGTGAATCCACCTTCGGTGCTCACCATTTTATTTCGCAGCCGAACGTTGGCGAACGTGCCCCGCACCATGACCTCGTGATTGCCGCGACGCGATCCGTAAGAGTTGAAATCCGCCGGCTGCACGCCATGAGCAATCAGGTATTTGCCGGCGGGTCCATCTTTCTTAATGGAGCCAGCGGGCGAAATGTGGTCCGTAGTAACGCTGTCGCCAAGAACGGCCAACACGCGCGCGCCCGAGATGTCCTGGACCGCGGACGGCTTGAGCGTCATATCGTCGAAGTAGGGCGCCTGGCGAATGTAGGTAGAGTCTTTTTCCCAGGCGTAAGTCTCGCCCTTCGGAACCGGCAGCCCGCGCCAGCGCTCGTCTCCCGCATACACCTCGCTATAGCTCTTGCGGAACATCTCCGATGTAATCGCGCTCGACATCGATTGCTCGACTTCCGACTGCGAGGGCCAAATGTCGGCGAGATAAACTGGCTTGCCGTCTTTACCCTTGCCGATCGCATCTTTGCGCAGATCAACGTCGATGCGGCCCGCGAGCGCGAACGCCACCACCAGCGGCGGCGACATAAGGTAATTGGCTCGGACTTCGGAGTTGATGCGTCCCTCAAAATTGCGATTGCCGGAAAGCACCGAGGCCACCACCAGATTTTTTTCGTCAATCTCTTTCGAGACCTCAACCGGCAACGGGCCGGAGTTTCCGATGCAAGTGGTGCAACCGTAGCCGACGATGTGGAACTTCAGTTTTTCCAGATACGGCATCAGGCCGGCTTTTTGGAGATAGTCGAGCACAACTTTCGATCCGGGAGCAAGCGACGTCTTGACAGTTACAGTGACTGTGAGACCCCGCTCCACCGCCTTTTTTGCCAGTAGCCCGGCAGCCAGCATCACCGATGGGTTCGACGTGTTCGTGCAACTGGTGATCGCGGCAATCACTACGCTGCCGTGCTTCAAAGCACTCCCGTTACCGGAAATATGTTCGTGCACCTTCGGGTCTTCGACGCCAACTGCGGTTGGACTGCCGCCCTCCTGCTCCCAGCGATTTACCTGCTTGCGGGCTACATCGGCCGGAGCCGAACTTGCGGCTTTCGCTTTCGGTTTGATCAGCGACGGCAATGCCTGCGCGAATGACTCGCCCGCTTTCGATAGTACGACACGATCCTGCGGGCGTTTGGGCCCGGCGAGACTCGGTTCGACGGTGGCGAGATCAAGACTCAGCAACTCGGAGTACTCAGCTTCTGGCGTCTTGGCATCGTGAAACAGTCCTTGCTCGCGCGCGTAGGCTTCCACCAACGCGACCTGTTCCTCGCTGCGGCCGGTAAGTTTCAAATATTTCAGGCTTTCTTTGTCGATGGGGAAGATGCCGCAGGTAGCCCCGTATTCGGGAGCCATGTTCGCAATCGTGGCCCGATCGGCGAGCGGCAGATCCTGCAGGCCGGGGCCGAAGTATTCGACAAACTTGCCGACCACCCCGTGCTTGCGCAGCATCTCGGTGATCGTCAGCACGAGATCGGTAGCCGTAGCGCCTTCGCGCAGGCGTCCGGTGAGCTTCACGCCGACGACGAGCGGGATGAGCATGGAGACGGGCTGTCCCAGCATGGCCGCCTCGGCCTCAATGCCGCCGACGCCCCAGCCCAGCACGCCAAGTCCGTTAATCATCGTGGTGTGCGAGTCGGTGCCAACGAGAGTGTCGGGATAAGCAGTGCGCTTGCCACCCTCTTCGTGTACGAACACCACGCGCGCCAGATATTCGAGGTTGACTTGATGGACGATGCCGGTGTCCGGCGGCACGATGGCGAGATTGCGGAAGCCGGTCTGTCCCCAGCGCAGAAACGCGTAGCGTTCTTTATTGCGCTGGAATTCAAGCAGCGCGTTCACATCGATGGCGTTGGGCGATCCGAATTCATCGACTTGGACCGAGTGGTCGATGACCAGTTCGGCGGGTTGCAGCGGATTGATAAGCTTGGCATCGCCGCCCAGGCGCTTCATAGCATCGCGCATGGCGGCAAGATCGACCACCGCGGGCACGCCAGTGAAATCCTGGAGCAGAACCCGGCTGGGCGTGAAGGCAATTTCTTTTTCCGGCTTCGAATTCTTGTTCCAGGCCGCGAGCGCGCGAATTTCGTCCTGCGTCACGTTGCGTCCGTCTTCGGTGCGGAGCAGGTTCTCCAGCAGAATGCGCAACGAGAACGGCAAGTGCTGGGTGGAGATGCCTTGCTTGTCAAGAGCGTCGAGCCGGTAGATCTCGTATTCTTTCTTGCCGACGTGAATTGTTGCGCGAGCGCCAAAACTGTTCGATGTCATGATTGCCTTCCTTAACAAGGGCGAAGCCCGGAGTAGTGGTTGACGACGAAAACGAGAATACTCCATAGTTTATTCGTTTCCGGCCAGTCTTGTCTTCGGAGCGAAAGAATTGCAAGCAACAAAACTCTTGACATCCCTATGGGATGGTAGACAATCTGAAGTTACATTCAAACGTTTCTAGAGGTGCATTTTGGCTTCTGTAACAAGACCCGTGATATCAGAATTATCTTTCGAGGACGTGATCGAGACTCTGTCACGCGAAGAGCTTTTCATGGGTACTGTGTCTGCAATGAACAGCCTTCTGGTCAAGAAGGGAATCTACTCAACGACAGAATTCCAAGAAATTTTTGTCGAGTGGGCAGCCGCCCAGTTGGAAAAGCCTTCTAGCGCGCGCCCTGGCAAACGGTAGCTTCACGATTTTTCCGTGCCCCAGTCCCTCGGCCACTTGCACTTGCATTCTGCGTTCCGACACAAGTGGTGCAGGCCGATATCGCACACCCAGTCTCCAGTCACACTGACTGGCCGTGATTGCACGGGAGGGAAAGTGAAGAAGAGGGGATATTCTTGTCCGTGCCTGGATGTTGAACCGACTGGGATTTGAGCTCGAGTCCTACCGCACGCCCGTCCAAATCTGATAGACCACTACGCCCACCATAAACACCAGGTAAATCCGCAGCGCCCAGAAAAGAATCATCTCGGTTCGCGTGAGCTGCCGTCGCGGGCAATGATGGTGCTCCTTGGCGAAAATAATCTGGTCGGGCTCCAGCGCCGTCATCACCGAGGCAAGGTCTTCGCGGGTCACATTCTCGGCCGGTTCGGAATCAAAGTTCTTTTCCATTTATCTACCTCCCACCAGCGCCAGCGCATTGG
>JBEKED010000169.1:0-8811 GCA_050014035.1 Terriglobales bacterium
TCGAGGCCGAGGAAAACGTCCTTGAACTGGTTCATGCCGGCGTTGGTGAAGAGCAGCGTCGGGTCGTTGGCCGGGACTAGCGACGAGGAGTGGACCTCGCGGTGTCCTTTTTCAATGAAGAAGTCGAGGAACTTGCGGCGAATTTCGTTGCCTGTGAGCATGAAACTCTTATTCTAAATGAAAGGCAATGCTTCACCACAGGGGACACGGGGAACACGAACAGCGAGGAACACAGGCAGAAACACAGCGGCACGCAACCAGCCGGTCGGCCGGAGCGAGTGGTGCAAGGACGGGCGAGCACGCCCGTCCCTCCAACGAAACTATTTGTGCTACTTTACGGCGTCGCCGGTTTTCTCGGCGCCTTTCTTTACGCCGTGACCTACTGCCTTGGCGCCTTTGGCTACGCCTTTACCGGTATCCTTGCCGGCGGTCTTGGTGGCATCGGCAGTTTTGTCGGCGGCTTTTTCGGTCGCCTTGCCGGTATCCTTGGCAGCGACCTTGGTGGCGTGGCCCGTCGCTACGGCGGCTTTTTTGGTGCCTTTACCGGTATCGTCGGCCGCGGTCTTCACATCGTTTCCCGCCTGGCCGTAGGCGAACGCAGTCAGCGCCAGCAGTGCAGCGGCCAGGATTAAAGAGAACTTCGTTTTCATGGTTCCTCCAAAGGAATTACAGATGTATTGGTAGAGGAAAGTTTTATCAGAGTCGGAGGGATGGGCGCAACCACGGCAAGAACCAGGTTTCAAAATTTAGGGGTTTCCGGGTTCAAGATTTCAACGAGAGAACTCATGCCTCGGGAGTCTCGCTCTCCAGTGCAGTAAGCGTTTCTTCATCCACATCCCATTTTTTCAGGATGGTGAAGATGGTTTTCGATCCGAAGCCGGCGCGCATCAAGTTGCGAAAGATGCGGGCTGCCTGTTTCCGATCTCCCGCCTTGGGCTTTGGCAGGCGCTTGCGGCGGATGTAATCGCGCGCCAGATTTTCTTCTTTCACGTCGTAATAAACGGAAGAAACGGCCTTTGCGATGACCTCGCCGTGCACTCCTTTAGCTTTCAGGTCGTTGACGACGCGCATGCGCCCGAATTTCTCATTGTCACGGCGATACGATGAAAACGCTGCCGCGTACTTGGCGTCGTTGAGATAGCCCTGGTCTTTCAAGCGGACAACAATCAGTTCCACCAGCGTCTTGCCGATTTCCGTATCGGCCTCCACGCGATTGCGGAGCAGGCGCTTCAGTTCCGCGACCGAGCGCATGCGCCGCGCCAGCGCGCCCACGGCGTAGTCGTAGAGTTCCGCTTCGGTGAAAAGTTTTCTGGGACGGCCAAACGCCATGTCTACACGATAGCGCGAAAGCACTGCGCGACAAAGAACGTCTCGCCTACTTTGGCGGCGCGGGATTCGCTGTCGTGGGCGGGGCCGTGACCGGCGGCGCAGGCGCCGCCGGCAAACTCGGTGCGGGGGGCGCCACCAGCGCCGCTTTTGCCGAGGCCGGCAGCTTGTCGGCGTTGGCTATCAGCAGCGCGATCTGCCACATTTGCGTTTCCGTAAGCGATTTGCTGAAGCCGGGCATGCCGCTCAGGCGAATGCCGTTGAAGATTTTCCAGTAGCTTTCGCCGGGCTCATCGTCGGTTACGCCCTTCCCTTCGAGCAACACGGGCGGATGCGGATACATGCCCGTAGCAATCGCGGTCTTCGGCGACAGCGGCAGGCCGTGGCAAACCGCGCAATGCTGTTTGTAAAGATCGGCGCCGGCCAGGTAGTTCGCTTCAGTGGACGCGACGGGGACGGTCTTCGGCATGTCTTTCGCGATGCGCGCATCCAAAGCCTTGTGCGCAAAATAATTTTCGAAGGGCATGTCGGAATCGGAGGCGGCAACCGGAGCGCTGCCACCCGTTAAATACAGGTAAAGCCCGAAGGGCACGATGAGGAGGCCGAGGAGCAGTCCGACTAGGAATTTCACTGGTTCATCCTGTGACCAAGATTTTACAAACTTAAATCTACCATTCGCGTCCAAAATCTCCGAACCGGCTACAATTTCAGGTAACGCGTCCCCCAGCGCCCGGAGTCCAGGAGGAAAAGCAACGATGCGAATTGTCAGCGCGGCGAGCGCGTTTCCCCAGCATTACTACTCCCAGGAAATGCTGCTGGCGGCCCTGCAGGAATACTGGGGCGATCAGATCGAGAATCCCAACGTGTTGCGGCGTTTGCATCGTCACGTGGGCGTTGACGGGCGCTTCCTCGCCCTGCCCAAAGAAGAATATCTGAAGATGAAGACCTGGGGTGAGGCGAATCATCACTGGATTCGCACCGCCAAGGAGTTGGGTGAGAAGGCAGTGAGCGGCGCGCTGGCGGATGCAGGTCTGCATGGCCGCAATCTCGGCGCCTTTTTTTTCGTTTCGGTCACCGGCATCTCCAGTCCATCGATTGACGCGCTGCTGATCAACCAGATGGGGCTGTGCCGGAACATTCGCCGCGTTCCGATTTTTGGACTGGGCTGCGTGGCGGGCGCGGCGGCCATTTCGCGCGCCGCCGATTATGTGCGTGCTTATCCCAATCAGGTTGCGGCCGTGCTGTCGGTCGAACTCTGTTCTCTCACGCTGCAGCGCGAGGATATCTCCATGGCCAACCTGATTTCGTCGGGACTGTTCGGCGACGGTGCAGCCGCGGTGATTGTGGCGGGCGCTAACGCGGAGTGCGAAATTTCCGGCCCCGCGATTCTCGCGACTCGTTCCGTGTTCTATCCCGATACCGAAGAGATGATGGGTTGGGACGTGTCGGAAAAAGGATTTCGCATTGTGCTCTCGCGCGAAATTCCTGACCTGGTTCGAAAAAATCTGGCGCGCGATCTCGACGACTTTCTGGCCGAGCGCGGATTGATTCGCTCCGACATCAACAATTGGGTGCTGCATACCGGCGGCCCGAAGATTCTGGAAGCGACCGCCGACGCTCTCGGATTGAACCATGGCGAGCTCGACGTTTCCTGGGAGTGCCTGCGCCGGACGGGCAATTTGTCGTCGGCCTCGGTGCTGGTGGTGCTCGAAGAAGTCATGAAGAATCGCCGACCCAAGCCCGGCACGCTCGGGTTGCTCGCCGCGATGGGTCCGGGATTCTGCGCGGAATTCGTGTTGCTGGAATGGTAGAAGAAATAGCTTTTAGCTCTTAGCTTTTAGCCAAGGGCAAAATCAGCAATGTTTTCTCCGAAGGGAAGATCATCTCGTAAGAATTTGGCGAAGGACTTTTTGATAAGCCATTTTCCCAATCCGGTGGACGTGTTTGTAGCCGGCGGCGGACCGGCCGGCTTGGCCACGGCCATCGCCGCGCGTCATCACGGCTTAAGCGTGATCGTGGCCGATGGCGCCGTTCCTCCAATTGACAAGACCTGCGGCGAGGGTGTGATGCCGGACGGAGTCGAAGCTCTGCGCACTCTGGGCGTCACCATTCCCAAAGGCGAAGCGTATCCCTTCCGTGGCATTCGTTTCTTGAGTGAGAGCCTGAAAGCCGAGGCGCAATTTCCTCGCGGCACAGCGTATGGAATCCGGCGGACTCACCTCCATCAAATCCTCTTGCATCGTGCCGCCGCGTGCGGCGTGCAGATGCGCTGGCGGGCGCCGGTTAACGGAATTCATCCGGAAGGCGCGCTTGTGGCGGGAGAATTGGTGCGTGCGCGCTGGTTAGTAGGCGCGGACGGCACCGCTTCCCGCCTCCGCGGATGGGCCAAACTCGATCCGCAAGGAGTCGCCCGCGCGAACCAGAAACAGCGCTTCGGCTTCCGGCAACACTACCGCATCACGCCCTGGACCGACTTTGTGGAACTCTACTGGGGCCGCCGCTGCCAGGTGTATGTCACGCCCGTCAGCCGCGACGAGGTTGGAGTGGCGCTGATCTCGTCGAACCCGAAATTGCGGCTGGGGACGCGAATTGACGACGCGCTAGGGGAATTTCCGGAACTTTGCGCGCGCCTCAAAAATGCCGAACTCACTTCCAGTGAACGAGGCGCGGTCACCGTCACGCGAAGATTGCGGCGCGTGTATCGCAACCGTACGGTGCTCGTCGGCGATGCCTCGGGCGGAGTCGACGCTATCACCGGAGAAGGTCTCTGCCTCGCTTTTCGCGAAGCCGTGCTCCTCGGCGATTGTCTGGCCAACGGAGACCTCGCGCGCTATCAAAAGGGTCATCGCGCGCTGCTCCGGCGTCCCACCCTGATGGCTGGCTTGATGCTATTCATGGCGAAACACAGTCATCTGCGGCGCCGCACTCTGCAGGTATTTCAAACCAGCCCGCGCGCTTTTGCTGAAATGCTGGCCATGCACGTGGGCGAAAGCTCAGCCCGCGATTGCATCTCGAACGGAATTGCCCTGGGATGGGAACTGCTGAAGGCGTGATCCTTTTGCGGCATCCATTAGTCTGCCGACGTGGGCTTGACCGCGTAATACCCGCGCCGCGTCTGCAACTCGAACCTAGCCGCGCTGTTCAACGTGACCTTCAGCCGGTGAAACCTGCCGTCAAGCTTCTGCGGCGAAAAGCCCAGAACATAGACGAATTCGGGAACATCCGCAGTGCGCCGGAAGCCTTCATCCAGGTTATTGTTGTTGTGAAAGAAAATTCCGCCGGTGCCGGTGGCGAAATCGAGCATCACATCCCGTCGCGCCTCGGCTTCTGCGCTGTGAAACTGACTGCCCTCCAGATCGGTGGCGCCGCCGGTGAATCCGGCCGCGACCAGTCCCTCTGCGTCCAGCGTGTTGATGATAATTCCCGCGCGCACGGCACTATCGATGACCTTCATCACGTCCTCATGCGTTTCTGGAGTAAGCGCAAGAAAGCCCGGCGAAACCAGCACGATGGTGCGCTGGCCGGGCATCGAGGCAGTTCTGCGGATCACCCCGTTTAGTACCGCGAGCGCATTCTTGCTTTCGGCGTTCCCGGCGTCAAGCACTTCGATCGCTTTTGCGGCTGCGATCCGTCCCGCCTGCGGACTATAAAAACCGAGCGACCGCAAAGCACAGTACTCGACCTCTTGGACCGCAATGCTGCCAGCGTCCGGGTCGTGCTGGTTGAGCATGAGGTCAGCCATGTAATGGCTGATCGGCGGGCAATCGTTCTCAGGAATGGTCGGATGCGGCCTCAGACTGCGCACGCCGGCCAGCAGTTTTTCGCGGTCATCGGTAAAATCGACGACCACCGTGCCCGAGATGGTAAAGACGGCAGCGCGCTCCTCCGGACGCAACGAACCGAGATGCCGCGCAGCGGCGTCACGCGCGCTCGCCAGCTCGGCCAGGGTCGAGTGGACATCGTCAAAAAGATAAGCCGTATCACGTTCCGGCGCCGACGGACGAGCTTGGTTCACCGCCGGCTGCGCCGCGCCTTCCGAGCGAACCGGCTCCGCGGCACTCTTTTCTTTTTCTTCCTTCGGCACGCTGAGCACGGCTGATTCCACCGAAAACCGGCTGATGATCTGCGGCTTGCCTTCGTCGAACAGACGGAAATTATCTTTGACGAAGTTGCCGACCGCGTGTCCTTGCGCGTCCCGTAAAACCACGCTGACCGGCACCAGATTCACGTTGACCTTAAGCGTGGTCAGCGCCTGTAGGTCGGAAAGCGCGGGCGCGCTGTTTGCGGCCGGCTGCTGTTCCGCTTGCATCTTCTGTTGGTCACTGCGCAGAAGTTGCTCACTGCGCAGAGCCGACAGTCTTGCCAGCGCCGAGGCGGTTGCCGCATCCGTCATCTGCTGCTGCATTTGTTCCTGCTCGGCTTTCAGCCGCGCTGCATTTTCCTGAAACGCCTGCTCGCCAATGGCAGCGAAGATGGCTTGATTCTCAGCGAAATCCTTCTGCAGAGAATCGAGAGTGGGCGGAACCTGCGCGGCTGAGTCCGTTCCGGGAGGGGCGATGTCGCCGTTTGCTACGATACGCGACTTCGCCCCAAACTTATGACAATTCCTCAGACGAACGTCATTCCGTCCCGACTCTCCATGGGGATCTTTGGCCGTTGCGGTAATGTCAGTCGGCAACAGGAACGACGAGCCGTCCGCAAAGGCCACGTTTTCGTAGTCGATCTCAAGCTCAGCGCCCGTTAGAGGAAAGCCCGCTTGAATGTTCTCCGCAATCGACCGGAAACGAATCACCTCACCGGTTTTCTGGTCGACCCACACTTCGCCCTGATAAGGCGGAGCCACGACGGAATTCCCCACGTGCAGACGCCACAAAGGAAGGTGTTGCTGCGCGATCTGGTAAGTAAACACCCATGCCGAGTGCTGACCCACTGTGCTCTCTCGGGCGAACTCGAACCGCGCCTGATTCTCGGGATCGAAGATAGAACGGAGATTGTTGCTGCCGAACTCCCCCGTCGACCACAGACCGGAAGATTGCGCCATTTCCGTCGACACCGGTTTGCCGTTCACCTTGACATCGCTGTAGGACTCATTACCGTCTTGATATCTCACCGACGCTGAAATCAGATCCGTAAGCGCCCGGCGGCTGCCGGCGTAGCGCGAGGCGGCCTCCTGGCAAACAAAATTCGGCATCTTCACCGGCACGCTGATGGAGTATTCACAAACGCCGCGCAACGCCTCGGCATGCGGAATGTCAGTCGGAAGCCACGCGCAGCGGCCGGGAGCGATTTGAGCGCCCGCAGAGAGACAGCGAAAGCACAAGAAGAAAACCAGCGTCAGCGGGAGGGAGGCACGCATACGAACCATTAGACACCGGCGACACGCCGTTTGCTCCACACTTTTTCAGCGACGGTGAGTTCTACGCCGTGCCCCGCGCCATCTCCACGGCGCGCAGCACGGCTCGCGCCTTGTTCTCCGTTTCCTCGAGCTCGCGTTTCGGATCGGAATCGGCCACAATCCCCGCGCCCGCCTGTAAGTACGCGTGCTTGCCTTTCATGAGCACGGTGCGAATCGCAATGCACGAATCCAGATTGCCGGCGAAATCGGCGTAGAGGACCGACCCGCCATACACCCCGCGCCGCGTCGGCTCCAGTTCTTCGATAATCTGCATGGCGCGAACCTTGGGCGCGCCGCTTAACGTTCCCGCCGGAAAGCAGGCGGCAAATGCATCCATGGCGTTCAGTTCCGGGCGCAGGCGGCCTTCGAGCGCGGAAACCAGGTGCATCACGTGTGAATAGCGCTCCACGTACATCAGGTTGCGAACCTTCACCGAGCCATATTCGCTCACGCGTCCCAGGTCGTTGCGCCCGAGATCGACGAGCATTATATGTTCGGCGCGCTCCTTCTCGTCGGCCAGCATTTTCTTTTCGAGCGCCGCGTCTTCCGCTTCATCGCGCCCACGCGGATGCGTACCGGCAATGGGACGGTATTCCAGTTTTCGTCCTCCTCCCGCGGCGCGTATCAGCATTTCGGGAGAAGAGCCAAGCACGTGCATTCCGGCGGAATTCATCTTTCTCTCATTCCGGCCCCCGCCGAAACGCAAAAAATACATATACGGCGATGGATTCACGGTGCGCAGCGCGCGGTAGAGATCGAGCGGCGCGACTCCCGGCTCGAAATCCCAGCGCTGCGACAGCACAACCTGAAAAATATCGCCGGCGGCGATGTACTCCTTGGCGCGGCGGACGCTTTCCAGAAACTTCGCTTTCGGAGTGCGCGCCCGCGTCTTCAATTTTGACGTAGCCAGCTTGGACTGCGTGCTGGCTTTGCGCCAGTATCCCGGCTTCCATCCTGCGGCAAGTTTTTTTTCGATGCGCGCGATATCCCTCACAGCGCGTTCGTAGGCCGCTTTGGGTGCCTCGCGGGCCACATTTGCCGACGCCACGATGTGGATCTGGTGGCGCAGGTGATCGAAGGCGAGCACGCGGTCGAAAAACATCAGCACACAATCGGGAACGTTGAGGTCATCGCAGGCGTGCGTTCCGATATTTTCCAGTCGCCGCACCATGTCATACGCGCAATAGCCGACGGCCCCAGCCGTGAATGGCGGCAGACCTTCCATCGCCGCCGGCCGATGTTGCTGCAAAAGTTCCTGGATGACCTCAAAAACATCTCCCGTGCGCCGCTCGACTTTGCGGCCGCGTTCGATTGTGATTTCGGCGCCCCGCGATTCCAGGCGCAGAAACGGGCGCACCCCCAGAAATGTGTAGCGCCCGATTTTTTCGCCGCCTTCCACCGACTCCAGCAGAAAGGCATCGGGCTCGCCCTCGGCCACCGCGAGAAAGGCGGAAACCGGCGTCAGCAAATCGGCCGAGATCGACTTCGCCACCGGAATCAGCGTGGCGCTGCGCGACAACTGGACGAACTCTTTGTAATCGGGACGGATCATTGGCTCTTTGCAGCAGTATTTAGGATCGCACGAATTCGTATGCTGAGCGAGAAGAGACGGGGCAATCCCGTCTCTACGGAGCGGATATCAATTTTTAATGAAAGCCTTCCCCGCTTCGGCCACCGTAATCATGAGGGTCATCGGGTCCATCGGTGAAGGGGTGAAGCCGCAATCTTCATAGAACTGCCGCGCCCGCTCGGAAATCGCGTGCACCAGAATCGCCCGGACGCCCGCGATTTCCGCCGCTTGCAAGGTGCGCAATACAGCATCGCGCAGCAGTGCGGGCCCGATCTTTCTTCCCTGAAAATCTTTGTGGACAGCCAACCGGCCGATGATCATCACCGGCACTGGATCGGGCATGTTGCGCCGGACCCGGCCCGGCGCTTCCGCATGCGTCACCGCGCCAACCGCCAGAGCATAGTAACCGACGACCTGCTCTCCAACGCAGACTAAGTAAGTACGTGAAGCGCCACTTTCCTCATTGGACAGCGCACGCCGGCGCAACCAGTCGTCAAGCGTTGGCTCTCCACACTCGAAT
>JBEKED010000170.1:0-8788 GCA_050014035.1 Terriglobales bacterium
ATGATGCTGTGAATCTGGTGATTATGAAAATAGTCCGTCCCGAGTTGGAGGTGCGTGTACTGCAAAGTCAGCCCCACGTCAAAGCTTTCGACGACTTCGGGCACGAGGCTGCGGTTGCCGTGGATGTCGGGAAGGTTCAGTGTGGTTTCGTCGATGCTGGGCGGGCGAAACGCCTCGCCATACAGCACCTTGACGCTCACCGTGTGCGATGGGCTCCAGATCACGCCGCCGCGGGGAACGGTAGAGAAAGGAATGCCCGCGAATTTGTTGGATTGGAAACCGCCGATCAGTTTCACAGTAGGCAATAACTGGTGATCGAGTTGAGCATAGAAGCCGCCTGCGGAACGGCTTCCCCCGGCATCCTCGGCAAAGTGGTCGATGCTGGCGACCTCAATTCCGGAAATGCGGTGGAACAACATGCCCGCGGTCAGGCGATCCTTGGACGTAAGAGTGATCAGGTTCGTCCACTCGCCCACCAATTCATGGGAGTCTCGGTCGGTGTAGGGATAGGCGAAGGTCTCAAAGGTGGTGCGCGTGAAGGTGGTGTTGAACTGCATGTCCCAGTTGTCCCGCGCTTTGTGTTCGTAGCCAAGATCGCCAAAATCTCGCGTCTGCCGCGTTTCCCCCACCGCGCCTTGCACGTACGCCGTGGATTGCCACTCCGTGAAGGCCGACATGAAACTCAGTCCCTTATAGTTCATTCCCAGGTAGTCGCCCGTACCGCGATCGACCTGAGAAACGTCGTGGAAGGGCGGCTCGGGCGGAGCATCGGGATTGTCTTGCAGTGGCGGAGGGACAAGATAGACAAAGTTCCAATTCGGGGCTTCGTGAATCTGGGAAGCGCCCACCATGCTGAAGTCGCCGCGTTTATAGAAGAAGTGTCCCGACGAAGACAGCGCTCCGTTGGGTCCGACCAGAGCGTGAATACCGGCCTGGTTCTGCTCTGCCTTGCGGGTAATCAGGTTGATCACGGCCGAGAAAGCGTTGGAGCCGTAGAGCACCGAACCGGGTCCGCGAATAATTTCAATGCGCTCCAGGATCTCGATGGGGAACGATTCCATCAGATCGGAAATAATTCCACCCTCCATTACCTCGCGGGTCGGACGCCCGTTGATGAGAAAAAGAATGTGCGCGCCCGAGGTTTTGGTCTGGTCTCCCTCGACGGCGATCAGGCTGCGGTCCGTGAAATATTGGCTGGACTGCGTCAACCCAGGAACGCGATCGAGCACTTCGCCAAGAGTGATACCTCCGAAGCGCCGTAGTTCGTCACTGGTGACCACCGTCATTATGCCGGGAGCCTGCGACAGTTGGTCACTAAAAAGAGATGCGGTCGTGACCTTGAGGTCCATCAGTTGCTCCAGGTCCATCGAGGAGACATCGGCAGGGATTGTCCCAGAGTTCGGCGAGGACGTGCTCTGTTGCGCGACCCCACAAGTGGCGAGAATCAAAAACACCGCCACGAAACTCCAATAAGAACCCAACATTCCGATGTTGCTCATCCTACGAATCTGCACGGTAATTCTCCTCTCGGGATTCCAGACCCGGATTCCAGACCAACCATCGCTGCTGATTTCTCGCTACTCTTTCCGTGAAATTGATTAGAAAGCGCTCATCTTGAACAACCGCGCGGGCTCAAGCCCACTCGGAAAAGCAACGACCCATCGCCATGGTCCAGGCAAACGATGTCAAAGGATGTATCGGCGATTTGTTATGGAGGCTTTAGAAGGGAGTGTTGCAGGTGAGCGCCGGCAGTCGCTGCACCGGGGATTCGTCCGCCGTCAGTAAATCAGCTTCAGGCCGAATTGAATCTGTCGCGACGGAGTGGTCGTGGCGGTAATTAATCCCGCCGCCGGGCTGATGGCGCTGCCTGAAAATACCGTCAGGTTGGGAGTGTCGAAATTGGTGTGGTTCAGCACGTTGAAGAATTCCGCTCTGAACTGCAACGCCATCTTCTCCGTGATGCTCGTGCTCTTGAACAGGGAGACATCCATTCCCACCAAGCCGGGGCCAGTTAACGTTCCTCTGCCCAAGTCGCCATAAGTACCGGCCGGCGGCAACACAAACGCGTTCGGATTAAACCATTCATTGGGACGGCCAACAAAAATCGGATCGCTGAATTTTGGGTTCAGAGATGGCCGGTCCGGATTTCTCGTATCTCCGTCGCCGGAGCGATCCGAACCGTCCTGAGGCGTTAAGGGGAAGCCACTCATCACCGATGTGATGGTATTGAACACCCACCCGCTGACCAGTTTATCCGTCATCCCGCCGGCATTCGCGAGCCAATACTGCCCGTGCCCAAAGGGTAGCTCATACGTAGCCGTGAAATGCGCCAGATGAGCCACGTTCAGTGCCGATGGCCCCCAATCCTGTCGCAGATCAAATCGATTCCACACCATCTGCGCCTGATTGTTAGCTTGCGCCCCGGTCAGCGCGGAATTGTTGTCCAGACTCTTCGACCACGTGTAGTTCGCCCGAAATTGCAGCTTTCGGCTGAAGCGCCGAATCACATTCGCCTGCAAGGCGTTGTAGCTGCTATTGCCTTCCGTGTACCAGAAGAATCCCCCTGAAAGATTCGGATTGGGACGAAGACCGACAGGAATATATTCCGTACCCGGAAGTACAGTGCTCGTCGTCTTGCCAACGCCGCCGGCAAGGCACCCGCTCGGGTCGTTACAAATCTGCGGCGGAATACTGTTGGGATCGATGCTGACCAACTGGTGGAAGCCAAAAGATCCTACATACCCAATCCGCAGCTCGGTATTGCGGTCCAGTTGTTGCTCAATGGTTAAGTTCCATTCCTCAAGGGTTGGAATTTTCGCGTTCGCCTGCACTCCCTGGGGAGCATAGATCGTGCACCCCGGCGGATTTCCAGCGCCGCCCGTGCACTGAGGGGCTGGCGCCACATTGGGAATAATAGGAATCACATTAAATAAGGAGGTGTTGGCGAACGAAATTTGCCCGTTGTAATTGTTGGGCGGGACCGTGGGGACCGAGTTGAGCTGAAAAGCGAGTGCGTCCAGCAACGAATAATGGATTCCGAATCCCGCATGAACGGCAGTCGTCCCGTTCCCGTGAGGATCCCAAGCCAGCGCCACTCGAGGACCCAGCAGCCATTTGGCATTGTTTTGCGTGAAGGCCGAATCGCCGACCCGCGGAGCCGTCACCAGCACTCCGTTCGCACCGGTAACAAAATTCGCGGCCCTTCCCGCTTCTTCGTTCCACCCGGTGTCGAATTCGTGCCGCAAGCCGATCTGAAGCGTCAGATTAGGCCGAACTCTGATCGCGTCCTGAACGTACCACGCGCCCAACAAGCTTCGCCAACCCAACTCCGCAGCCGTGGGTACAACTTGAAAGCTGCTTACCTTCGACTGTAGGAACGTCGTTAAAGTAGCGAAGCTGGCTTGCCCCAACTGGCGCGACGCCGTGTCCTCATTATCCTGAATCCGCTGCAACCAGATTCCCAGGCTGATCTGATGAATTCCCTTGCTGATCTGCAAACTGTCCGCGTAGGTGAAAAGGTTTCTGCGGTTCCAGACGCTCGATGCATTGTTCGGACCGGCCGAGGTAATCGTGCCGTTGGCCGTGGTCGTCAAACCCCCGCCGATGACGATTCCCCCCACGCCGCGTCCCTCAACAAACGAAAGGCTTGGCGCGAATGAGACATAAGGTGAGGAATCGTTAGCGAACCCAGCGCGCGAAAAACCAGCCGTAAACACGTTGAGGATCCGGGTCGAAAAGACATGCGTCTCCTGCAAACTCACAACCTGGCTGCGAAGCGCCAGAGCCGATGCGAAAAACGGATCCGCCAACGGCACCCGACTGTTTCCATCGTCGATGGTGTAAGCGGCCGACAGCGTGTCGCGATCGCTGCGGATGTAGTCGGCGCGAAGCGTCCCGAAGTCTTCGCGGATCGACTCCTCTGGATGATTGAATGACAATGCTTCTCCGAAGCAGCCTCCGCCCAACTCGGGACCATTCGGCTGCGGCCAAAAGGAAGTGTACGGAAGCATCGCCGGATTCAGGCCGCTGACGGGGGTTTCCACGCAACTGCTATTCGGCAAGTTCCCGAGGCGAGCCTCTGCGTCGGGAACCACGCTCACACTGCTGAGCGACTCGCTCACCCGAAGCCCTTCGTAATTGCCGAACCAGAGCAGCCGATTCTTCTTGATCGGCCCTCCCACCGAGCCTCCAAACTGGTTTTGCTGAAACGGCGGGATCTCGCCCTCATCGAAATAGTTGCGCCCATCCAAAGCGCTATTGCGCACAAATTCATACAGCGTGCCATGCAGCGTATTGCTTCCCGACTGCGTAACTACGCTGACTTGAGCTCCCGAACGCTTGCCGTATTCCGCCCCATAAGTCCCCGTCTGCAGGTTGAACTCGCGGACCGCATCAATTCCCAGCAAGTACCCACTAACCCCGCCCGGAGTCACCGCCAGTTGGCTCGATCCCGTGTATTCCACGCCATTGAGCAAGGTTTCGTTGTCGCCTGGTTTTTGCCCGCCCACCACAAACGCGTTGCCATTGCTCGTCGTAGTGTTAGGGCTTCTCATGTCCGTATAGTTGATGGTGCCGGAATTGAGCGTAATCAGGTCATCAAAGCTGCGCCCGTTGAGCGGCAAGTCTTTTACCTCGCGCTCCCCCACCAGTCCGGACACAGAAGCGGTAGTCGTATTCACCACGGAAACCTCTTCCGAAACCGTCACCTCCTGTACCGCTTTGCCCACAGCAAGGCGAAGATTCACCACCGCTTCCTCGCCCACGTCTAACTTAATCCCGGTCCGCACCGCC
This sequence comes from Terriglobales bacterium, assembly GCA_050014035.1. Classification (GTDB taxonomy): domain Bacteria; phylum Acidobacteriota; class Terriglobia; order Terriglobales; family Acidobacteriaceae; genus Acidiflorens. Next base: position 4,792 of record JBEKED010000170.1, read on the forward strand.
GCCTGAAAACCATCCTTCTCGACTCTTACTTCATGGAGGCCGACGGGCAATGCGAGGGCTCTATAATCTCCGTCTGAGTCTGTGGTGACAACTCGCGTCGCTCCCGTCTCCACATCCCTAACCGTGACGGTTGCGCCGCTTACAGCAGCTCCGGAAGCGTCCTCCACCTTGCCGGAAATAGCGGCGGACACCTGCGCCCACCCCGCAACCGCGCATGCGGCCACCACTAGCAGCGCAAAAAAGAAACGCAGCAAGAGGGAAACCTCAACTTGTGATTTTGACAGCGCAACACTTTCTTGAAGTGCAGTCTCTTTCCCTGCCTCCGCAATGGCACCGAAGACAAGGGCACCATTTTACACTGCACCGCAGCCCTTGGCGGACTTCACTACAGCCTCTCCCGGTCATCTGCAGAGGTCCGCGAGGAGACCCCGTTGTAATCGGCGATTTGGGGCAGACCGGGTTCACCCTGGTCATCCTGTGCCATGAACTGCAATTACTTGCAGATTGACAATTGCCGGGTCGCCGAACATAATCCTCCGCACGCTCTCGGCGCGTCTGCCCCGTGTCCTCTGTAGGCAAACTAATTTCCGTACTGGCTTTCTAGTTCTAGTTAATGTATTCGGCCCTCTGGAAGTAAAAGGTTCGATTCCCTCGAAGGAGAAATCTCGCCATGAAATTCCGCTTCGCTTGCGCGGCGGCTGCGCTTTTGTTGATCGTTCCCTTCACCTTAGCCCAGACCACAACTGCATCTGCACTACCCCGCCTGGTCCGCTTCGGCGGCGCCGTTAAGGATCTCAACGGCAATCCCTTGACCGGCGTGGTCGGCATTACCTTTGCCCTCTACTCCGAACAAACCGGCGGCGCTGCGCTCTGGCTGGAGACGCAGAATGTTACCGCCGATGCGAACGGCCACTACGTGGCTCTGCTGGGTTCGACCAAGCCCGACGGTCTGCCGACGGATTTGTTCACCTCGGAGCAGGCACGCTGGGTGGGGGTGCAAGTCTCAGGGCAGGCCGAGCAGCCACGCGTGCTGTTGGTCAGCGCTCCCTATGCTCTGAAGGCAGGCGATGCCGAAACCATTGGGGGACTGCCGCCTTCGGCGTTTGTGAAGGCACCGCCGGAAACTGGGCCGTCAGCAGGCGCTTCCGCCTCTCAAAATGGTTTTGCTACGAGCAGTTCTGCAGTGGGCGGCGCCACAGTGGGTGGTACCGGGGTCAAACCAGAGGTTGTGAAGAGCGAAGCGGTGAAGACTGCATATCCCTATGGCACCGCGAACTATGTTCCATTGTGGACAAGCACAAACCTGATCGCGAACTCCAAGATTTACCAGAGCACCTCTGGCGCCACCAGCGGCGATGTCGGCATCGGGACGACAACTCCGGCCGCTACTTTGGATGTCAATGGCACGATCAACGCCGCGACCAGCTTCAACCTGGGAAGCAATCTCTTCGCATTCGGCTCCTTTGCGAACAATAATGCCTTCCTCGGCTTTGCCGGGAACACCACGATGACAGGTATCGGCAACTCCGCCGTTGGATACCAGGCGCTCTACTCGAACACAACCGGCAATTACAACACGGCCGCCGGAATCGGAGCGCTTAGCCAAAACACGACAGGCATCGTCAACACTGCCAGCGGCTACCATGCCCTATTCTCCAACACCACGGGCTCTGACAACACGGCAGCGGGTATCGGCGCGCTCGAAAACAACACCATGGGTAGTAACAACACAGCCGCAGGTGACTGCGCGCTCTGCAATAACACTACGGGCAGTGAGAACACAGCGATCGGCATATACGCTGGGCAAACGTTTGATAACTCCAATATGACCGGGAACGACAACACCGCTGTGGGATTCGCCGCTGAGTTCGGGACAGGGTCGCTCACAAATGCTACAGCCATCGGTGCCTTCGCCTTAGTAACGGAGAGTAATGCCTTGGTGCTAGGCAGCGTAGGACATGGAGGGGTCCCAAATCCAAGCGTGGGCATCGGCAAGACTGCTCCCGCCGCGACTCTGGACGTGCTCGACAACGGCACCGGCGGCAGCACCATCTCGTCGAACACCGCCCGCGCCGTCAATGCCGTGTATGGCGGAAACTCGGCAACCTCCGGCAGCGGGGCCAACGGCGGCTATTTCGTCACCGCCAGCCCGCAAGGTGCAGGCGTGGTGGGCGTCAACAGCGCCAGCGGAGGCACCGCCGGATACTTTAGTGGCAACGTTTACATCTCCGGCAGCCTCACCAAGAGTTCGGGCACATTCCTGATCGACCACCCGCTCGATCCGGCGCACAAGTATCTCTACCACTCCTTTGTGGAATCGCCCGACATGATGAATGTCTACAACGGGAATGTCGTCACCAACCAGCGCGGAGTCGCCACCGTGACTTTGCCCGACTACTTTGAAGCCCTCAATCAAGACTTCCGTTATCAACTCACCGTCATTGGTCAGTTCGCGCAGGCCATCGTGGCGAAGGAGATCAATGGCAATCGCTTCACCATTAAGACGAGCAAGCCCGGCGTGAAGGTCTCGTGGCAGGTCACCGGCATTCGCCATGACGCCTATGCCGATGCGCACCGCGTCGAGGTGCAAGTAGAAAAGCCGCCGCAGGAGCAAGGACGCTACCTGCACCCCGAACTATTTGGCGCGCCCGCCGAGCAGGCCATCGGCTACGTGGCTCCGCCCGTTCCGACAGAACGCCCACAGCAGGCCGAGGGGGACAAAGTGTCGTCGCTGAAAAGGACGCCAGTCTCTTTGAAATAGAAGCGGCAAAAAACGGAAGGCAAGTGCCAGCCGCTATCCAGCAACTGTCGAAAGAGGCTGCTGAAAAACGCCTCCCGCAGAGGAAATAGGGAAGGGCACGACCTTAGGTCGTGCCGCTAAGTCGCTGAAATTAGGTTTGCCCTTTAGCGCCTGAGGGCCTGCTTTTAGCGGGCGGAAACACTTTTTCCGCAGCCTCGAAAGCAAGCGACCGCTAAGCTATTTATTCCTCAATGATATAGCGCGAATTCAACCGAAAAACAAGCCCGAAAATCGAGCTAACTCACTGATTTATAAATAGGTTACCGGTAAGTCGTTATTCCTCAAAGACCCTGGAAAAAACAACCGCTAAGTCCTTGATTCCAAAAGATCGTCGTGGGAGGGGTCCGAGCCCAAGCGCCCATCTCGCCCTTTGACAATTACGTCTATCGTTTCACCACGCTCAGCGTAACGCTGGAAGGATATTGCGTCGAGTGATGGACTTGATTGTGTGCCACGACTCCTTGCGATTCATTGTAGTTATCGCCGCCAGTGTTCAGGTTGCGGTCAAAACGCGGGAAGTTGCTGCTGCTGACTTCGATTCGCAGCTCGTGTCCTGCCGCGAAGTAGTTGCTGGTTTGCATGGGCTGGAACGCGACTTTGTAGACTATGTCCTTCTCCATCCACACAGGAGGTTTGTCATACCCTTCGCGATAGCGCACACGCTGGATGTTCTCCTCGATGTTGTACGCAGTTCCGTCGGGCAGCACCTCGATGAGTTTCACGGTAAAGTCGGTGTCCTTCGCGTCGCTCGACACGTAGAGCGCAACGTCAATCGGTCCGCTGACTTCGATGCCTTCCTTAAGCGGACCCGTGCTGTAAACGAGAACGTCGTCGCGCGCTTCCACGCCGCGCTGGTCGAACGCTCCTGCCTTAAGATCGGTCCCCATGCAGCAGAAACCTCCGCCGTGAGTAAGCACGGGGTTCATGGGATCGTAGGCGAACTGGTCAGCATTATCCTTCGACTCCGGCGTGGCGAGCAGAGCGCCATCTCCGCTGAGGGAATTGGCGTGGCCGCCGCTGGCAAGGTAATACGTAACGGGCTTCGCGCCTTCCGGAGGCCAGGTTTCGGACGACTGCCACTTATTGCTTCCCATCGTGTAATAGCGAACCTTTGGGGTCTTGGCCAGAGAACCGTTGTCCTCGCCTTTCAGGAAATGATCAAACCAGCCATAGGTGATGGCGTCATAGTCGAGGCGT
>JBEKED010000171.1:0-8785 GCA_050014035.1 Terriglobales bacterium
GAAAGCCAGCATTGAACGGGGGTTGGGGAGCTTCGAGAGTGTGTTCGGGGAGCGCCGGGCGTCCCCGCCCCGCCACCAAACTGCTGGACGGGCGAGGCCCGTCGCTCCACTACACCATGTGCAAGAACTTCTGCGCCGCGTCCAATTCCGGGAACATTTTCTCTTCCGCCAGAAATTCCCGCGAATGCACGCAACGTCGGCTTCCCCGCAGTTTGACCGGGTGCTTCAAATGCAGCATCTCGTGAAACAGGATGTATTCGACCGCGTAGCGTGGCACGCGCGGGTGGTCAAAGACTCGGCTGATGACGATGGCATTATGCGCGGGATCGTAGTGGCCGAGGCTGCTGCGGGCGTGGTTCCGGCTCCAGGTGAGTTGCGGACGTCCCATAAGCCCGTGGAAGAAGCGCCGATTGAGATCTTCGAAAATTTCCTCCAGATGGTAGTGATGGCCGCGGGCGGAGCGGATATGTTTGCGCCCGCGCATCTGGCGTACCAGCCGCGCTTTGGCGGCCACGTCGTGGCTGGCAACGTACCGGCGATAGCGGGCGCTGTGAGTGCGTTCGATCGGCTTGCGATAGAGCTTGGCGAGCAGAATGTGGGCGATCGAGTGTAGAACCGCTTCGGGCGCGCCTTCCAGCAAGTCGGACAGTCGGACGTAGAGTTCTCCCTGGCGTAGCCGGATCGTGTTGTTGATCGAAACAAACGGATAAAAACGAACGTGCAGAGGCGGCGCGGACGTGTGCGGACGCAGTTCGCGATAAGCTTCGTGGAAGATTTCGGCGAGCTTCGGAGGCACGTTGAGTGAAGATTAGCACGACCCCTTAACTGAACAGCGCCGAAACGCAAAAAAGCGAACCACAGGGAACACAGACGTGCACAGGGGAAAGCACAGGGAAAAAACCGTGTTGTTTTCCCTGTGTACCTCTGTACTCGCTGTGGTAAAGGGTTTCCAGCGGATGGCTCAGCCCCTATTTCTGCTGTTTCTTTTTCTTCTTCATGTATTCCTCGACTTCGACGGCCGTTTTGCGGTGGTCGTCGGCACTGGAGTCGACTGTGTCAAGCGCGTCGGTCAGAAGGAATTCATACTGGCTAAGCTCGGCGGCATTGGTGTTGGCGGAATTCTTGAGCGCGCGCAGCTTGGCTTGAAATTCGGTGTCGGCCTCGATGACAGCTTTCAGGGGCTTGCGAATATCGTCTTTGCGGCCGACGTACATATCCACGTTGTCGTTCAGTTCGTCATAAACCGCGAGGAAATCTTCCAGCATGTCATGAGTCTGCCGGGCACGTTCTTTTGTCTTCGGGTCGCTGCGCATTTGTTCGAGTTTTGTCATGCGATCGCGGGAAAACTGCACGTAAAGCTTTAAGCGCGCCTCGGGCTCCATCATGGCATCGCGGAGCTGGTCAATCTCCAGCGGGTTGAGCGGGTCATGCCGCCGCTCCTGCGCCCAGAGCGGAGCGAAGAGCGCCGCCCCCGACGAGAAAAACATCGGCAGAACAAGCAGTATCGCCACGCCGAGCGCGACCGAGACGCGATAGCGCCGCCGCTGGTGGAAGCCCGCCTTCATCTCGTCTTCTCCTCCTGACTTATTGTCTTTACTTTATTGTCCTTACTTATTTTTCTTTGGCGAACATTTCCTTGAGCAGCGTAGTGCGTACGTCTTCGAGACGGTGGATCGCGGCTTCGACCGGAGGCTGGTCGTCAAAGGCGAGAGTGCGTTTGATGTCGCGCAGCTTCTCCGCCATTTTTCGGACATTGATTTCGACATTCTTGAGCCGCTTCTTGCCTTGCGTGGCGGCATCGCGAGCCTTCTCGGAGTAGCTGACGATGTCGTCGACGGCGGCGCGGGCTTGGTCAATATTGCCATCGATGTACAGCTTGTCAGCATTTTCCAGCTGATGCTGCGCGATGCGGATGCAGAGATCAGCGCGGTCTTCGGGCCGCGCGCTCTCGACCCGTGCCTTGAGTCCTTCGACAGTTTCCTCTTTGGCGGCGGGGCAGGGGAACACGAGGCCAAGGGCAAGAGCAACAACGACCGTGGAAAAGGCAAGGCGACGCATGGCAGTCAACGCTTCTTCGGTTCGATGGCGATCAGGCGATGGGTAGCCTGCCACTCCTGATCGGGATTCTTCCCGTGATCGGAATCCAGAAAGTGATGATAATCGACGGCGGCATTTTTGTAGTCATGCAAATGGTCGTAAGCCGAAGCGCGAAAAAAATAACACTCCGCCGGCATCTCCGCATTTAAAAGGGCGCGCCCGTTGAGAGCTCGGACGGTGAGCTCGTAGTTCTTATTCTCGCTTGCCGCAAACGCCAGATCGATGTAGACATCGGGCCAATCGCGCTTCAGCCGGAGCGCCGCCAGAAACTCCTCCTGCGCTTGCGGAAATTTCTTTTGACGCAGCAAAGCCTGCCCCAGGGCGCGATGCAATTCCGCGTCCTTTGGCTGGGCGGCGACCAGAGGCCGATAGGCAGCTTCTGCAAGGTCATTTTTTCCGGCACTGGCATAAAGGTCGGCAAGTTCGCGCTGCGCGTCCGCATCCGCCGGTGCCAGCTTCAGTGCCGCTTGGAATTCCACGATGGCGTCGTCTTTCTTGCCTTCCGCAGCAAGCACGCGCCCCAATTGCAGATGAATGGCGGAATCGTTCGACCGCTCCGTGGCCAACCGCCGCAGCAGGGGCTCAGCGTCGCCGAGCCGCCCCGACTTCATATAAATGTTGGTGAGGCCGATGGCTGCATCCGTCAAGTTTGCATCGAGCGCCAGCGCTTGCTTGTATTCCGCATCGGCGTCCGCAAATTCCTTTCGCTGTTCGTGCAGCAATCCGGCGGAAAGATGCGGCTCGGGATCCTTCGGCGTAAGCTCGGAAGCCTTGCGGTAAGCCGTCAGCGCCTCGTCCGGCTCTTTAGCTTCGAGCAGATGCGCCAGCGCAAGCCAGGCTTGAGCCTGCCCCTCTTCGATGTGCGCAGTGGGTTTGAGCGTGGTGGCAGCGCGCAGAAATTGCTCGGCCTCGGGATTGTTAGAGCGGGCGAGCATCAATCCCAGGTTGAGGTTCGATTCAAAAACGTCGGCCTTGGCGGCGACAGACTTGCGATACGCGGCGATAGATTCGTCGGCGCGGCCCAGTCGGTTCAGCACGAATCCCAGATCGAACCATGCCTGGTAATTGTTGGGATCTTTATCGAGAGCCTTTCTCAGGAGCGTTTCCGCGCCGGTGAAATCGTTTTTCTGAATCGCGTCTTCAGCCTGCGCGATCTCCGGCGGCTGGTCGTCGATGCGCTCCTTGTAATGTCGGACAGTGGTGTGAGTTTGCGCAACGGCGCAAGTAGCGAGAACGAAGATCAAGGCCGCTTTGGCGAATGCGCGTTTCATGCTAAGGAGCATCAAGCCGGTTTCTCGCAATTGATCATCTACGGCGTGCCGTTGAACGTCAGATGGATATTCAATTTCATCATTCCTTCCTAACGCTATGCCCGTTCAAAACCTGCTTCAGATATTGTCCAGTGTAAGAGTTCTTCAGGCCGGCGATTGCTTCCGGAGGCCCCGACCCGACCAGGTTCCCGCCGCGATCGCCGCCCTCCGGACCAAGGTCAATCACCCAATCCGCCGTCTTGATGACTTCAAGATTGTGCTCAATCACGACAATCGAGCCTCCTACCTCAATTAGACGGCGAAACGCGGAAAGCAGTTTGCTCACATCGTCAAAGTGCAGCCCGGTCGTCGGCTCATCAAAAATGTAAAGGATGCGGCGCTTGCGCTTGGAAGTTTCACCGCCCTCTGGGGCTCGCCCCACCGGACGAGTTCCCGGTTGAAGGTGCGCCGCCAGCTTCATGCGCTGCGCTTCGCCGCCGGAGAGGGTCGTGGCCGACTGCCCCAGCCGCAGATACCCCAGTCCCACTTCATCAAGCACGCGCAATTTTTCCGTCAGCCGCGGAACCTCGGCAAAAAACTTGAGAGCTTCGCGAATGGTAAGGTTCAAAACTTCGTGAATATTCTTGCCCTTGTAGTGAATCTCCAGCACCTGTGGCTTGTAGCGCGAGCCCTTGCATTCGTCGCAGATCAACTCCACGTCAGCCAGAAACTGCATTTCGACCGTGACCGTCCCATCGCCCTGGCAGTTTTCGCAACGGCCGCCGGGCACATTGAAAGAAAAATGTCCGGCAGGGAAGCCGCGCTTCTTCGCTTCCGGCAGCGAGGCAAAAAGTTCGCGAATAATATCGAACGCCTTGATGTACGTGACCGGATTCGACCGCGGAGTGCGTCCGATAGGCGATTGATCGACCAGCACAACCTCGTCGAGATACTCGTCACCCTCGATGTCGTCCCACAACTTAACCACGGCGCCGCTGCTGATCTGCCGCTTGGCAATGGCCAGCGCCTGGTAGAGCACGTCATGCAGCAGCGAAGACTTTCCCGAACCGGATACGCCCGTAATCGCCACCAGCATGTTGAGTGGAATTTCCAGATCGATGCGCTTCAGGTTGTGCGCCCGCGCGCCCGTGATGCGCAATTTGTGTGCCCCCGGCTGCCGCCGCTTCGGCGAAATCTGGATGTGAAGGTCACCTGCAAGATAGCGCCCGGTAAGCGAGTGCGGCATCTTGAGGATCTCGTCGTAAGTGCCCGCGCCCACGACGTTCCCGCCATTCTCTCCCGCGCCCGGCCCAAGATCGAGAATGCGGTCGGCGGCGCGCATGATGTCGGGGTCGTGCTCCACCACAAGAATCGTGTTTCCCAGATCGCGCAGGTCATGCAGAATCTTGATGAGTCGGTGCGTATCGCGGCTGTGCAGGCCGATGGAAGGCTCGTCCAGCACGTAGAGCGTGCCCACCAGACGCGACCCGAGAGAAGTAGCCAGCTGAATCCGCTGTGCTTCGCCGCCCGATAAAGTCGACGCCAGACGATCCAGCGTCAGGTACTCAAGCCCCACTTCATTGAGAAACCGCAGCCGTTCCCGAAGTTCGACCAGCAGCCGATCGGCAATCGCGGCCTGCTCCGTCGAGAGCTTGAGCTGGCTAAAGAAACGCGCCGCCTCTTCGACCGTCATGCTGCACACCTGGCAGATGTTCTTGCCCTCGATCTTCACCTGACGAGCTTCCGCGCGCAGCCGAGTTCCGCCACAAGCCGAGCACACCGAGTACCCACGATAGCGGCTGAGAAACACGCGCACATGCAGCTTGTACTTCTTGCGTTCAAGATGCTGAAAGAATCCCCGGACGCCGCCAAACCCGCGGCCTCCTTCGATAATCAGTCGCTGCTGTTCGGCATCGAGGTCATACCACGGCACGTCCAACGGAATCTCAGCCTGGCGCGCGAAGCGCTTGAGTTCGGTAAACAGCGGCCGATATTTTGGCTTAGTCCAAGGCTCGATCGCGCCTTCGTTCAACGTCTTGCCCTTGTCGGGGATGACCAGGTCGAGATCGATATCGATGGTGTTTCCAAATCCCTGGCACCGCGGGCAAGCGCCATACGGATTGTTGAATGAAAACAGGCGCGGCTCGGGCTCGTCGTAGCGGCTGCCGTCGTTCTTGCACTCGAAGCGCTGAGAAAATCGCAACCGCTGTGCGGTTTCGCCTTCGCGTGCTGCGCTCTCGAAAATAACTTCGCCTGCCTCGCGATATCCGATCTCGATAGCATCGACGATGCGCGAGCGCTGGTCGGGAGAAACGACGAGACGATCCACTAATCCGAAGACGGGCTCGGAGAAATTAACGTCAAGCAACGACTCCGGAGTGGAGAACTCGAACACCTGCCCATTCTGAAACAGCCGGTTGAAGCCGCGTTTACGCAGATCAAACAGCCGCGCCTTCATTGCGTCCGAAGGCGCGCCAGATGGCAGCCCAGACTCGTCCGCCTTTTTCTTGCCGCGAGACTTCTTGCCGCTTTTGTCGTCCCCCGCTGCCGCAGCCGTTGCATTCACGTAGGGCTGAATCGGAAAAAGCACATTCAGCCGAGTGCCTTCATCCAAAGCCAGCAGCCGACCGGCAACTTCGTCCACCGTATCCTTCTTTACTTCCTGGCCGCAGAGCAGGCAATAAGTGCGTCCAACGCGGGCGAAAAGCAGGCGCAAGTAATCAAAAATTTCGGTGGCAGTCGCGACGGTAGACCGCGGATTGCGCGTGGAGTTCTTCTGCTTGATGGCGACCGCGGGCGCGATCCCATCGATCACATCGACGTCAGGCTTCTCAATCCGCTCCAGAAACTGCCGAGCGTAGGCCGAGAGCGACTCGACATACCGCCGCTGCCCTTCGGCGTAAATAGTATCGAAAGCAAGCGACGACTTGCCCGACCCGGAGACACCGGTAACCACGGTCAGAGTGTTGTGCTCGATTTCAAAATCAATGTTCTTGAGGTTATGAACCCGGGCCCCGCGAACCACAATGCTATCAGTCGACATCTTCCCCTGGCGCTACAGACGGATCAAAACTCGCTACCGAATCTTTCTATTATAAAGGGTCGCGAGTCGCCAGATTCAAACCAAGATTTGTCATCCTGAGCGAACCGGGGGCCCCAGCGCGCCCGCTTTTGGCGCGATGGGGTGGAGAAGCGAAGGACCTGCTGTTTGCCCGCGTGCCTAGGCGTAGACGAACGGCCGCTGTTCCATGCTTTTCCAGAAGTAGGCGAGGATGATCACACTGGCGACCGCCGCATAAGCGCACCACAGCGAGGTGAACGCGTAGCGCTTGACCACCATGACCGCCAGCAGAATCACCAGATTGGCCGCGCCGAAGACGACCATCATCCTGATCTTAGAAAAAAACAGCGAGCCACAAGTGGCAATCACGTAGAGCACCGCGACCGCCTCATTGTTGGTCGCCTGATTGATGTAAACGATGCTGTTACCGCGGACGTAAAGCTCCAGCTGGAACGCCGTCAGCGCCCATAAAATATAGAGCGTGGTCGCCCCTCCCAGCACCAGGAACGGCAGCATGCGCCGCCGGCTCTTCGCCGTAGGCTCAAACAGCAGCACACTCATCGGCAGCAAAAAAGGCAGTAACCCCTGCGCATAAAGCATGAACGCCGCCCCCATATCGTGCGCCACCGCAGGAGAAAGAATCCCGTCCAATCCCAGCCAGACGAAGCCCTCGATGAACTGATGAATGGCAAAGAGCACCGGCAGCGAAGCAAAAAGCAGTTCGCGACGGTGCTTAACTCTGGTCAAAGTAACGACGCCAACCGCGCCCAGAACGCCGCTGCCCACAAAGTTAGCTGTCGCTGAAAAACACACGGCCCAGTTTTCTCCGCAGCGAACATTACACCAATCAGCGCGAAACGCAAAACATTATTATGATGTGGTAGTGGGCTACTTTGAAATTCAAAGTAGCCCACTACTTATGATGTCCTGCACTTGATTATGATGTCCTGCAATTGATTATGATGTCCTGCACTTGATTATCATGTCCTGCACTTGATTTTGGGTGGCGCAGCGGTTCACCGCTGCGATAAGGGGCACTTTCAGAGACGGCTTCAGCCGCCGATGTTACACGCTGTACAATACTCCCCCTGCCCCGAATCAGCTTATGCCTTCAGCCATACCGCAAGCCGGTAGAGACCTAAACATGGTTGGGTTCTCCAGTTTGCTGAAAAACGCCGCTCCATCCAGATTGTCATCCTGAGCGGAGTACGGACTTCACGAAGTGAAGTCCCTGCGGAGTCGAAGGACCCCTAAACCACCAACACCGTCAGAAATCGCAGGAAAATTTCCCCCGTTTCGTATTAGGGTATGCCCTTTAGACATGCCGCAAGTAGCAGAAGAACAGGCGAGCTAGTCATGGTTTCTTTGCGATCGCCCCAGCGGGAACTGGATTCTCAAAAGTGAGCTTTACCGTCTGCGTGTCAGCATGACTGTGATCCAGTGTGCCGCCCGCTGTAACCAGCGATATCGGCAGCGTCACTGATCCGTTGAAGTCCCATGTGACTCCATAAGCCAACGATACCGTCAAGGTCTTGAACTTGGCGGCGCCTACAGAACTGGTCAGTTTGATCTGCTCGGCCGCTTGTTGGAGCGTGTCGATCAATTCTGCTGAAAAATCTTTCGGCTTTGGCTTCCTTCCCAGGAACTTCACATAAGCGTCGATGCTAAAGCCATGAGGCTTCGCTTCCGGAGGAGGAACGGCATAAGCAAATGTCACATCGTTAGTCGATTCCGTTTTATGACTCCCGCCAATCGAAAAGACAAGGATGCTGAATTTGAATCCCTCGCTGTTTGAGCTTACCGTCTTGAAATCGAACTCGGCCTTGGAAAGTTGAGGCAATACATCTTTGATCGTTTTTGGGTCGCTGTTGTACTCGTCAAGAGTCAAAGCAATTTTTTTCGCGACCAAACATAGAGGTATCGGAGTTTCCTTGACGTTAATGTCCGCCTGTTTAGGTGCCACGCACAGATCGTCGGCATGAGCAGTGACAGGTAACAAAAAACAAAGAGCATAGAGAAATAGCTTGCTCATCGAACGCTCCAAAGTCGGAAGGTCGCTCAGCGCCTCTATCAGTTCAACAAAGGCAGTGGCAATAGCGGCGAGTCTAACTCCACATGGACCGCCTGAGCAATCGGCGGCACGGCCCATCGCCATCAACTGAAATCCGATAGGGACGGCGTGCCCAACCCTGTCAGTTGGCAGTGGCTCAATCTGACGATGTGAGCCGCATAGGATACAAAGCGCCACGAAGTTCTTCGCTCTCCTGCTTTTCCTTAGCGAACCTTCGTGCCCTTTGTGGTGAACGTTTTGGCTGATCCCCCAACCCTGTGAATTAAATCCTTGACATCCAAACCCACCCAGTGCCATACTAATAAA
>JBEKED010000172.1:0-8772 GCA_050014035.1 Terriglobales bacterium
CGGCCGCTGAGATCGACAATCGTGACGCCATCCACCTGTCGAGTACTGGACTTCATGGTCACTGAGGAGCCTCCTTGGAGTCCGCGGGGTTGCCGTGGACGTGCTTAATCATTATAAGTTCGGTGCCCGATTGGGAGGGGTGGATTTCCACCACATCCATGAACGAGCGTATCAGGAAAATGCCCCGGCCCGAGGTCTTCATGAGGTTGTCGGGCGCCAACGGATCCGGAATTCTGCTCACGTCAAGCCCTTTGCCCTGATCGCGGATGACAATGACCAGGTCGTGGGTGGTGCGTTCAAACGCAAGCGTAACCTTCTTGGTCGGATCGTAGGCATTGCCATGCAAAACGGCGTTGACCGCAGCTTCCCGCACCGCCATGGAGATCTTCATGATCTCCTCGTCGTCAAAGCCGGCTTCCGCCGCGATGCGGCCGGCGGTCTCTTCGGCATTGTTCACGGTCTCCAGCGTCGAATCGAGCGTGTAGGAGACGCGGTCTGCGGACATAGAATAAACGGTTCCCAAGCTGGCCTTCGTCTCGCTGACGACGGTGAGGACGGCTCAAAGTGCTCGCCCGAATGCGCAGATGGGCGAATTGAGAGTTTGCCTGTAGGGCCCGCAAAAGTCAACGCGGAACCCCTCAGTCAGTTGATGCGGTAGTGGCAGCCGCGGCTTTCGCGGGCTTGTTGCGCGGCTTCGAGGATCAGGAGCGCCGTCAACATGCCATTGCGCAGGCCGATGATGGAATCGCTGACTTCGCACTTTTCGTAGAAGCGCGCAATCTCGAGATCGAGTTCGCTCAAAATTCGCATGGCGCGGTCCAGACGCTTCTCGCTGCGAATCAGGCCGACATAATTCCACATCGTGTGCTGGATGGTCATCCAATCCTGCGTGATGAGCGCGGGGTCGGCGGGTTCGTGCTCGTAGCGCCAGTCCGCCACCTTGGGAAAATAGTAATCGTCGCCGCGCTGGATGCCTTCGGCGGCTTGTGCGCCGGCGCGCGTTCCCCACACCAGGCATTCGAGCAGGGAAGTGCTGGCCAGCCGGTTGGCGCCCTGCAATCCGGTACACGCGACCTCGCCGGCTGCCCGCAGCCGTTGTACGGTTGTGCGGCCGTAATCGTCGGTGGCAATGCCGCCGCAGCTGTAGTGGGCGGCGGGAACCACCGGGATGGGTTGTCGCGTCAGGTCGATGCCGCGCTCGATGCACACGGCGTAAATTCCGGGAAAGCGTTCGCGAAGATAATCGGCGGGCTTGTGAGTGATGTCCAGATAAACACAAGGCTCACCCGATTTGAGCATGGTCTGGTAGATGGCGCGCGCGGCTATGTCGCGGGGCGCGAGCGATCCATCGGGATGGAACTTTTGCATGAATTCCTTCCCTTGACGATCGACCAGACGGCCGCCTTCGCCGCGCACCGTCTCCGAGATCAGGAAGCAGCCGTCGGGCGCAAGCAACGCTGTGGGATGAAATTGTACGTACTGCATATTCATGCAGCGAGCGCCAGCGCGGTAGGCCATGGCAATGCCGTCGCCGCGCGCTCCGGGAGGGTTCGTCGTATGTAGAAAGACGCTGCCCAATCCGCCGGTGGCGAGGATGGTTTCCTTGGCCAGCAGAGAGAAAATCTTTCCCGTCGTCTGATCGAGTACATATGCTCCGACGCAGGTTAGCGGGCGATAGACGTCGGTGGGCTCCAGAGAGTGGTGGGAAGGAGTCAGCAAGTCGACGGCGGTGGCATCGGAAATTATCTTTATGTTCGGATGCGCGCGGACCCGCTCCAGAAATGCGCGCTCGATTGCGGCGCCGGTTTGGTCTTTGCGATGAATGATGCGGGGCAGGGAATGGCCGGCCTCGCGGGTCAGGTCAAGTTCCTCGGGATTGTCGATGGAGGAATCAAACGGAACGCCCAGTTCGTCGATCAGAATTTCCTGCACCAGGCGCGGGCCTTCCCGACTCAGCAGGCGGGCGGCATGGGGCGAACTCAAGCCGCCGCCAACGGAGAGGATGTCGGCAACCAGTTGATCTGGCGATTCCTCGGGCGCGTGAAAGATAATTCCACCCTGTGCCCAGTTGGTATTGCTTTCGGCAGCGTTGGACGTGCGCGTCAGCATAGTGACCTGGCAGCCGCGTTTGGCAGCGGCCCAAGCGGACGCGAGCCCAGCCAGGCCGCTGCCGATGACGAGAATGTCGGTCTGTAAAGTATCCTGCAAAGTAGCCTGCAAAGCTTCTTGCATCACTCGGGTTCAATCTCGAAGCTCAAATCCACGGCTGGGGCGGAGTGAGTCAGCGCGCCGACCGAAATCCAGTCTACGCCAGTCTCGGCGAACTCCCGTACGTTGGCGAGCGTAATTCCACCGGAGGCTTCAAGGAGAATCTTATGTGCTGGATCGAGCCGCGCATTTTTTGAGAGCCGTGTCTGTTCGACTGCCTGGAGCACCTGCTCGGGACTCATGTTATCAAGAAGGATAACATCTGGCTCATTAACATCGGTTCGGTGAGCCAGCGCGTCGCGCAGTTCGTCGAAATTTGTCACTTCGATTTCCGTCCACGCCACGTGGCCTTGCGCCGGTTGCGCCGCTCGGAGCGCGGCTGCGACTCCGCCCGCCATACGGATATGATTCTCTTTGATGAGGACGGCCTCGGCCAGATCCTTGCGGTGATTACGGCCTCCACCGACGCGGACCGCGTATTTTTCCAGCATGCGCAATCCGGGCGTAGTCTTTCTGGTGTCGAGAATCTGCGCGCCCGTGCCCGCTACTTCGCGCACAAAGCGGCGCGTCAGCGTGGCGATGCCCGAGAGGCGCTGGAGCAGGTTCAAGGCTACGCGTTCTCCGGTGAGCAGTGTGCGCGCAGAGGCCCGCACTTCTACCGGACTCTCGCCGGGGCGAACTTCTTCTCCGTCGTGACGAGCGATGACCGCTACCGCCGCGGGTTCGAGTAGCCGGAAAACTTCGAGGAACGGCTCGAGCCCGGCGAGCACCAGAGGAGCCTTCGCGATCAACTTCCCGCGAGCGCGGCGACCGGCGGCCACAATCGTGTTCGTGGTAATGTCTCCGGCTCCCAAATCTTCTTCGAGAAATCGGCTCAGAAGTTCGCGGTAACTGGAGGGGTCGGGCGTGAGTTTAGAAATCGATTCGGACATGGGGTCAGGCATAGACCAATGCGGGCAAAATACCAGCCTGTGCTTTCATGAATTGTCTTTCATGAATTGTCTTTGTATGAGTTGTCATTCCTCGCTTCACTCGGGATGACAAAGTCTAGTAAATTGCGAATGGAACAGCGAAGTCTGAAGTGTGCCACGCACTAGCTCATCTCGAACATGCGAACAATGGGACGCAACGCGCGTTGCCGCAAGTCTTCGTCCAGAGTGATTTCTGGCGTGCGATCTCTCATGCACAGGTAGAGTTTCTCCATCGTGTTCAGCCGCATGTGCGGGCATTCGCTGCACGCGCAGCCACCCTCGCCGGGAGCCGAAATGAACGTTTTCTCCGGGCAAGCCTTCTCCATCTGATGGAGGATGCCCTTTTCCGTGGCCACGATGAACTCGGTCTCGGGGCTCTGTTCCGCATACTTCAAAATTCCAGTGGTCGAGCCGACGTAATCGGCGTGGCGCAGAACCGCTTCCGGGCACTCAGGATGCGCCAGGACTTTGGCTTTCGGGTGGCGTTCTTTTAGCTGCACCAGGCTGCGCTCGGAAAACATTTCGTGGACAATGCAACTCCCCGGCCAGAGGCGCAGCTCGCGTCCCGTCTTCTTCATGAGGTAGCGGCCCAGATGCTGGTCGGGCGCGAACAGTATCGGCTTCTCGGGCGGAATCTGGCGGATGATTTTCTCCGCATTGCTGGAGGTGCAGATGATATCGCTAAGGGCTTTGACCTCGGCGCTGCAGTTGATATACGTGATCGCCACATGATCGGGGTAGCGCTCGCGAAAAGCCCGGAACAAGTTCGCCGGACAGCCATCAGCCAACGAGCATCCCGCGTTCAGGTCAGGAAGAAGGACCAGTTTGCTGGGGTTAAGGATCTTCGCGGTCTCGGCCATGAACAACACGCCGCAAAAGACAATCACATCGGCCGAAGTCTTGGCCGCCTGCTGCGACAGTTGCAGGCTGTCGCCGACAAAATCGGCCAGGTCCTGAATCTCCGATTCCTGGTAGAAGTGCGCCAGGATGACGGCATTCATCTCGCGCTTCAGCCGCAGGATCTCATGCTCGAGATCGAGGTACGCCAGGGATTCGGGAGCGTCGGTTTGTGCTGGGGCTAAGAGCATTGCCTACCTATATATATGATGGGCCAACGCGAGTTGCGATGCAAAAGCTGCCAACTCCGCCTCTTCCCGGAGGGCGCGTCAACGGATCTCGTAGAGATAAGCGTCGTCGATGTACCTGCCTCCGATCTGAGTGTTGCCGAGCCGTGCGCCTTCCACAGACGCAGTCTTCCCAAATACAGAACGCAGAGCCTGATAGAACGGCTGTTTGGGACTGATAAGCTCGATCCTCAAGAGCTGGGCCGAATCCGCTGGAATACGACGGGTTAGATCGGACAGTTCTTCGTAGGCCTTTCTCGGCCCTATTTCATCCACTAGTGGAGTCGCAATCACCAGGTGCCATTCGCCCGATTTGGATTTAAAACTCCAGAGGGCTCCATTGGCTCGAAACTTCTTGTTTCGACGCAGAGCGTGCCAGAGCGCTTTTCCGAAATCTATATCTGCTCCGTTTAGAGCTTCAACGTATGCCATTACCATCTTCCCCGAATCCATTCCACTATGCCAGAGCCGGCTTCCGTAGAAGCTTCGTACAGCACCTTCGCCTCTAATTCTTCGACAACATCGTAACGCCTGCCGTCATCCCAGTCTTTGACCGTACTCCAATTGGCCTTTAGCTTCTCGTCTATTTTTATATCTTCCTGCAATGCAACCCAAAGTTCCGCGTTCAATTCAAATAGTTTCTTCAGGTCGTGATTGTACATGTCATTCACAAACTTTTTGTCTGGGAAGTCGTGCTCCCTCACTACGCTGGCCAAGCAAGACTTTAACGCACACTCGACGGCAAGGCCGGTCATGTAGTATGCACCAGTCCAAAGCTTATTCGCCAAGAGAACGCGAGCCTCTTCGAGCCTGCTGCCTGCCATCGTCCGCAGAGTATCTCGATTCAATCGCGCAATGGGCACGCGCCCGCCTCCTAAGCGTGTTTCTTCTTCGCTTTCTTCTTACCTTTTTCTGGTGCCGGTTCGGCGTCTTCGCTCCAGAAGCGGTGCCCGGTGCGATGAATGAAGACATCTTCCAGGGTGGGCTTGCTTACGCTCAGCGACTGAATCTCTCCGGGGAAGGCTTCGACTACGTCGGGGACGAAGCGATGTCCGTTTTCAATTTCGATACGGACCTGCTTGTCCATGACGGTGGCATCGACATGAAACTTTTCGCGGATGCGGTCGGCTAAAGTCTGCGGGTCGCGCGCTTCGAGCAAAATCACATCGCCGCCGATCTCGCGGGTCAGGGCTTCGGGTGTTCCCAGCGCAACCAGATTACCTTCGTTCAAGATCGCCAGGCGGTCGCAACGTTCGGCCTCTTCCATCAGGTGCGTGGTGACGATGACGGAGACGTGCTCCTGATCGCGCAAGATCTGTAAGTATTGCCAAAGGTCATGCCGGGCGCCGGGATCGAGGCCGGTGGTCGGCTCGTCGAGAAGCAAAACCTCAGGATGATGGAGCAGTCCTTTGGCGAGCTCGATGCGGCGTTGCATGCCTCCGGAAAAAGTTTCCACGCGATCGGCGGAGCGGTCGAGCAATCCGACGCGGGTGAGGATTTCGTTGATTCGCGTTTTGAGTTCGGGGCCGCGCAGACCGTAGAGGTGTCCCTGATGCCAGAGGTTTTCGTACGCGGTCAGCTTGGGGTCGACACTCTGGGCTTGGAAGACAACGCCGATGTGGCGGCGCAGGGCTCCGGGTTGGCGGACGGCGTCGAAGCCGGCGATCGTGGCGCTGCCCGAGGTCGGGACCATGAGCGTCGAAAGAATGCGGAAGAGAGTAGTTTTGCCGCTGCCGTTGGGGCCGAGCAGCCCGAAGAGTTCAGCCGGGCGAACTTCAAAGGAAACGCCGTTGAGCGCGGTGCGGTCCTGATAGCGATGCACCAGATCGCGAACGGCAATCATGGCGACGGGCTGGCCGGCGCCCGCAGCAGGCTGGGCGGGGGGTGCGGTGTCGATGGCGGTTGAGTTCGGGGTCACAGGCTATTCTACGCCGGGAACGGGATGATTTTCATCCGGAGGCAACGATCTAATGTGCCGGGAAACATTACGCGGCGACGGGATTCGATCCGGGGATGCGTTCTTCGAATGCGACGGGCACGTGGCGCCACACCTGGATAGCCAGAACGATGGTTGCAGCAAGCAGCAACGCTCCCACGGCCACGTGAACGACGGTTGAAATCACCATGGGCAGTTCGGGCTGCGCGGCGTCCTTTCCCCACATCACGCGGGTCACAAAGGCGAGGAAGCCGAGGCAAAGTTGCGCGAGCATCAGGAAGAGCATGGCCAATGCCGGACGGCGGATGGCGTCCACATGCGGGTACACGGTGATGGCGCGAATGGTTGTCCAGGAAAGGACGATGGCGACCAAACCTGCGTTCACGATGTGCGGCCACCAGCTTAAGCCATGATGGCGGAACATGGCGCCGAGAAACAATTGTACGTACAGCACAAAGATCGCCAGCAGAATCAGAGTGAAGAGAGCGGGGCGGCGCTGGTCGAATTCGGTGCGCGGCTGCTCTTCGACCCAGCGGCGGCCGGTGAAGACGCCAATCGCCACGGCAATACAGAAAAAAGTCTGGGCCACAAGGGCGTGCGCGCTGGAAACGATCGGGGGCAGAAAGAATAATACCGTCAGTCCGCCGAGGATGCCTTGCACGATGACGGTCGCTAGCGCGGCCAGGCCGAGAAGGCGCATCCAGCGGCGTTTTTCGACTCGCCAGGTCCAGACCGCCAGGATGATGGTGAGCAGTCCTACGAATTCCGCCACCATGCGGTGAGTGTGCTCGTACTTTATGCCGCCCACCATGTGCGGGATCTTGTAATAGGAGCCGAAGCTGGTCGGCCAATCGGGGACGGATAAGCCTGCGTCATTGCTGGTGACGAGAGCGCCGGCAACGATCAGGACGAGAGTTACGCTGGCCGTGAAAATAGCAAAGCGGTGGAGTCCGCGATGGTACGGGATTTCGATGCCTTTCAGGATGGCCCCCATGGGAACAGCGGCGTCGGGATTTGCCGCCAACGTTTCCTAAAACGCATTAGTTTAGCAGACGATTGGCTTCAGTGGGGCTTATCGGCGTTGGTGAATCTCGTCGCGATCAAACCGCCATCCGTCCGAATGACCGCTACCGGACAGACGCTCGAATTCCGCGATCCATTCCTCTGCGTCGGCTCCAGACCGCCCTTGCGAAGTCCGGAACAGTCGATTGATCACCTTGACGAGGGCGACGGCCTTCTCGCGGACGTGCGCAATAACACCGATGGCCATGGAGATCTTCATCGACTCATCATACGCGAACTTGAATAAGCCGAGCACAGCAACGCATCTCTACGGCCGCGGCTGTTCCGCCCCCGCGGCCACGCTCTGCGACTCCATCGCCTGAATAATGGCGTCGGCGAATTCCGAAGTGCTGGCGCTGCCGCCTACGTCGCGGGTCAGTTTGGTGCGGTCGCGGTAGACCTCGTCGATGGCGTTGCGGATTTTCCAGGCAGCGTCGGCTTCGCCGAGATGGCGCAGCATGAGCAGGGCAGATCGCAGCACCGCGGTCGGATTGGCGATATTCTTGCCGGCGATGTCGGGCGCGGAACCGTGCACCGCTTCAAAAATGGCGCACTCGTGACCGAAATTCGCGCCCGGAACCAGGCCGAGTCCGCCGACCAGCCCCGCGCACAGATCGGAAATAATGTCGCCGTAGAAATTCTCCAGCAGCAGCATGTCGTACTGGTATGGGTTCATCACCAGTTGCATGCAGGTGTTGTCGACAATGTGCTCTCCGTAGGTGATCTCGGGATACTCTTTGGAGACGTTGCGCGCACAGCGCAGAAACAAGCCATCGGACAGCTTCATGATGTTGGCTTTGTGGATGCAATGAATTTTCTTGCGCTGGTTTTTGCGAGCATGCGCGAACGCGAAACGCGAAATGCGCGTGGAAGCCTTTTCGCTGATCACCTTGATGCTCTCCACCACTCCGGGGACAACTTCGTGCTCGATACCGGAATACAGTCCCTCGGTATTTTCGCGCACCACGATCAGGTCGATGCCCGGGTAACGCGTAGGGATATGCGGCAGGTTGCGTATGGGCCGGAAGTTGGCAAAGAGTTCGAAGCGCTTGCGCAGCTCGACGTTGATGCTGGAGAACCCGCCGCCAATGGGCGTAGTCACCGGACCCTTCAGTCCGACGCGGGTGCGCTCGATCGATTCGCTGAGTTCCTTGGGGATGTATTCGTGATACTTCTCAAAAGCTTCAGCCCCGGCGGCAAAGCTTTCCCACTCAAACTTAACTCCGGTGGCTTCGACCATGCGAACCGTAGCCTGAATCACTTCGGGACCGATGCCGTCGCCGGGGATGAGGGTTACTTTATAGGTCATTGAGGCATTGAATCATTGAATCATTGAGACATTGAATCATTTAACACCCTGCTTCGACGTGCGCAAAGATGCTCCGAAGATCTTTACCAGTTCATTGGCCTCTTTCAGCAGATCTCGGGTTCTTTCTTCGCGAACTACTCCTGTGTCGCCCAGTAGCTCCAG
>JBEKED010000173.1:0-8770 GCA_050014035.1 Terriglobales bacterium
CAAAGAGGAGAGGCGTTGAAAACACCGCTCGTAGAAATCGTTACGTGGGGGGACAGGGAAGTTGAAGCCGCGGATCTGGCGCGCCGGATCCAGAAGAAACGAAAAGCAGAGCGCTGCGGATGGAAAGACTTCGCCGTGCTCTACCGGCAGCACAGCCACCGCGACGAACTGGTCAAGGAGTTTGCCGAGCGCGGCATCCCGTTTTCGATTGAGGGGCTCGACGTTTTGGATACTCCCGAAGTTCGGGATGCGGTGGCTTGCCTGACCGCGGCGGTCTCGCCGAACGACGCCGGGAGTCTATTCCGCGTGGCGGCGTTGCCGCAATTTGAAATCGATCCTGTGGAGTTAAGAGCCGCAATGCGGGCGATGCGGCGAGAACTCGATCTGCGCGCGGCGTTGGGACGATTGCAGGGGGGAGCGGCGCTGCTCGCAAAAGTGGAGCAGGTGCATCGCGAAATAGGGAAGGATGGAGTTCGCGCCGATGAGGCGGTAAAAGCGGTGGTCCGGCACTTTGAATTACGGGAAACGCCGCTGCTGGCGGCCTTCGTAAAATTTGTAGAAGACTGGCATGAGAAAGCCATCGTCGAGACCGGAAGCCCTGCAGAATTTCTCGAATACCTCGATTACTTTGTCGAAGCCAAAGGGTCGATTGCGCTGCCGCGCAGCACAGCGGACGCGGTGCAGCTATTGACCGCCCACGCGGCCAAGGGACTAGAGTTCCAGCACGTGGCGATTGTTCGCGGGTCGTCCACTTCGTTTCCCTGTCCTTATCGGGAGCCGCTGGTGGCGTTTCCGGCGGAGTTGCGGCGGTCGGGTGCAGTTCAGACTGACGACAAAACACT
This sequence comes from Terriglobales bacterium, assembly GCA_050014035.1. Lineage (GTDB taxonomy): Bacteria > Acidobacteriota > Terriglobia > Terriglobales > Acidobacteriaceae > Acidiflorens. The sequence continues at coordinate 843 of JBEKED010000173.1, forward strand.
GCACGAGGAAGAAGAGAGACGGTTGTTTTATGTGGCGATGACGCGGGCCAAAGACACGCTCGCCATTTATGCGAATGCGGGCAAGGGCAAGAACGATCCCAAGCCGACAAAGTTTCTCCGCGAGTTCATGATTCATGCCGGTTACAGGAAATTCTGGTCTACGCATGCCGCCGCGGCGGTGCAGGATGCGCTATTCGCCGAGGAAGAGCAGCGTGTCGCCCTGGAACGCTCGAAGGTGGCGGCTTGGCTGCTGATGGATCCGTCGGCCGATTTTTTTACCGGCTTGAGCGCGTCGACGATCGAAATTTACGAACAGTGCCCGCTACTATTCAAACTTGAAAGGGAGTGGAACCTGCCGAGCGAAGTATCCGCGTCGTTGCACTACGGAGCGGCGATGCATGGCGTGCTAAGAACTTTTTACGACGCGCAGCGCTTTCAACGCGAGATCAGCGACGAAGATTTGCTGGAGCAGTTCCGGGCGGAACTGGCGTCGCGCGGCATTGCGGATCGTTACCAGTACGAACTCTATCTGCGGCAGGGGCGCGAGCAGTTGCGGCATTTTCTCGAGGCCGCTCACAGTTCGCATCCGCCCGAGGTGCTTGAAACGGAGCACAAGTTTGAGCTGCAGGTAGGTTCGTCGAAGTTGTCCGGGCGTGTCGATCGCGTGGATCGCACCGGTCCCGACACCGTAGCCATTGTCGACTACAAGACGGGTAAGCCGAAATCGCAGGAAGACGCCGATGAGAGTCTGCAACTCTCTTTGTATGCGATCGCGGCCCAGGAGAAGCTGGGGAAGCGTGCCGATCGCTTGATATTCCATAACCTGGAAGATAATACGGCCATTTGCACCACGCGGACGGATGGCGAATTGGAAGTGGCAAAGCTGCGGGTGCAAAAAGTAGCGGAGCAGATCGCGCGGAAAGAGTTTCCTCCCAATCCCAAGTATCACTGCGCGTTTTGTCCTTATCGCAATCTCTGTCCGGCGACGGAGAAGGTGGTGGCTAAGCTGAACAAGCCGAGCGCGCGCTTCAATTAAGCGAACCGCAAAACGTAAAAGCCCCAAAAAAACTTTGGGGACGCTCATCGCGCCCCCTTTGTCGTTGCCTGTTACCGGTTCTTAGTGCTTCTTGCTGCTCTTCTTCTTTGCTTTCTTTTTAGTTGCCATGGATCTATTCTCCCTTTCCATTCTTCATGGAATTTCGCAACGGTAATCTGTTGCAACTGTTTGAATGTATAGAGTCAACGCAGAACGAAGTCAAGAGAAAAATGATCGTAACGCATACATGCAACGCTGTACCAAAGTCACTTCATGCATGCGCGCGGTAGAATTTTTCGTCGGAGGTCGTTGGTGATTCGTCGCTGGTCGATAGTCGTTGGTCGTTTGCAAACCCTCCGAACGACTGACGACTAGCGATCAACGATTATCGACCAACGACTTTCTTCCCTTTTCAACATCTATAATCAGAGGCGCGTTTCGCGCGTCGATTACTTGAAGGAGAGCAACCATGGCCAGTTCTACCGATGTTGTGATCATCGCGGGATGCCGCACCCCAATCGGAAAATTTCAAGGAAGTCTGAGCGACATGACGGCTCCACAACTGGGCGCGGTCGCCGTGCGCGAAGCCGTGAAACGGGCGAATCTCGATCCGCAGCAGGTCGACGAGTGCATCATGGGCAATGTCGTCTCGGCTGGACTCGGTCAAAATCCGGCGCGGCAGGCAGCACTATTTGGCGGGCTCGCCCCCGAAGTAGGTGCCATGACCATTAACAAGGTGTGCGGCTCGGGATTGAAAGCGGTCGCACTGGCAGCGCAGGCGATTGAAACCGGCAACAGTTCCATCGTGGTCGCCGGCGGCATGGAGTCCATGACCAACGCGCCTTATCTTCTGCCGAATGCGCGCAAGGGATATCGTCTGGGCAACGGTCAACTCGTCGATTCCATGGTGCATGACGGACTGTGGGACATCTACAACGACTATCACATGGGGCTGACCGGCGAGAACGTGGCCGAAAAATACGGCATCACTCGCGAAGAGCAGGACGAGTACGCCGTCAACTCGCATCGCAAAGCCGTAGCCGCGCAAAAAGAATGCCGCTTCAAGTCGCAGATTGTTCCCGTGGAAATTCCCGCGAAGAAAAAAGGTCAGCCGCCCGTAATTTTTGACAAAGATGAAGGTCCGCGCGAGGACACGACCATCGAAGTGCTGCGCTCGCTCAAGCCGGCTTTCAAGAAGGACGGCACGGTTACCGCCGGCAACGCTCCCGGGGTCAACGACGGAGCGGCCGCGCTGGTGGTGACCAGCGCCGCGCGCGCTAAGGAACTGGGCGCAACTGCCATGGTGCGTATCGTGGCGCAAGCGACCAGCGGGGTCGAGCCGAAGTGGGTGATGATGGCTCCCGTAGGCGCCGTGCAGAAGATCTGGGAGAAGACAGGCTGGAAGAAAGACGATGTCGATCTCTACGAACTGAACGAAGCTTTCTCGGTGCAGGCGCTCGGAGTCTGTCGCGAACTGGGGCTCGATATGAACCGCGTCAACGTGAATGGAGGAGCAGTGGCTCTCGGCCATCCCATCGGAGCCAGCGGAGCACGCGTGCTCGTCACCCTGATCTACGAAATGATGCGCCGCGACGTGCACCGCGGGATTGCGGCGCTGTGCCTGGGCGGGGGGAACGCGGTGGCCATGGCGGTGGAGCGGTAGTAAGGGCGAGACCCCGGTTTTTAGTGTAAGCGGGATTTTTCAACGGTGATCGAGTCCGACGCGGGCAATGAGAATGAAAACACTTCGATACTGTGCAATTTTGAACAGACGCTCGATTGCCGTCGCACTTCGGTGAGCAGACTTCGGGGCAGGCTGTTCAGCGAACATCCCAACTCGAAAGAGCGTGGGGCGTTTCGTTGGGAAGAAGGTCTGCACGGATGAACCAAGCCACGGCGGTCAATATTGCTCAGTAATTTGAAGACAGAGGCTCAATACTAACAATGATAACCGTTTGGGTTCGAACGTCTGATTGTCCTCTGTGGGCTTGTGATGATCATTACGCTGATCGAAAAAAAGCGGTACGGCATTATGCCTCCGGCATCTACCCATCAGCACGACTGCCGCATACTGGGAACCAAAGACCACCGAATCCGTACTAAGCTAGACCGCACAACGGATACCCGTCCTGGGTTCTTCACGATTCTATTCTTGCTGATCTTTTCCGGCTGGACGTGCGCGGCTGCGCTCGCGCAGCAGAGTTTCAGCTCAAGCTCTGACAAGGCGTTCCCGGATGCACCCCAACCTGCAGGGATTACCAGTTCATCTGGAGAAAGTGATCCCCAGCACGTGGGCGCGGGGACCATTAGCGGCACGGTGTTGGATACGAATCGAGATGTGTTCCAGGGTGCGCAAGTGACAGTGGCGGGGCAATCCGGTTCTGCGATTCGGATTCTGGAATCTGGTAGCAACGGCCAGTTCGCGTTTGCAGAATTGCCTCCCGATACTTATCAGCTTACGGTGACTGCGCCTGGGATGAACAGTTTCACCTCCTCTGTCATTTCCGTGCGTGGAGGTGAGACCCGTCTTGTCTCCCTGACGCTGTCAGTTTTCGGCGGGACAAGCAACGTGACGGTGAGTGAAAACAAGGAGCAACTGGCGGAGGAGCAGGTGCAGATCGCGGTACGGCAACGCCTCGGGGGCATCCTCCCGAACTTTTACAGCGCTTATGACTGGAACGCGCCGCCCATGGGAGCGAAACAGAAGTTTCAGCTGAGCTTTCGATCCATCATCGATCCGGTTCCGCTGTTCACCGCGGCAGGATGGGCTGGTGTGCAGCAATATAGAAACTCTTTCCCAGCCTATGGTGGTGGAATCGAGGGATACGGAAAGCGATACGGCGCTAATTTGGCGGATAACGTAACAGGCATTTTGCTGAGCAGAGGCGTTTACCCTTCAATCTTCCATCAAGATCCCCGCTACTTTTACAAGGGGACGGGGGGCCTCCGATCGCGCATATTCCATGCGATCTCTGCCGCAGTCATTGCCAGGGGCGATGATCTGCGGTGGAAACCAAATTACTCGCAGGTGCTCGGCACCTTCTCCGCTGCAGGCATTTCGAATCTGTACTATCCGGCTTCCGATCGGGGAGCTTCGTTGGTCTTATTCAATGGTTTGGCGGGTACCGGTCAGTGTGCTCTCAAGAACCTGCTTCGCGAATTCGTTTTCAAAGGCGTCACTGCGCACGTTCGCCGTGCCTGGTAGCACGCGACGGTGTGTAACCTTTTTTGGAGAGGTTACCGCTTCCACACTTCTGTTGGCAGACTTCAACGCTCAAAACCGCAGCAACGAGGCCGTTTTATTTCGTCCCGGTCCCCGTCTCTGCGCCCACCGGCAACGTGATCGTAAACACAGCGCCACCATCCGGAGCCGTCGTCACTTCAATGTTACCGCCGTGCTCGCGCAGCACCGTCTTGCAGATGCTCAGCCCGAGACCGGTGCCGCGGCCGGGGCGCTTGGTGGTGAAGAAAGGATCGAAAATGTGCTCCAGATTTTCTGGTGCTATGCCTGGACCATCATCCTGAAACACGATCCACACCGAGTCGGGCTTGCGTCCGATGCGAACACGAATCGTGCCTTTCTCACGGTTTTCACGGATCGCCTGTTCCGCATTCAGCAGCAGATTCAAAAACACCTGCATCAACTGATTGGGATCGGCCACGATTGCGGGGATCGCCGGTTCTGGTAGAAAGTCCACCGTGATGTTGCTCTTGCGCAGCGGATAGGACTGCATCTGCACCACTCGCTGCACCAGTTCATTCAGATTGACCTGGCTGCGTCCCGGAACCGGCGGCCGGGCGAAGTATTGCAGGTTCTGCACGATTTCGGCAGCACGCCGCGCCTCCTTGTGCAAAATGGAAATCTGTTTCCGCGAGGCTTCGCTGGCATCGCCTTCCTGCAGCAATTCGGCCATGCCCAGAATGCTGGTCAGCGGATTATTGAGTTCGTGGGCGAAACCGCCGATCATCTGTCCCATGGCCGCGAGACGTTCGCTTTGAATAATCTGCTGCTCCAGCTTCTTCTCCGTGGTCACATCGCGAACGGAAATGATCACGCCCGCTGGTTTGCCTTCGGCGTCGAGCAGCGGACTCGCCATGCCGAGCATCGTGCGCCAACTGCCGTCGCGGTGCCGGGAGCCGTATTCGCATGAGGCGAGCGAACTTTGACCAGTGGCTACGGTGCGGTAAAGTCCGGCCAGCTCCGGCGAAGTATTCTCGGCGTCGACGACGTTCTTGCCCATCAGATGTTCCGGCCCGTAGCCGAGCAACTCGCCGATGCGCGCACTCACGAACGTGTACTGTCCCTGCAGATCGAGCACCAGAATCAAATCCGGAAAGCTTTCGAGCAGATGGCGCCGGAATTCTTCCTGCCGCCGCAACTTATGCTCCAAGGCTCGCTGCTCGGTGACGTCGACCAGCGTGCCCTGGTAACGCACCACTCGTCCTTCTTCCAGCACGCCGCTCGAGGTGTCCACGCACACCGCCACTCCGCCATCTTTTCTTCGCAGTCGGACCTCGCGCGTGCGCGTACGGCCGCTCTCGCTTCCGCCGCGTCCCAGCACCGGGTCGCCGCCGGCTTCAACGCTCAGCTGTTCCGGCGCCAGGGCCAGCAAATCTTCTTTCGTCGCGTACCCCAGAATCGACACCAAGGCGGGGTTCACCTCGACCAACTTGCCTTCGGGAGAGCTGATGTACACGCCTTCCTGTAGAGACTCGAACAACTGCGTGAAGCGCTGTTCCTTCTCGCGATGCCCGGTAATGTCGCGGGCCAGCACGCTGGCGCCGGTTACATCATCGCCCTTGACGATGGCATTCACCACGCAGTCGTAGTAATGCCGCCGCGCGTCGTTTTTGAGATGGATCTCCACCACGCCCGACCAGCTTCGCTTCTCGATGAAGCGGGACAGGCTCGCGGATCCCTCCGCGTGCATGGGCGCGCCCAGGAATTCCTCCAGCTTGTGGCCGACCAGCTGAGCATAAGGAGCGCCGAGAATTTCCGTGGTTCGCCGGTTTACGGTTTTTAGCGTTCCATCGAGTGAGATGGCGAGCGCGACATCATCCAAGGAATCGATCAGTTCCTTGAAGTTGCGCTGGGAACGCATGATCAGTTGTCCCAGCTGATCCAGTTGCTCCTCGGAGGGTGTGACGCCGCCGCGGTCCTGAAAGCCCTGCAGAATATGCTTGAGTTCAGAAACTTCGCGCTTACGCCCAAAAGCATAGCTGGCAAATAAGACGGCAAGCACGAAGAGTCCGGCGGGAATTGCCCACAAACGGTAGGGAAGGTCTTTCAGTTCCTGCCATGACAACGCAGCCACTGCCGCGGCAAAGAGGACGAGCAGCCACAGCGCCCATCGCCACAACTGGCTCTCTTCGCGTTCCAACCGGCTGGGCGGAGGATCGGGTGGGCGGGAAGCTGGATGATGGTCGCGCATCAGGGACTCCTCTGGCGCGAAAACCGTCTTCAACAACGGGTCTATCGTTTCCACCAGATTGCTCCTAGCGTAGCACCGAAAGCGGCGGTTCACCTCAGAACGTTCCGTCACGTTCCATCACGGTAAAGGGGTGACGGTCATCACATCGTTTCCCATTGTGCTGCGCGTATGATGTCGTAAAGGATCTCCCGTCCTCGTTGTCCCCTTCGTGTGCCCTTTGGAATTGGAATCCCTATGCTCTATAAAACCCTGAGTGCCGCTGTCTATGGCATTGACGCCAACATCATTGAAGTGGAAGTGGATGTCTCCGGCGTGAAAATGACGGAAGATCACTTTCACACGGTCGGGCTGCCGGATGCGGCCGTTCGCGAAAGCCGCGACCGGGTTCGCGCGGCGTTGAAAAATTGCGGTTACGATATTCCACCGACCCAGATCACTATCAACCTGGCGCCAGCCGACATTCGCAAGGAAGGTTCTGGTTTCGACCTGCCCATGGCGCTCGGCATTCTGGGCGCGTACGGCGGTCTGAATAAGAAGGAAGTCCCCGACGCGTTGTTCGTGGGCGAACTTTCGCTCGATGGGAGAGTGCGCGGCGTGCGGGGCGCTTTGCCGATTGCGATCGAGGCTCGCCGAACTAGAGTGAAACGGTTGATCGTGCCCGAAGTCAACGCTCGCGAAGCCGCCATGGTGGAGGGCGTTGAGGTTTATCCTGTCAAATCGCTGCTCGACGTGATTCATTACATCAATTCCGGCAACGGCATTTCCCGCATGCAGATCGATACCGGGCAACTGCTTAGCCAGGCGCAGCAATTCCATGTCGATTTCAAAGACGTTCGCGGCCAGCAGACGGCCAAGCGCGCCCTCGAAATCGCCTGCGCCGGAGGCCACAACATTCTGATGATCGGGCCACCAGGATCGGGAAAGACGATGCTGGCGAAGCGCATGCCGACTATCCTGCCACCCTTTACCTTCGAAGAAGCGCTCGAGACGACCAAGATTCACAGTGTGGCAGGGGTGCTCGACGCTCACGCTGGGCTCGTCGGCTTGCGTCCTTTTCGCGCGCCCCATCACACCATCTCCGACGCTGGCCTTATCGGCGGCGGCGCGATCCCGCGGCCGGGCGAGGTTTCGCTGGCTCACAATGGCGTGCTCTTCCTTGACGAATTCCCCGAATTCCCGCGCAACGTTCTCGATGTCATGCGGCAGCCGCTCGAAGACGGCACGGTCTGCATCGCGCGCGCTGCGATGTCCCTGACTTTTCCGGCGCGCTTCATGCTTGCCGCTGCTATGAATCCCTGTCCCTGCGGATTTCACAACGACCGCACCCGCGAATGCCACTGCACTCCCCCCATGATCCAACGCTACATGTCGAAGATCTCCGGCCCGCTGCTCGACCGCATCGACATTCACATCGACGTTCCGGCGGTGAACTACAAGGAATTGCGCAGCACGAAGGAGGC
>JBEKED010000174.1:0-8689 GCA_050014035.1 Terriglobales bacterium
CTTGTTGAATTTTGCTCCCGCTTCTTTCGAGCCGTAGAAGGTGCAGCGGTTGAGCGGGCCTTTGTATCCCGACTCGCGGCATAGGGCTTGGTAGAACTGGAACTCCAGAATGTGCGCGAGGAAATATCTGGTGTAGGGGACGTTGGCCGCTACGTGATACTTCGCTCCTGGATCGAAATCGGCTTCAGTACGCGCAACTGGAGGCGCCACACCCTGATACTTCAGGCGCAACTCCCACCATGCTTTGTTGTAATCGGCGGGCTTGATTTCGCCGGAGAATACTTTCCAGCGCCACTGGTCGATCATCAATCCGAAGGGGAGGAAGGCGACGCGATCTAGCGCCTGCTTCAGGAGTTCGGGAATGTCGTTGCTTTCTTGCGGCACGCTCTCCAGCAGGCCGACTTTGTGGAGGTACTCGGGCGTAATCGCCAGCGCTATGGCGTCGCCGATCGCTTCGTGGAAGCCGTCATTGGCTCCATTCTTGAACAGGTAGGGCTGATCTTTGTAGGCGCGCTGGTAAAAGTTGTGTCCTAGTTCGTGGTGGATGGTGACGAAATCGGTGCCGCGTACCTGAATGCACATCTTAACGCGAAGATCGTCGAAGTTGTCGACATCCCAGGCGCTGGCATGGCAGACTACGTCGCGGTCGGCGGGTTTGGTGAAGAGCGACCGCTCCCAGAAAGTTTTGGGCAGCGGCGGAAAGCCCATCGACGTGAAGAAGCCTTCGCCATATTTCACCATGCCCTTGGGGTCCAGATTTTTCTTCTTCAGCAGTTCGGTTACGTTGACGCCGCCTTTATCTTCCTGCACGCCTAGGAGGTCGTAGATGTTGCCCCACTCCTGCGCCCAGGGATTGCCCAGCAAATGCGCGGGGATGGGGCCGCTCGGCGGGACCACGCCGGGGCCGTATTTTTCGGCCAGCTTCCAGCGCACATAGGTGTGCAGGGAAAGATAGAGCGGCTTTACCTGGTTCCACAGACGTTCGAGGTCGGCCGAGAATTCCTCCGGCGTCATGTCATAGCCCGCGCGCCACAGAGCGCCCGTGTCTTTGAATCCAATTTCTCTTGCGCCTTGATTGGAGAGATCGACGAAACGGGTGTAGCGCTGGCGCATGGGCGGGCCGATGGCGTGCCAACCAGCCCAGACCTCTTTGAGCTTTTCGGGATCGCGGCTGGTGGCCATGATCTTTTCGATGGCGGTGATGTCGAGACAGTCGTCTTTAGTGGGGCAGTATTTGCCTTTGCCGTAGTCGGCGTCGAGCGATACTCCGATCTCGGTCATTTCGCGGCGCAGCGCGGCGTCTTTCGGCGCGGGCGCGGTGAGCGAGAGCTTCAGCAGCAGGAACTTTCTTGCGAGCTCCGGCGAAAGGGTGAGACCGTCATAGCGCTTGGCCTGTTCCACCAAGTCGGTGGCGACGGCGGTGATTTCATCAATCGCGTCGGCGGCAATGGCTTGCGTGTCGTCGGTGATGAAATTTTCCTGTACCCAGGAGGCGCGCTGCACCTTGACACTCAGGTCGGCGAGCCGGGCCTCGGCTTTGTTCATGAACTCCTGGGCCTCGGCGGCGGTGGGCGCGGTGTTTTGAGCTTGGACGGGCGTTGTGGGAAAGTTCATAGCAAGGAATAAGAATACGAGAAGCGGGAACTTCATGGCACCTCCAAACAAACAAAAGATTATGACGGATGCGGAGGAGATTGTCAGCTGACGGACACGGGGCTCTTTCTTAGGCCGAGCATGGGGCGAACCAAACCCGGGCGAGCATTGCTCGCCTGGGCGGACGGGGCGTCCGCCGCTACGTGGTTCTTGGAGATGCATGCAGCTTTTCTATTGCCGCTTTCACTTTGGCGGACACTTCTTCCGTATCGCTGATAGCCAAACCGGCCGTCGAGATCGGCTCCCCTACTCGCATCTCCAGGGGCTGGTTCTTGATGTGGTAGGTGTTCATCGGCAACAGTTCGAAGGTGCCGATGAGCGCGATGGGAACGATATCGGCTTGCGCTTTGATGGCTAGAAAAAATGCGCCCGGCAGAAACGGTTGAATCTGGCCGTCGCGCGTGCGGCCACCCTCGGGAAAGATGACCAGGGGCATGCCACGGCGCAGGCTCCGCAGCGCAGATTTAATGGAGCCGATGGACGCTGCCGGGTTCTGCTGGTTGATGCAGACTTGGCCCGAGCGCTTCAGATGCCATCCGATGAATGGATACGAAAGCAATTCGCTCTTAAAGATGATGCGGAACTGAAAGGGCAAATACACGTAGAGGATGGGAATGTCGAGTGCCGAGGCATGGGTGACGGCATAAACGCGGGGCTTCGGATGGGTCGGAGGATCAGTCGGAGGACGGATCGGAGCGCTGGGGGCAGGCGTCGCCAGGTTGCTCGCGCCCGTGACCTTCACCGGCGACAGGATCGTCTTCATGATGAGCCACGACCAGAGCCGGGCGCACTTGTGCTGGAAACTGCCGTTGCGGTCGACAAGCGATGAGAGCAGCGAAATCGTGCCCAGGATCAGCGTGTAAGCCCAGATCAGCGGATCAAAAATGAAGTACGAGCGCACAGCGCTGAGCCAGCCATGATCAATTTGGGGACGAGGGGCCGGCAGCTTCTCAGCCCACGTAGGGACGGACGCCCCCGTCGGTCCCGCCGAGCGCAGCTCGGCCCTTTCTTTGTCAAGTTCGGCAGTTGTGGCGATCTTGTTCACAGTTTCTAAGTTCACCGGCATTTCGCGGGCGAGGGCGTCCGCGCCACACCTATCTCTTAGATGCGGACGCCGAGCGTTCGCATCGCTTCTCCTACAATGTAAATCGAACCCGTAACCACGACCAGGCCGCCCTTGCCGGCAACCTTCCGCGCCTGCTCCAGGGCGAATCGAACATTCTCTGCCTCTTCAATATCGATCCCGTCTGCCACTCGCGAAGCTGCTTGCCGAATCTCGTTGGGGCTGGCGGAGCGCGGGTTGTTGGCGTGTGTCACGATTACATGCGCGGCGATGGGAAACAGAATCTCGGAAATTTCCTGCACCGCTTTATCTCGCATGACGCCAAATACCATGGTGATCTCGCGGCTGTTGTCCAAGTTCTGGTACGCGCCCGAAAGCGTCGAGCGCAGGGCCCAGGCTCCCGCCGGATTGTGCGCGACATCGAACACGAACCCGGGGTTGTCTCCCGAGGCGGGGACTATCTGGAAGCGGCCTGGCCAGTGGGTCTGGCGAATGCCTTGGGCAATCGTCTCGGGCGTGATGCGAAGATCTCCAGCGTCATGCAATTCCACCCCCGCCGCGATGGCCAGCGCCAGGTTGCGCAACTGATGGCGGCCAATCAGCGGGGATTCGACCATGATTTCGGCTCCCATCACGTCCAGCGGATAGCGTTGCCGCTGACCGCTGAACGCCGGCCATTGATCATGTCCCGGCGATACCGGCGGCACGTAGGGCACGGCGTTCACGGCGCGCGCACCTGCATTCAAGATTGCGTTTCCGATCACGTCGTTGGCTTCGGGCAATTGCGGCAGCGTTACCACAACGCCGCCCGAACGAATGATGCCGGCTTTTTCGCCGGCAATCTCGGCGACGGTTTCGCCCAGATATTTCTGGTGATCGAGCGCGATGTCGGTGATGATGCTGAGGCGCGGTTCCACGACATTGGTGGCATCCAAGCGGCCGCCCATGCCCACTTCGAGCACAACCATGTCGGGGCGGCTGCGCGCGAAATATTCAAAACCCATGGCGGTCAGCATCTCAAAAAAGCTGGGATGCCACGGCAGATCGCCTTCCGTGACGAGGCGCTCGGCGGTGCGGTCGACCACGTCATGGAGCAGGGCGAAATCGTCGTCGGCGATGGCTTCGCCATTGAGGCGAATGCGCTCGTTGATGCGTACCAGATGCGGCGAGGTGTAGAGCCCGGTCCTGAGGCCGGAAGCTTGCAGGATGGACGCCAGAGTCGCGGCGGTGGAACCCTTGCCGTTGGTGCCCGCGACCAGCACCGTGGGAAAGCGATTCTCGGGATTTCCCAGCGCAGCGAGCAGCACGCGCATGTGCGCCAGGTCGAACTTGTGCGCCGGCGTCTGCGCCAGCTCGTGGCCCAACGCGAACATCTGCGCGACTGCGGTTTCGTAGGACAAGGGTGTCGTTCGCTATTCGTCGTTCGCCGTTCGCGACGGCGGCTTGCGAATAGGGTAGCAAGTCTAAGCCTTCAGCCTCGACGATCTCTCATTGGACTGCGGCGGTTCTACATCGAAGGGCTTCCCGCGCGCTCCGATGCGGGAAGAGACCGTGCTCGTGCGAACGGCGAAAAGCGAACGACGAACCGCTTCTACGCGGCCTGCACCATAAAATCCAGCGCCCGCGCAATATAGGGCTTCAAATTCTTGCGCACAACTACGGCGTCCAGCATTCCGTGTTCGAGCAAAAATTCGGAGCGCTGGAACCCTGGCGGCAGCTTCTGCCTTATGGTCTGCTCAATCACTCGCGGACCGGCAAAGCCAATCAGGGCGCCGGGTTCGGCGATATTGAGATCGCCCAACATGGCAAACGAAGCGGTGACTCCGCCGGTGGTTGGGTCAGTCAATACAGAAATGTACGGCACCTTGGCTGCGTCTAAGCGCGCCAGCGCGGCGGAAATTTTGGCGAGCTGCATCAGGCTGATTACGCCTTCCATCATGCGCGCGCCGCCCGATGCGGAGACGATGATAATCGGGGTGCGGGTTGCGCTCGCCTTCTCGATGGCTCGCGTGATGGCTTCGCCGACCACGGCTCCCATGCTTCCGCCGATGAATGAATATTCCATCGAGCTCACGATTACGGAGCGGCCGTTGAGTTTGCCCTGGGCATTGATGACGGCGTCTTTGAGGCCGGTATCGGACTTCGCCTGCTTCAGGCGCGAGGAGTACGCTTTCAGATCCACAAACTTAAGCGGATCGGTCGAGGCGAGATCGCTGTCGAAAACTTCGTATTGATTGTCGTCGAGAAGCTGCGCCAGGCGCGTGCGCGCGTCGATGCGAAAATGTTTGTTGCACTTCGGACAGACGTTGAAATTCTCTTCCAGATCCTTCTTCCAGATAATCTGGCGGCAGCTGTCGCACTTGACCCACAGGCCCTCGGTGCGAACTTTTTTTTCGCCCGCAGCGTCGATTTCGCCGGATTGTCGCTTGAACCAAGTCATGGGAATTTGTAATTGGTGATTTGTGATTTAACCCCAAACCTCACCGGAGGGGTTCAAATCACCAATTACAAATCACAAATTACCAATTTCAGTACTCGATTCCTCTCTGCGCCATTACGCCCTTTTCGTAGGCATGTTTTATCTGGCGCATTTCAGTCACCGTGTCGGCTAGCTCGACAATTGTCGGATGCGCGTTTCTTCCGGTCAAGATCACATGCACCATCTCGGGCTTGCGACGCAAAGACTCCGCTACCTTGGCCGGGTCGAGCATGCCGTAGCTGATGGCGTAATTGATTTCATCGAGCACCACCAGGTCCCATTCCCCGGACTGAATCGCTTTTTCGGCCTCGGCCCAGGCTTCTTCCACCATGCGCACATCTTCGGGGTCTGGTTTTTCGGCACCGACTTTCACGAAGCCGCGGCCCATCTGCTTCATGATGAATTTGTCGCCGAATGCCCGGACCGCATCGAGCTCGCCGTAATGCCACGAGCCCTTCAGAAACTGCAGCATCAGAACGCGCATTCCCTGCCCGACGGCCCGCAACGCGGTCCCCATGGCCGCAGTGGTCTTTCCCTTGCCGGGGCCGGTATTCACGATGATGAGACCACGGCGAGGATCCGACATAAAGGTCGAATCACTTATTGTACGCGGGCGTAAATGTACGCGCCATAGATGATGCTTGCGTTTAGAGCTTGCGTTCAAACATCAAGGCGGGCTTGCCTTTGTAGGTCGTGCGCTGAAATTCTCGATATCCACATTTTTCGGCGACACGAACCGAGGCAAGGTTTTCTGGGGCGATGATGCAGGCAGTGCGCTTCGAATCGAAATGTTTGTCGCCCCACGTTACCGCCGCGCGAACCGCTTCCGTTGCGAAGCCTTTGCCGTGGGCGTGAGCAGCCAGAGCCCAACCGATTTCCGGAACTCCCTTGAGCGAGGGCTGGATGTCGCGCTTGTAGTCGGCAAAGCCAACTTCTCCCAGAAAATTGCCTCTCGCCTTTTCTTCCACTACCCAATATCCGAAGCCCATCACCGACCAGTGGCCGGCGTAGCGCAGAAACCTGGTCCACGATTCCTCTTCGCTCTGCGGCTTGCCGGTGGTGTGCTCGGTAATCCTGGCGTCAGCCCACATGGCGGCGCTGTGCACAAAATCTTCCAGACGATGACCACGGAGCCGAAGGCGCTCGGTTTCGAGAATGGGGATTTGCAGCGGCAAAGACTGTGTGTCGGGCATGGAAACAGTCTATCGAGAGGAAACCGGAGCGGCAAAAACGCAGTGATTGATATGTGCAAGAAAAATTAAGGCGGACGGTTTGACGGGCCGTCCGCCTCAAGTCAAAGGGGGAGTAGATCCGCTTACGCATTTCAACGATCAGGGCATTTCGACCACTCGCGGCAGCTTGGGCTGATTGTCGCCTTTCGCCGCGCCCGGGTCTTCGGCGCCGAGCAGGCGCGCTGAGATCCGCAACGCTTCCATCTCTTTGCGGACCCGCAGCAACTCCTGCTCTTTAATTCGCAATACGTCGTACGGGTTTTTCATTGGGGGAGGGCCTCGCCTACAGATTCAGACTGGCGTTTGCCTGTCTGAAAACACAGTATGCCAGTCTTGCTTCGCCGTGAAGCTGCCGGAGGTGCATTGAGTGCGAGGGAATCAAACTCGTGGAAGTGGGCTGAGTGGCCGCTGTCCCGTTACTTTCAAGTTAATGACCCAAATGATAGGGATGATTCTTAAGAATGGTGAAACCACGATAGATTTGCTCGAGCAGAACCACGCGCGCCAATTCGTGCGGCAGCGTTATCTTTCCGAGAGAGAGCGTAACACTGGCGTGGCGCCGGGCCTCGTCGCTGAAGCCGTCGCTGCCGCCGATTGCGAAGAGCAGCGGTACGGCGTTCAGTTGTTCGCGCTCCAAAAACTCGGCCAGCTCTTCGGACGAAAACTGTTTGCCTCGCGAATCGAGGAGAACAAGCTTGTGGCGCTCTTTGTTCAGCTTCTGTTGGCGAGCACCGCTTGCGAGCGACAACAGTGCGTCTTCGTCTTTCAACGCGAGGCCCGCGACATCGGCGTAACGCGAGATGCGTTTCAGATACTCCGCAGTCAGAGCTTCGATCGCCGGCTCTTTCGTTTTGCCGATCCAGGCTACTTTGATCTTCATGTCTTACCGCGGCCGGTTTCGCCGCTCAGGCTTTTCCCGACGCCAGCACTACCTCGGCGCCGAAGCGGATTTCGTCGCCGACGCGATAGCGCTCAATCGCCGCTTTCGCCTCGGCGCGGATCGCCGGCCATTCTTCGGCTGGAACCCGCTCCAGCATGGGACGGAACGGAGCGGCTACCGCGCACGCGTACTCGAAAACTTCATCCGCGTCTCCGGGCCAGGTCCAGGGAAGATTCTGGGTCGACTCGTCGGCTTCGGGAAATCCGGCGCCGCTGAGCACCTTTGAGAGCGAGCCTGGGTCCGAAAACCGAAAAGGGTCGGCGCCGCCCGGCGGAAGCATGTCTCCTCCGACATGGCGGTGCACAATCTTCATCGTGGATTGCCAATACGGTTGTTCAAACGGGCCCCAGGCGGCAAAACAGGCGCGAGCTCCGGGCTTGAGCACGCGGCGCAGTTCCGCCAGCGCTCGCGGGACATTGCTGAAAAACATCACTCCAAAACGGCAAGTGGCTAGATCGAAACTGTGATTCGCAAATGGCAACTGGTGCGCGTCGGCTTGCTGCGTGGTGAAGTTTGCGAGCTTTTTGCTGCGGGCGCGCTCGGCGGCAACTTCGAGGAGTTCCGCACTCTGATCCACCGCTGTCACCGAGCCCTTGGGACAGACGCGCTGCGCCAGGCTTATTCCCGGTTCGCCAGTACCGCTGGCCAAATCGAGAACGTGCATGCCGGGAAGCGGGCGCGCGTATGCAACGAGCGCTTCGGTGACAGCGCTGCCGAGGGCCGCTGACTTTGCTTTCCACTTTTCCGCCGCGACCAGGCGGTACGAAGAACTCCACGGGGCTGGATTCGCTGCGGACACTTCAGGCCTTCTTCTTTCGCGTTTTCTTGGGCGCGGAGGACGCGGTGCCCGTGGTGGATTTAGCCGTCGTGGATTTGATGGTCGTCGTGCGGCGGGTCTTTGGTTTTGCCATCAATTCCGCCGGCTCGAGCCGCTTGGCCGACTTCCACAGGCGTTCGAGATCGTAGAACTGGCGCGCCTTCTCAGAGAAAATGTGGACGACGAAGTCCACGTAATCGAGCAGCACCCACTCCGCCTGTTTGTAACCTTCGGAGTGGGTCACGCGGAGCCCGAGCGCTTCCAGACGCTCATCCACGGCGTCGGCAATCGCCTGAATCTGGCGCGGGTTGCCTCCGCTGCACATCACAAAATAGTCGGTGAACGCTCCGGAATCTTTTTCCAGTTCGAGTACGGTGACGTTGTCGGCTTGCTTGTCGTGGCAGGCGAGGATGGCTTCATTTACCTGGTGTTGGAGGTCATTCTTTTTCTTCATACGAGATCATTGATTGTAACCCGGCGGCAACGGGGCTTGCCGCGCACTACG